>VFBG01000158.1 GCA_006515835.1 bacterium | reverse complement strand
CCCGCGCCGCCACGGGCCCCAGCTCGCCCAGCAGCCGCACCCGTGGCGCGAACCACTCTCCGCCCATGACCTGCCCCGCTGCCGCCCCGCGCCACAGCACCGCACCGTCCGGAGTCACGGCGAAGGCCTCATCCTCGTCCGCCGCCAGCCTGCCGAGCCGCCGTGCGATTTCGGGTGTCACCGCCTGCCGCGCCGCGTGCCGCAACGCCCGGTCCTCAAGCGCCGAAGAGCCCTTGTCGATCTGGAACTCCACGCCGGTCAGCCGCCCGACGGCTTGACCCTCGACGATGACGGCACCGTCGGCCTCGACCTCGGCGACCGCGTCCTCGGTCACGTTCAGTGCCCGCATCAGGGCGGTCGTCCTCCGGTCCACAAACCGCGCCGTCAGCCGCTCATGCAGTACGTCGGACAGGCGCTCCTCCAGCGCCTTGGTCTGGTCCCGCCAGCCCTGCGCCTGATCCAGCCAGTCGGGCCGGTTGGCGATATAGCTCAGGGTCCGAACCCCGCTGAGCCGCGCCGACAGCTGGTCGATCTGTCCATCGTCGCGATCCAGCTCGGCGAAACGCGGCGCGAACCAGTCGGCGGTCAGCCGTCCGCGCTTGCCGGTCAGGGCCTGGAAGATCTCCTTCGACAGCCGCCCGTGCTCATCCAGCGTCGTCTTCTGGAAGTCGGGCAGCTGGCACGCCTCCCACAGCCGCATGATCGCCCCGCGCGACCGTCCGACCCGTGCTACGTCCTCGTCCTTGATCAGCCGCCGCAGCAGGGTCTCGTCCAGCGCCGGCTGTGTCAGGTTCAGCCCCCGTACGCCGGGCGTGATGACCAGCGAGCGCAGCAAGTCGGGCAGCGAGTCGAAATCCAGCCGCGCATTGCGCCACTCGGCGCCCTCCACCGGGTCGAACCGGTGCTCGACCACCTGTTCGACCAGATCCTGATCCAGTTCGACCGCCTCGCCCGTGACGCCGAACGTCCCGTCCCTCAGGTGCCGCCCCGCCCGCCCGGCGATCTGGCCGATCTCATGGGCGTGCAGCCAGCGCGTCCGCCGCCCGTCGAACTTCCGCAAGCCGGCAAAGGCAACATGGTCGACCTCCATGTTCAGCCCCATGCCGATGGCGTCGGTGGCGACCAGAAAATCCACCTCGCCCGACTGGAACAGCTCGACCTGGGCGTTTCGGGTGCGGGGGCTCAGCGATCCCATGACCACCGCCGCCCCGCCCCGCTGACGCCGGATCAGTTCGGCGATCGCATAGACCTGGTCTGTACTGAAGGCGACGATGGCGCTGCGGGCGGGCAGGCGGGTCAGCTTCTTCGAGCCCGCATAGCTCAGCGTCGACAGCCGCTCGCGCGATACGATCTCCACATCGGCGATCAACGACCGGATCAGCGGCGCCATCGTCCCTGCGCCAAGGAACATGGTCTCGAACCGGCCGCGGGCATGCAGCAGCCGCTGGGTGAAGACGTGGCCCCGCTCCGGATCGGCGACCAGCTGGATCTCGTCCACGGCCAGGAACTCCACCTGCCGCTCCAGGGGCATGGCCTCGACGGTGCAGACGAAATAGTGGGCGCGCGGCGGGACGATCTTCTCCTCGCCCGTGACCAGGGCCACCGCCGAGGCCCCGCGCCGTTTGACGATCCGGTCATAGATTTCGCGCGCCAGCAGCCGCAGCGGCAGGCCGATCATGCCCGAGGCATGGCCCAGCATCCGCTCGACCGCCAGATGGGTCTTGCCGGTGTTGGTGGGGCCCAGAACCGCGACAACGCGCGATGGGGCCTGTCCGGCGCCGCGATCACTCATGATTGGGACAAGGTGGCGATTCGCCGACGTTTCCTCAAGCGATGCGGTGTCGCGTGATCAGGTCGCGGACAGGAGCGTTTCGAGCTGGTCCAGCCGTTCCTTGCCGAAGAACATCTCATCGCCGACGAAGAAGGTCGGCACCCCGAAGACGCCGCGCGCCACCGCCGCCTCGGTGTTGGCCGCGAGGATCGCCTTCACTGCATCGGTCTGCGCGCGAGCCAGGATCGCCTCGCCGTCCAGACCCGCCTCGTGCAGGACCGACGACAGGACCGCTGCGTCGCCCATGGCCAGTCCCCGCTCCCAGAAGCCCGCTGAAACGGCCGAGACATAGACGTCGAATTCCGGCCCTGGCTCGACCGCGCACAGGCCGCGCATCGCCGTCAGGCTGTTGACCGGGAAGTTCGGGTTCATGCGGAAGGCGGTCAGCCCGTGCCGGGCAATGAACCGCCGGATTTCCAGCATCTCATAGTCCAGCTTTCCCTTGACCCCGCCGAAGGCGATCATCGGGGCCTGGTTGCCAGTCGCCTTGAAGATGCCGCCCAGCAGGCAGGGGATCAGGTTGACGGAGGCACCGCTCCGTTCGGCGACGCCCTTCAGCCCATGGAGGGCGAAATAGCCGTTGGGGCTGGCGAAATCGAAGATGAAGTCGATCGTCCTGCTCATCACCAGTTTTCCTTCCACGGGCGCAGGTCCAGCTCAAAGGTCCAGGCGCTGCGTTGCTGATTGTGCAGCCAGACATAGTTTCGGGCGATCTCGTCGGGCTTCAGGATCGCATCCTCGTCCAGCAGGGTCTGGATGTCCGGCGCGATGGAGCGGGCAAACGTCCCGTCGATCATGCCGTCCACGACCACATGGGCGACATGGATGCCCCTGGGCCCGATCTCGCGGGCCAGGCTCTGGGCCAACTGGCGCAATGCTGCGTTGGCCCCCGCAAAGGCGGAAAAGCCCGCCCCTCCGCGGGTCGAGGCGGTGGCTCCGGTAAACAGGATCGTCCCCTTGCCGCGCGGCGTCATGACTCTTGCGGCCTCGCGCCCCGTGAAGAAGCCGGCCAGCGCCGCCATTTCCCAGACCTTGGAATAGACCTGGGCCGTGGTCTCCACGACCGGAAATCGCACGTTCGCGCCGATGTTGAAGACCACGACCTGAAGCGGCCCGATGTCGGACTCGATCCGGTCGATCAGGGCGATCATCTCACCTTCGTCGCGCGCATCGACGCCGAAGGCATGGGCCTCGCCGCCGTCGGCGCGAATGGCGGCGGCGACCGCTTCCAGCGACTCGAGATTGCGCGCGCGGCGGGTGATGCAGACCGCAAGCCCCTCTCTGGCAAAGGCACGGGCTATGGCCGAGCCGACGCCGTCTCCGGCACCGACGATCAGGCAGGATGGCTTCAGCGGCATGAGGGCCTCCTCCGTTCAAGAGACCGTTTCATATCGAAACTAAGTCGTCAACGCGCGCGGCTCAGGTCTCTGCCTGTCGCAGAACCGACGGCGGGACGCCCGGCTTAACGGGGTTCGTCGCTTGAGCGGAACAGGGGCGAAACGAATCAGGACCGAATCACCGACACGGCCCGATTCGGGGTTTGTTCACCCCAACATATTGTATCTTAAGACGGATTAACCACAATCAGAAACAGCCGCGTTCCGGACTTCAACGCTGCCAATGACAAAATCGGCGACGGCAAGGTCCGCAGACGCTTCCCCGCCGCGCCGTCACCCGCTAGGTCCCCGTAGCTCAGCCGGATAGAGCAAGGCTTTCCTAAAGCAGAGGTCGGGGGTTCGAGTCCCTCCGGGGTCGCCATTGCCTGGCCCGGGCCGCATTTCCGCGGAGGACCCGGACGCCCGGCCCTGCCGGGAGAGTGGCGCGGGCCGGAGGTCGCCTCTCCCAGACCCCGACCGATTTCCATTCGGCGGACCGGGATCGATCGCCGACCCCATCGTCAGGCTGCCACCGCCAGGGCCTGGTGGAGACCCCGGACGTAGGTCCGGAGACGCTGCAACGCCCGTCGGTCCCGGCCATCAACCCGTCCGTCCGGCCCTTGCTCCAGCAGGACCTCGAACACGACCTCCGCCTCAACACGGCTCTTGGGCGTGTGGTCGAGGATGAAGGCCTCGGCCGATGCGAAGAGGTCCCAGACCTGTTCGGGATCGGCGCTGTTGTGACGACGCCAGAAGTCGACGGCCGTTTCGAATGTCCATCTGCCAGACATGGAGGGTCCTCAGGAATAGGGGCGGCAGCGTCGCCGCCAATGGATCGTGATCGTTCTTTGACGTCGCTAGCGGACGACGAGGCGCGGCTGGGCGTACGGGGCCGCGCGGGCCTCCCAGACGCCAAACAGGCCGATCAGCATGAGCTGGGTCCACACCACGAACCGGAATGTGATGCTGGCCCAGACCTGTCCGTCCGGCGTGAGCAAGGCGACGGGATAGGTGGCGACCGTCAGGAGCTGGACGCCGGCGGCGGCCATCAGCCACCACCGCTCGGCCATCAGGCTCAACCCCACCAGCGCCCCGAACAGGCTGACCGATACGAGACCAACGCCCCATCTCAGCCCGCCGATCTGAAGGCCGTCCACCAACGGCGTGAGCAGCATGGCCGCCAGAAAGGCCAGGGCGGCGAGGCGTTCCGCCCTGCGCCCCATCCACAGCTGGACCCCGATGCTGAGAGTGCTCAGGCCTAGCAGGGAGAGCTGTGTAGCGGTCATGCCGGCTCCTCCGTCGCGTCAGGCAGCAGCCGGGAGAACTCCGACCACCATGGGTCTGGGCTTCTCTTCGAGCGGCCCGTCCAGGCGCCATCCGATATTGTGTTCGGTCGCCACGGCGGCGAGCTCGCCATGGCCTTCGACGACGGCCCCGCGCGCTTCAGTGAGCTGTGACAGGCTCCGGACAACGTTCACAAGGGCGAGGTGGCCGACCTCGGCCGCGAACCCGGCATCGGCCCGTCCTTCGATCATGGTCTGGATCAGGGCGCTGGTCTCCACCATGGCCTTGTCGACGGCGTGTTCGGCGGTTTGCAGGCGCCGGGCGATACGGGCGCTGACGTGTCTGTTCTTCATGATCTTTATCCCTGACGCTTGGTTTCAGTCCTGCGTCAGGCTGGCGGAAGGGGCGCGTGGGAGGCCAGGGCCCCAACGGCCATGGACACCACATTCACGATCCCTACCGTTATCAGGGCGGCGACGGCGGCGAAGACGAGTGTCAGTCCGATCCGGATGCTCCGCCGCGGGGGAGGCGGCAGGAGCCAGGCTCCGGTCGTAGTCCTGTTCGTCAGCCCCGCGTCGTCGACCGGATTGCCCGGCGCGGACCGATCTGGGACGGGATCGACAGGGACGGTAATAGCCTCTGAACCGTATAGCGGGTTTGAAGCTAGTCGGCGCAGCGCCGCCTTGCGGGACGAGACCCCGAGCCGGCGCATCGCCTCACGGTTATGGAGGCTGACGGTATGGTGAGAGATGCCCAGATGCCGACCGATATCCTTGTCGGTCATGGTCGCTGAGAGCCGCAGACACTGCAGCTGACGCTCGGTAAGTCGGTCCGCCATCCACGCCTCCCCGAACGAGCCTATGTTGGTTGGGTGGCGGATGCCAGACGATACTCGGCTGCAGTTGCCGTGGGCTCAATCTCGAGATCCGGACACAGTCGGAAGCAGTGTTCCCGATTTCCCCAAGCGGGTGTCAGGCGTCCGGGGCCCCCTGGGTCGCCGCCTACCGTTTGCGCTTGATGATCATCACCGCCGCCATCGTCAGGATGACGGCGGGCACGAGGATCAGCAGCCAGGACAGAATACGTTCGATGTCCATGGCGCGCCCCTCCCCGGGACGGGCGCAAGGAGCGCGTCATCGGCCGGGAAGTCAAACGGCGCGGCTTACCGCCATTTCGAGCCTTCGCCGTGCTTGCCGTTGCTCTCGAACACCGGCGGAGCGGCCTTGTGGATGAACTGCTCCGACACCAGCCAGCCCTTCAGTGGCCGGAGCACGGCCAGACAGCCGATCACCAGCAGGGGCATGGTCACGACCATATGCACCCAGATCGGCGGATGGATGGCGAACTCGAACCACATGAACAGGGCCATGCCCACGATCCCCACCGCGCTCATGCCGAAGAAGGCCGGGCCGTCGGCCGGCTCGGCGAAACTGTAGTCCAGCCCGCAGGCGGGACAGGTGTCGCGGATGGTCAAAAACCCCTTCAGCAACGGCCCCTCGCCGCAACGCGGGCAGCGGCAGCGCAGGCCGGTCGAGAGGGTGTTCAGACGAGGGTACTGGGGCTCGGTCACAACGGGATCCTGACAGGAAGGCCGTACCCCATGTCGGCGCGCGGCACCGCTGCCGCAACCCGTCGTGATGTCGCGGGACCTGTGGTTCAGGGAGTCGGCTCGCCCCGTGTCGCATTCCAGACGAAGACGAACGACCTCTGCTCCGCCCAGGTCTGACCTTCGATCCGGTCGCCCGTCAGGCAGGCGGCTGTGTGATAGGGGCCGACACCGTCCGTGGTGCGGAAGGACACGCAGACACGCCCGTTCTGCGCCTTCCAGCGCCCGGCCTCGATCGTGCTCTCGTAGAAGTCGCCGCTGACCGTTCCGTCCGCCGCCAGGGTCAGGTGCATGGCCTTCACATAGGGCTGGGCCGGATCGGTCGACAGATCGACGGACCATGCTCCATTCATGGCATCGGGCGTCGGCGCGGCGGCTTGAAGAAAGGCGGCGGCGAACAGCGACAGCAGCGACATGGGACCTCCGGAATCCAGCCCAAGCTACGCAGTTGTTCGGCATCCGGATGCTGGTGATCGGTCATCATCCGTTAACCGCGTTGAAAGGCCCCACGCGCGAGGGTGCGCGCGCATGTCCGGGGCCTCCGCCAGAAAGCGCATTCTCAAGACCTCCGTGGCCGCCGCCGCGGCGGGCGCGGTCCTGCTCGCGCCCCTGGCCCCGCTGGCCCAGGAGGTCGGCCCTCCGCAGGATCCGTTGTCGATCCGCATTGGCGCCAATACCGAATTCACCCGCATCGAGTTCGCGGGCGTCATCGGCGCCCGGTCGCAGGTGCGCCGCGAAGGCCGCGACGTCATCGTACGCATCGGCTCAACCGCTGCGCCCGACGTCTCTCGCCTCAAGGTCAATCCGCCGCGCGGCGTGAACAAGGTCGAGACCCGCGCCGTCCGCGGGGCCACCGAACTGGTCCTGACCCTCGCCGAAGGCGCAGAAGCACGGACCGGTTCGGCCGATGGCGCGATCTGGCTGAACCTCTACGCCACGGCCCCGGAGGCCGCTCCGGCCGAGACGCCCGCCGCCGTCGTCGCGGTCAAGTCCGTACCCGTCACGGCCGTGGCGACCCCTGCCAAAGTCAGCCTGTCCTTTGCCTGGTCCACGCCGGTCGGTGCCGCTGTCTTCCGACGCGGCGAGGCTGTCTGGGTAGTTTTCGATACGCCTGCCCGCCTCGACATGCCCGGCGCCGG
>VFBG01000003.1 GCA_006515835.1 bacterium | reverse complement strand
AGGCCCTTGGGGTTCGAGCCGTATTTGTTCGAGCCGGGTTTGCCGTCGACCAGACCGACCCAGAGCAGGAAGCCGAAATTCACCAGAAACAGGAGGCCGAGGATGCCGATGGCTGGTCCAACCAGGGCCAGGATGGCGGCCGGGTCTTCATTCTCGAGAGCGGTGGCGTTCATGAAGACCGACGCGCCGACGCTGACGAATATCATGATGAAGCCGACGATGTTGGCGACGAACGGAACGGCGGCGATCCAGCCGCTCATCCCCAGGTCATGCAGGCGCTTCACGGTAATGGCCAGGTTGGGCCAGATCAGCGCGATCGAGATGAAAAAGCCGATCAGGGGAATCCAACCGGCCACGACCCCGACACCGAGGCAGATCAGCCAGCCGATCCAGAAGTGTGAGCGCCGTGTCCGGCCCTCGAACGAAAACAGGAGCTTCTGCCAGTCGAAGCTTTGAACCTGGTTGGAACTCTCCGTCGTCATGCCGCCCTCCCGTGCGCCGGACACTGCGTCCGTTGAAGGCAGGATGACCGAACGCCGCTCGCCCGACAAGCGAAAGCCGACGGCGACGAACCATGGAACATGATGAGGAGTCAGATGAGTTTTCATGAGGTGAGCTTGCCCGCACGGTTGGCGTTCGGATCGACTGGCGGAGTGGAGCGGCGGACGGAGATCGTGACGCTGGGGTCCGGCTTCGAGCGACGGTCGACACCGTGGGCGCACGGGCGGCGGCGCTATCTGATCGGTGCCAACCTCCGGTCGCTGGACGATATGGCGGCGTTGACAGGGTTCTTCGAGGCGCGGCGCGGGCGGCTGTACGGGTTCCGGTTCCGGGACTTTGCGGACTGCAAGTCCTGCGCGCCGGGGGCGGCGGTCGGGCCGCTGGATCAGGTGCTGGGCGAGGGCGACGGGACGCGGACGGCGTTTCACCTGGTCAAGCGATACGGCGAGGGCGGCGACGCGCTGGAGCGGCGGATCGCCAAGGCGGTCGAAGGGACCGTGCAGATCGCGGTCAATGGAGTCGAACTGGCGGCGTCAGGCTTCGCAGTCAATGCGGCGACGGGCCTGGTCACACTGGAGGTCGCACCGCCCTCCGGTGCCACGGTGACCGCCGGGTTCGAGTTCGACACGCCGGTGCGGTTCGACGCGGACCGGATCGAGGTGACGCTGGAGAGCTTCGACGCCGGGCGGATGGCGGCCGTTCCGCTGATCGAGGTGCGGGTCTGAGCCATGCGAGCCATACCGGAAGAGATGGCCGCCGGCATCGCGAGCGGGGCGGCGAAGCTGTGCCATGCCTGGGTGCTGCGAAGGGCGGACGGCGTTGAACTGGGGTTCACCGATCATGACCGCGACCTGATCGTCGAGGGGGTGACATGCCGGGCGTCGAGCGGCTGGACGGCGGGGGCGTCGGACAGCGCAGTGGGTTTCAGCGCCGGGTCGGCGTCGGCCGCAGGTGGACTGGACCATGCAGCGATCAACGACGCGGACGTCGAGGCCGGGCTGTACGACGGGGCGTCGGTCGCGCTGTGGCGGGTGGATTGGGACCGGCCGGATCTGAGGGTGCGGCTGTGGTCGGCGACGCTGGCGCGGATTCGCCGTGACGGCCCGTCGTTCACCGCCGAGCTGGAGGGGCCGCTGGCGGCGCTCGAGCGGGTCGTCGGTCGAACCTGTGGCCGGGACTGCGATGCGATGCTGGGTGACGGGCGCTGCGGGATCGATCTGGAGGCCTTCCCGGGTGTCGCCTGCGACAAGCGCTGGGCGACCTGCGTCGGGACGTTCACGAACGGCGTCAACTTCCAGGGCTTTCCGGACATTCCGGGCGACGACTTCCTGACCGCGGCGCCGGTCGACGGTGGGCGGCATGACGGCGGGAGTCGACGATGAGAGACGCGGTTGTGTCGGCCGCGCGCGGCTGGCTGGGGACGCCCTACCGGCATCAGGCCAGCGTGCGGGGCGAAGGCGCGGACTGTCTGGGTCTGATCCGCGGGGTTTGGCGTGAACTGGTCGGCGTCGAGCCGGAGGTTCCGCCGGCCTATCGGCCGGACTGGGCCGAGGTCGGGGGCGAGGAGACCTTGCTGACGGCTGCGCGGCGGTGGCTGATGGAAATTCCCGTTCAGGCGGCGACCGTCGGCGATGTGGTGCTGTTCCGAATGGCACCGGAGTGCCCGGCCAAACACTGCGCGATCCTGAGTGACATGAGCGGGACTGAGCTGCGGATGATCCACGCCTATTGGGGACGAGCCGTGGTGGAGAGCTGGATGGGGGCGTGGTGGCGTCGGCGACTCGTCGCCGCCTTCCGCTGGCCCCTCATTGAACCAACCCGCGGAGGCCAAACATGTCGCAGATGATCCTGGGCGGCGTCGGTCAAGTGATCGGCGGTCCGATCGGAGCGGTGATCGGCTCGACGCTGGGGCGGATGATCGATCAGCGGGTCGTCTCCAGCCTCGAGCCGGCGCGGCAGAGGGGCCCGCGTCTGGAGACACTGAAGGTCCAGGGAACCGCCGAAGGCGCGCCGTTAGCCTGTGTGTTTGGCCGTGCGCGTGTGACGGGACAGGTGATCTGGGCGGCGCGCTTTCTGGAGGGACGGCGCACGTCGTCTGGGGGCAAGGGCGGACCACGGTCGGTGGCGTACGACTACTCCCTGAGCTTCGCCGTGGCGCTCTGCGAGGGTGAGATCGACGGGATCGGGCGGGTCTGGGCTGACGGACGGCCGATGGATCTGTCAGGCGTGACGATGCGGGTGCATCGGGGCGGGGACGACCAGATGCCCGATCCCCTGATCGAGGCCGTGGAAGGCTCCACGCCGGCGTATCGCGGCACGGCCTATGTGGTGTTCGAGGACCTGCCGCTGGGGCCCTATGGCAACCGGCCGCCACAACTGGGTTTCGAGGTCTTCCGCCGGGCGCGGGGAGATACGCCGAGACTGGAAGACCGGCTGGAGGGGGTGTGTCTGATCCCGGGAGCCGGGGAGTTCGTGCTGGCGACCGAGGCGGTGATGCGGCGCGACGGGCTGACGCGGACAACGGCGGAGAATCTGCACGCGGCCGACGGGCAGGCCGACCTGATGGTGTCCTTGGACCAACTTCAGACGCAGTGCCCGAACCTGAAACGGGTCAGTCTGGTGGTCGGGTGGTTCGGAGATGACCTGCGGGCCGGGAATTGCTCGATCCGACCGGGCGTGGAGCGGGTGGACAAGATGACGGAGCCGCTGACGTGGTCGGTGGCAGGGCTCGGACGGTCCGGCGCACATCTGATTTCGCAGAACGGCGGGGGTCCGGCCTATGGCGGGACCCCGTCGGATGAGAGCGTGCGGCAGGCGGTGGCGGCGCTGAAGGCGCGTGGGCTTGAGGTGACGCTGTATCCCTTCGTGCTGATGGATGTGCCGGTCGGCAATGGCCTGCCGGACCCCTATGGCGGTGGGGAGCAGTCGGCCTATCCGTGGCGCGGGCGGGTGAAGGGCGAGGACGGGGCCGGCGCGGTTGCGGACGTCGCGGCGATGTTCGGGACGGCCGATGGCTGGGGGCTGAGGAGGTTTGCTCTCCACTATGCGGCGCTGGCGGCGGAGACGGGCGCGGACGGGCTGCTGATCGGCTCGGAGATGCGCGGGCTGTCAACGACGCGGGACGCAGACGGCGGGTTTCCGGCAGTGACGCAATTCAGGGCGCTGGCGGCGGAGTGCCGGGCGGTGGTCGGGCCGGGTGTGGCGATCAGCTATGCCGCGGACTGGACGGAGTATGCGGGGGTGCGCGACGGTGGTGAGGTCCTGTTCCACCTCGATCCGCTGTGGGCCGATGGGGCGATCGATTACGTCGGGATCGACTGGTACCCGCCGCTGGGCGATTGGCGGGCGGGGGATGGCGGCCTCGACAGGGCGGAATTCGAGGGACCGGACGATCCGGCGGGGCTGGCGGCTCAGGTCGCGGGCGGCGAGGGTTTCGACTGGTTCTATGCCTCGGACGCCGACCGGGCGGCGCAGACGCGGACGCTGATCGTGGATACGGCGCACGGCGAGGACTGGGTGTTTCGGGTCAAGGACCTGAAGGGCTGGTGGTCACACCCTCACCATGATCGGCCCGGCGGCGTGAGGAACCTGGCACCGACTGGCTGGGTCCCCGGGATGAAGCCGGTCCGGCTGACGGAGTTCGGCTGCGCGGCGGTGGACCGCGGCGGCAATGCGCCCAATCTCTTTCAGGACCCCAAGAGCGCGGAGAACGCCCTGCCGCCGTACTCGACCGGCGCTCGGGACGACCGCATGCAGCGACGGGCGCTGGAGGCTGTGCTTGGGCATTTTGCCGAGGCGGAGAACAATCCGGTGTCCGCGATCTATGGCGGGCCGATGCTGGCGGCGGCGGATGTCTGGTGCTGGGATGCAAGGCCGTATCCAGCGTTCCCGGCGCGGGAAGATGTGTGGGCCGACGCGGGCGCCTGGCGGACCGGTCACTGGCTGAACGGCCGATTGACCGGGGAGACGCGCGATCTGGTCGCGGCGGTGCTGAGGCGGGGCGGGCTGGCAGACGGTCAGTTTGAGGTGGGCAGCTTCCGAGGCGAGGTGCAGGGCTATGTCATCGACCGTCCGATGCGGACGCGGGACGCACTGGAGCCGCTGCTGTCCGGTCTCGGCCTGATCGCGGCGGAGAGGGACGGCCGGGTTGCGGTCATCGGGGACGAACCGCCGATCGTGGTGCTGACGCTGGCAGGCATGGCGCTGCCGGACGAAGGCGCGAGCCTGAAGGCGGAGCGGGTGCTGGAGCTGAAGCCCGGCGCGGCGAGGGTCCGCTATATCGACGGAGAGGCCGGGTATCAGACCGGATCGGCGGTCGTGCGCGCCGCAGGCGGGGGCGGCGGGATCGATCTGGATCTGCCGGCGGTCTGTTCGGGCACCTTGGCGCGGGCGGCAGCGGAACGGGCGCTGGAAGCCGGCGGTGCCGAGCGGCTGACTGTCCTGCCGGGCCCGGTAGAGGCGCTTGCGCTGGAACCGGGCGATACGGTGACGGTCGAAGGCCGGAGCGGCGTCTGGCGGGTGATGCGGCTGGACGTGGACGAGACTCCGTCTGCGCTGCTGGAGCCCGTCCTTGCGGTCCGGGTCGGCGAGGACGACGGTCGGCCGTCGGCGGGCGAGGCACCGAAGCCCTCGGGCGCGCCCTTCTTTCGGATGATCGAATTGCCCCCGTTGAGCGGAAGCGAGGCGGACGGGCGGCCGATCGCGGTGGCGGCGGCGGATCCATGGCAGCCGATGCGAGTCTTCGCCGGGCCGGACGCCGGATCACTGACAGCGCGGGGCGACGTTGCGCAGCCGGCGACGGTGGCGGTGCTGGCTGAGGCGTTGGCGACGGGTCCGCGGCATCGCTGGGACGAGGTGAACGCGATGCTGGTCCGGGTGGAAGGCAGGGCTCCGGAAAGTCGGTCGGATGTGGGGGTGTTTGCTGGTGGCAATGTGGTGGCCGTGGAAGGCGACAGCGGTTGGGAGCTGGTGCAGTTCCGGACGGCGACCCTGGTCGGCGGCGGAGTCTGGCGACTGTCAGGCCTGTTGAGGGGGCAGCAAGGGACCCGTGCAGCGGGCGTGCCGGTCGGTGCGGTGGTGGTGTTCCTGGATCAAGCGCCCGTAAGGGTCGAGTCGCCGCGGGCGGAAAGAGGGTTGTCGCTGGTCTGGAGGGCGGGTCCGGCGGGCGGGCCAGCTGGAGGCGCAGGCGTGAGCGAGATCGGGTTCACGGCCGAGGGCGTCTATGAGCGTCCCTGGTCGCCGGCGCATCTGCAGGCCGAGATACGGGCAGATGGCGGCTTTGAACTGGGCTGGATCGCGCGGTCGAGGCTTGATGGCGACCGGTGGGATGGCGAAGTCGAAACCGGGGCCATGCGGTTTCGGGTGCGTGTGCTGGACGGAGACGATCCGCTGCGCGTGTTCGAGGTGGAGGAGAACCGTGCGACCTACGCCGCGGTGGACCTCGCCGGGGACTTTCCGGGCGGGCTGGGCGGGAATTCGCGGGTCGCGGTGGCTCAGTGGGCCGAGGGTTACGGCTGGGGGATGGAGGCGATCGTCGCCCTGACGGCCTGATTTGCCCCGCCTCCCTTTGCGCGGCGCACACGATGCCCTAACTGACACTCTCGAGTTAGATGGAGCGGCATTCGAAGTGGCGGGCGATCCCTACAAGGAACTGGGCGTTTCGAGGGGCGCAAGCGCGGACGAAATCAAGAAGTCCTTCCGCAAGCTCGCCAAGGAGCTGCATCCCGACAAGAACCCCGGCAATACGGTCGCCGACGAGCGGTTCAAGCGGATCACGGCGGCCTTCGACCTGCTGGGCGACAAGGACAAACGGGCGAAGTTCGACCGCGGCGAGATCGACGCAGATGGGCGCGAACAGTTCCGTGGCTTCGGAGGCACCGGCGGTGCGCGGGGCGGACCCGGCGGCAATCCCTTCGGCCAGGGCGGTGCCCGTCAGCAGGGTTTCGAAAATATCGATCTGGACGAGTTGTTCGGCGGGATGTTCGGCGGCGGTGCCCGGCCGGGTGGCGCGCGGCCCGGCGGGTTCGCGCCCAAGGGCCAGGACGTCAAGGCGACGCTGGAAATCAGTCTCGAGGATTCGATCTCGGGGGCGACGCGGCGCATCCAGTTTTCCGATGGGCGGATGCTGGACGTGGCGATCCCCAAGGGCGCCAGCGACGGGCAGACGATCCGACTGAAGGGGCAGGGCGCGCCCGGACGCGGCGGGCCGGCTGGAGACGCGTTGATCGAGTTGAAGGTCGCAAAACACCCGGTCTTCACCCGCGACGGCGCGGACCTGACTATGGATCAGCCGGTGGCGCTGTATGACGCGGTGCTGGGCGGAAAGGTGCCAGTGCGGACACCCGAGGGGACGGTCAGCATGACCATTCCGGCGGGTTCGAGCTCGGGCAAGGTGCTGCGCTTGAAGGGAAGAGGTGCGTTCGCGGATGGCAAGCGCGGCGACCTGCTGGCCAAACTCATGATCAATCTGCCGGAAGACAGCGCCGAGCTGACCAGGCTGGCGCAGGACATCCGCGACAAGGGGCCCATGCGGCCGTTCCGTGACTGATGGCGAACCGTCCCAACATCAAGCCGGCGCGGCCATGGTTCTCGGCAGGGCCGACGGCGAAGCGGCCGGGCTGGTCGTCGCAGGCCATTCCGCATGAGTTGCTGGGCCGTGGCATCCGCGCGCCGGAGGTGGTGGAGCGGTTCGCCCACGGCCTGAGGCTGACGCGGGAGCTGCTTCAGGTTCCGGCGGACTGGGTGCTGGTCTATGTGCCCGGGTCCGACACCGGAGCCGTCGAAGCCGCCATGTGGTCGATGCTCGGTGAGCGGCCATTGCAGGTGCTGGCCTTCGAGAATTTCGGCAAGGTGTGGGCCACCGACGCGGTCGAACATCTGAAGCTGGAGCCTGAGGTCATCTCGGCACCGTGGGGCGAGTGGCCTGATACCTCGACGGTCGATCCGGCGAAGGATCTGGTGTTTCCCTGGAACGGGACGACGTCGGGCGTGTGCGCGCCGGACGCGGACTTCATCAGCGACGACCGCGAAGGACTTGTGATCTGCGACGCCACTTCCGCGGCGTTCGCCATGGCCCTGCCGTGGGGCAAGCTGGATGTGGTGACCTTCAGCTTCCAGAAGGCGCTGGGCGGAGAGGCGGGGCTGGGCGTGGCCGTTCTGTCGCCGCGGGCAGTTGAGCGGCTGGATCGCTATGCGCCGCCCCGACCGGTACCCAAGGTGCTGAGGCTGCGCGACGCCAAGGGCTTCGACCGGCTGCTGGCGAGCGGGTCTATGCTGAACACGTTTTCGGTCTGGACAATCGAGGACTGGATCGACGCGGTCGAATGGGGCCTGTCGGTCGGCGGGCTGAACACCCTTATCGCGCGGACGGAGGCAAACGCCTCGGCGCTCGACGAATGGGTCCGGCGGACGGACTGGATCGACTATCTGGCTGTCGACCCGGCGACCCGGTCGACCACTTCCGTGTGCCTGAAGATCGTCGATCCGCGGGTGACCACCATGCCCGAGGATGCGCGGCAGGCGCTGGTTCGGCGGATGAAGGCGCTGGTTGAGGACGAGAGGGCGGCGTTCGATGTCGAAAGCCACCGCAACGCTCCCGCCGGCCTGCGGATCTGGTGCGGCTGTACGGTCGAGACCGCGGACATCGAGGCGCTGACTCCCTGGCTGGACTGGGCGTTCGAAACGGCGATCGCGGAATAATCACGCCGCGACGGGACACCCGCCGATTCCCCGGCTATAGGCTGCGCCCGCATTCCGAAATCCCGGACAGCGGAGAATAGTCTTGGCGAACGTTGCAGTAGTCGGCGCCCAGTGGGGCGACGAGGGCAAGGGCAAGATCGTCGACTGGCTGTCGAACCGCGCCGATATGGTCGTGCGGTTCCAGGGCGGGCACAACGCCGGCCATACGCTGGTGGTGGACGGCAAGGTCTACAAGCTGGCGCTGCTGCCGTCCGGCGTGGTGCAGGGAAAGCCCTCGATCATCGGCAACGGCGTGGTGGTCGACCCCTGGCATCTGGTCGGCGAGATCGCCAAGATCGAGGCGCAAGGAATCAAGATCAGCCCCGAGGTCCTGATCGTGGCCGACAACGCCTGCCTTATCCTGCCGATCCATCCGGCGCTGGATGTGGCGCGCGAGGCGGCGGCGAGCGCGCCGGGCGCGCGGATCGGCACCACGGGGCGGGGCATCGGCCCGGCCTATGAGGACAAGGTCGGGCGGCGAGCGATCCGCGTTTGCGACCTGGCCAATGTTGACGACCTGAAGGTCAAGATCGACCGCCTGCGCTCGCACCACGACCCGCTGCGCGCCGGACTGGGGCTGGAGCCGATCGACCCGGAAGCGTTGCTGGCCCAACTGCTGGAGATCGCGCCGAAGGTCCTGCCGTATGTGCAGCCGGCGTGGCGGGTGCTTGATCAGGCGCGGCGGGATGGCAAGCGGGTGTTGTTCGAGGGGGCGCAGGGTGCCTTCCTGGACGTGGATCACGGCACCTATCCCTATGTGACCAGCTCCAACACCGTGGCCGGGCAGGCCGCGGCGGGGTCGGGCATCGGGCCGCGGGGCGTCGGCTATGTGCTGGGGATCGTGAAGGCCTACACCACGCGGGTCGGCGAGGGGCCGTTTGCCTGTGAGCTGAACGACGAGGTCGGGACCCATCTGGCGACGGTGGGGCGCGAGGTCGGGGTGAATACCGGGCGGGCGCGGCGTTGCGGCTGGTTCGATGCGGTGCTGGTGCGGCAGTCGGTGGCGATCAACGGCATCGACGGGATCGCCCTGACCAAGCTGGACGTGCTTGACGGACTGAAGACGCTGAAGATCTGCACTGGCTACCGGATCGATGGACATGTGTTGGACTATCTGCCGTCCAGCCTGAAGTCGCAGGCCGCGGCGGAGCCAGTGTTTGAGGAAATGGACGGCTGGAGCGAAAGCACGGCCGGAGCGCGCAGCTTCCGTGACCTGAACGCCAATGCCGTCAAATACGTGCGTCGGATCGAGGAGTTGATCGGCGCACCGGTGGCCCTGTTGTCGACCAGCCCCGAGCGCGACGACACGATCATGATGCGCGACCCGTTCCGGGGCTAGGCGATCGGGGGTTGAGCGCTGAAACTCCAGCGTTCAACGGGTTTTAACCCGTACCGGCTAAGCACGTACCTTCGAGGTGGAGGTCCGGGTCTTGTTTGCAATCGATCGTCGTATGCTGGCGAAGCTGGAGCCCGTGGTCAAACGGGTGCTGATTGTCGACCCGAATCCTCACGCCGCTCGTCTGCTCACCGACATCATGAAAGGGCTGGGCTCACGCGATATCGCCGTTCAGCCGGACGAGAAGCGCGCACTGATGGCGGCGGCCGAGCTGGAACCCGGCCTCGTGTTTACGGAACGGACCGGCGATGGGCTGGACGGTGAATCCCTGGCACGGGCGCTGCGGCGCTCTGACATGGACTGCCGCCGCGCGCCGATCATCATGATTACCGCCGACGCAACCGCCCGCACGATCCTGGGCGCGCGGGATGCGGGCGTGCACGAGTTCCTTCGCAAGCCCTTCACCAGTGCGGACCTGTTCAAGCGGGTCGAGAACGTCGCTATCAAGCCGCGCGACTGGGTCGAGGCTGTCGGCTACATCGGACCTGACCGGCGCCGGTTCAATTCCGGCGAATTCTCCGGCGCCGGAAAGCGCAAGGCTGATCGGCCGGCGACGGGCGCGGCCGGGCAGGCAGAGGCCAAGGATCAGGCGATGCGCATTCTGGCCGCCGCACTGGACCAGTTCGACAGCGATCCGATGCAGGCGGTACGCGCCATTCGCGAACAGGCGGCGACTCTCAAGATGCTGGCCATGAAGGTGTCCGACTCGCGTCTGGCCGTCGCGGTCGGGGCCCTTGAGGTCTCCATGGCCGCCGGGCCGCCGACCAAGGCGACGCTGGCAGCGCCCATCGGAACCCTGCTGGCGATGCATCAGGTTGCGCCGGTCGCCAGGGCGGGCTGACGGCGTCAGTCCAGAAGGTCGGCGAAGGCCTTCACGACCTGCGGCCAAGCCGCCGAGGTGGGGTCGATGAGCTCGAAATGCCCTGCGCCTTCCAGCACCAGAGACCGCGCGGGATCGCTGCGGGCAGCGGCGGCAGTGGCGTAATCCTCCCCGAAGCGAGGCGGTACGATCGGGTCAAGTGCTCCGGAAATCATGATCTGTCTGTCGCCCAGCGGAAGCAGGGCGGGCGGGGAGGTGTCGGCGAAAACATCGCGGCCGCCAGGCTGCTGGACGCCAACGAGGCCGTCGATCGTCGAGGGGCCGCCACAGGCGTCCGGGCCAGTCTGTCGGTAGGCGTCGAGGTCGGCGATGCCGGCGAGCGAAACGACGCCCCGGATCGGCAGCGGATCAGCAACGCGCAGTGGACTGCCGGCAGGGAGGCGATCACGGGCCGCGGCCCAGAGCGCGAGATGGCCGCCGGCGGAATGGCCCGAGACGGCGACGCGGCGGAGGTCGAGGCGGTGTTGGGGCGCGATCGCTCGCAGCTGGTCGAGACCCGCAGAGATGTCCTGGAAGGTGCCGGGGTAGCCGCCGCCGGGGTGGCCGATGCGGCGGTATTCGAGGTTCCAGACGGCGTAGCCCCGATCGCGCAGGTCGGCGGCCATATAGTCCATCAGCTCCGTTCCCGGCAGGTCGGCGCGCCAGCAGCCGCCGTGGATCAGGACGATGACGGGATGGCGGCCGCCTCCGCGCGGGAGCCACAGTTCGCCGAACTGCAGGGCATCGGGGCCGTAGGCGATGCGTTGGTCAGCGGCGACGCGGGGCCGAGCCAGAAGCTGGCTGAAGGTGATGGGCGCGCGGGTCTCCACAGGCGGGATGAGTGTCGGCGGCGGGGCACAGGCCGCCGACGCCAGCAGGCAAGCAAGGGCGGCGGTCATCAGGCGCATCAGGCGGTCCTGTCGAAGTCGCCGTTTCACCGGCGCGGCGGGTCACTGTAGAGAGCAGGGGCCGTCCGGCAACCGGAGCCCGAGAGAATGACCACCCGACAGGACTGTTTCGATCTGGACGCCGCCGATCCCCTCGGCGAGGTGCGGGCGCGGTTCAGCCTGCCGAACGGGGTCATCTATCTGGACGGTAATTCGCTGGGGGCCCTGCCGGTTGCGGCGGCAGAAGCGGTGCAAGACGCGGTCGAGCGGCAGTGGGGTGGTGATCTGATCGCCAGCTGGAACAAGCACGGCTGGATCGGTCTGCCTCAGAAGGTCGGGGGCAAGATTGCGCGCCTGATCGGGGCGGAGGCAGACGAGGTGGTGGCGGCTGACTCGGTGTCGGTGAACCTGTTCAAGCTGGCCGCAGCGGCGGTGGGCACCCAGCGCGGGCGGTGGGTAGTGCTGACCGAGGGCGGCGACTTTCCGACGGACCTGTACATCCTGCAGGGGCTGGCCGGGATGATGCCGGACCTCGAACTGAGGGTGGTGGAGCCGGGCGGGATCGAGGCGGCGCTGGACGACAGGGTCGCCCTGGTTCTGCTGAGCCACGTGCACTATCGCAGCGGCGCAGTGCGCGACATGGCGGGACTGAGCGCCGCGATCCGGGCCGTGGGCGCGCTGAGTCTTTGGGACCTGAGCCATAGCGCGGGGGTGCTTGACGTCGATTTGAACCGCGACGGGGCCGATCTGGCGGCGGGTTGCGGGTACAAATATCTGAACGGCGGGCCGGGCGCTCCGGCGTATCTGTTCGTGGCCAAGCGCCATCAGGCAGGGCTGCGGAATCCTCTGTCAGGCTGGATGGGGCATGCGAAGCCGTTCGACTTTGTCGCCGACTATGCGCCGGCGCCGGGTATCGCCCGGTGGCTGTGCGGGACGCCGCCGATCCTGAGCCTGACGGCGCTCAACGCCGCGCTGGATGCGTTTGACGGTGTGGAGATGGCGGCGGCCCGGGCGAAGGCGGGCGCCCTGGGCGACCTGTTCATCGAGCGGGTCGAGGCGCGATGCGCCGGCAAGGGGCTGGCGCTGGTCAGTCCACGTGACGCCGCTGCGCGGGGCGGGCAGGTCTCGTTCACCCACCCACACGGCTGGGCGGTGATGCAGAACCTGATCGCGCGCGGCGTAATCGGCGATTTCCGCGCACCGGATGTGATCCGGTTCGGGTTTGCGCCGATGTACGTGCGTCGCACGGATGTGTGGGATGCCGTCGAGGTGCTGGGGGAAATTCTCGACAGCGAAAGCTGGCGGGATGCCCGGTTCCAGACGGTGGCCGCGGTGACCTGAAGGTGGGCGGCCCGCCAAGGCCACCCACCCCTGCGTCTATGCGTCGACCAGGTTTCGCTCTTCGGCGGCGGCGCGCATGGCCTTCTGGAGCTTCTCGAAGGCACGAACCTCGATCTGGCGCACGCGTTCGCGCGAGACGCCGTACTGGCCGGCCAGCTCTTCGAGCGTGACCGGATCGTCCTTGAGGCGGCGCTCCGTGAGGATGTGCTTCTCACGGTCGGTCAGCTCATGCATGGCCTCTTCGAGCAGGCCGCGGCGGATCGATTTCTCTTCGTCTTCCGCCAGCTGGGTCTCCTGCGAGACCGCCGTGTCGTCGGCGAGCCAGTCCTGCCATTCGCTCTCGCCGTCGGCGCGCAGGGGCGCGTTCAGCGAGGCGTCGCCGCCGAGACGGCGGTTCATATTGGTGACCTCCTCCTCGGACACGCCCAGCTTGGTGGCGATGGCGGAGAGGTGTTCAGGTCGCAGGTCGCCTTCCTCGAAAGCCGAGATCTGGCTCTTGGCCTTGCGGAGGTTGAAAAACAGCTTCTTCTGCGCCGCGGTGGTGCCCATTTTCACGAGCGACCAGCTGCGCAGGATGTATTCCTGGATTGAGGCACGGATCCACCACATGGCGTAGGTCGCCAGGCGGAAGCCCTTGTCCGGATCGAATTTCTTTACGGCCTGCATCAGGCCGACGTTGCCCTCGGAAATCACTTCGCCGATCGGCAGGCCATAGCCGCGATAGCCCATGGCGATCTTGGCCACGAGGCGCAGGTGCGAGGTGACGAGGCGGTGGGCGCTCTCGGCGTCCTGGTGCTCGGTCCAGCGTTTGGCGAGCATGAATTCTTCGTCTTTCGCAAGCATGGGGAACTTGCGGATTTCCGTCAGGTATCGCGACAGCCCCTGTTCAGGCGACATAACCGCGAGTGATCTAGCAACAGCCATTTGGTCCCTCCGACCGTGTAAACGAGCGGGCTCTTCGGAGGCGGCCACCCGATGTGCACCGTCGCCTCACCCCTCAACCGATGAAATAGGGTCGGGTTTCCGCACTTGTCAGTGGCGGATGGTCACACGAAAGCGTGACCGTTGCCCCGGCGCCACGGCACCGACTGAGCGAGTGTATAGCGGATAGTCAGTCCTTAATCAAGACGGACTAGTGAATTGAGCCCGTGTCAGGGGTGGCGGCGAGCCAGTGCGTTCCACCCCGCAGCGAACGCCAGGCCCGAGAGGCCGCCGATTGCGAAGGTGAGACCGACCAGCAGGGCTGCCGTGTCCAGCCGGAAGGCGGCAACGCGATAGGGCGGATCGATGAAGTGCAGGGTGAAGATCAGGTCCATGAGCGCCTGACCCCATCCTGCCGCGACAACCCCGGCCCAGACCGCATGAAGGGCCCCGAGAAAGATTCCGAACGCCAGGCCTGTCCGGCCGATATCCAGGTGGGTCATGTGTCACCTCCGATGGAGGCCCCAGGATATCCTGGATCGAAGGGCGGGGCCTTGATCGAGATCAAATCCTCCGCCCGGGCTCACAGGCCCGAGAGCGCCGCTTCAAGTGTCAGCATGTCGGCCGGCGGGGGCGTCTCGAACCGCAGGACCTCGCCGGTTACCGGGTGGACGAAGCCAAGAATGGTCGCGTGGAGCGCCTGCCGGGTCAGGCCGGCGGTCTCGATGGCGGCGCGGACCGGATTGGCCGGACTGCCCGTGCCGTAGACGGGGTCCCCAAGCAACGGAGAGCCTTTCGAGGCCATGTGCACCCGGATCTGATGGGTGCGGCCGGTGTGCAGCGTGCAGGCCACGCGGGAGGCGAGGGGCGGGGCGGCCGGCCGGCTGCCCTTTCTCGGAGATGCGCCGAACATTGCCTCGACCACATAGTCGGTGATGGCCTCGCGCCCGCCCACCCTGAGCACCGCCATCTTTTTGCGATCACCGGTCGAGCGGCCGAGGTTTGAAACGATGCGGCCCCGCTCGGGCTGCGGCGCGCCGCGGACCAGCGCGATATAGGTCCGCTCGATATCGTGGGCGGCGAACAGGGCGGACAGACCGGCGTGGGCGGCATCGGACTTGGCCGCGATCATGACGCCGGAGGTGTGTTTGTCGAGCCGGTGGACGATGCCGGGACGCGCGACACCGCCGATGCCTGAGAGGGAGGTGGCGCAATGGTGCAGCAGGGCGTTGACGAGGGTGCCGGTCTCGCTGCCGGGGGCCGGATGCACCGCCATGCCGGCCGGCTTGTCGACGACGATCAGGTGCGCGTCCTCGAACAGGACGGACAGGGGGATATTCTCTGGCTGGGGAATGGCTGAGATGACCGCCGGCATGGCCACCGCGTAAAGACCGGTGAGGGCCTTGGCGGAAGCGCTGGTGACCGGCTGCCCGTCGCGCGTCACGGCACCGTCTGCGAGCAGGGCCTGGACGCGGGCGCGCGACAGGCTCGGGAAGAGATCCGACAGGGTCTTGTCGAGGCGGGCACCGCCCGTCGTGAGCGTGGCCTCCAGAACCGGCGAGAGGTCTTCGTCTGCGGCGAATTCTTCGATCAATGGGTCGTCAGACACGGGGCGCTCCGCCGCTCGGGCCGGGCGGCAGCGCGGTCTAGCACGTCGCAGGCGCCTGCGGGCAATGTGCGATCTTGGCGAAACAGCCAAGCTGGGCCATCTTCAGCGAACCATACAGGGACGGAGCCGGGCCATGAGATTTTTGCTGCTTGCCGCCGCCGGAGGCGCGGTGCTCGCGCTGGCCAGCTGCGCCACCATGTCCAAGGACCAGTGCCTGGCCGGTGCCTGGGGCGAAGTCGGATATCGGGACGGTTCGGAAGGGCAGCCGATGACCCTGCTGGCGGACCATGAGAAGGCTTGCGCGGATTATGGCGTGGCGCCCGATGTGGTGGCCTATCGTTCCGCCCGCGCCGACGGGCTGAACGGCTATTGCCGCTGGGAGCGCGGGTTCCGGGAAGGGCGCGAGGGCGACACCTATCACGGGGTCTGCACGCGCGAGCAGGAAGAGGAATTCCTGCCGGCCTATCAGGACGGCCAGGTGGTCTATGCGGCGGAACAGGCGCTGACGAATGCGCGCAGCAGCGTGGCGAGCCTCGGCTCGCGGCTGGAAGAGCTGGACGACAAGATCACGGCGAAACAGGCCGAGGCTCGGGCGGAAGGCCTGACCGACGAGCAGCGCGACGCCATTCGCAACCGAATTCAGGAGATCCGCCGCGAGCGGGCTGACACCGAGCGCGACTGGCGGCGGGCCCAAAGGGCCATCGACGACGCCGAGCGCGACGTGCGCGATGTCCACCGTCGGTTCCAGGGACAGTACGGCGGCTGGTGAGCCGCCGTTTCTGATGGGTCAGGCCGCCCGGGAGGCCGAGGCGCCGAAATGCGGGTTCAGTTCGCCCTTGGCGTAGCGTTGGGCCATCTGGGCCGTGGAGAGCGGCCTGATTTTGGAGGCCTGGCCCTCGCAGCCGAACTGGACAAAGCGCTCCTGGCAGAGTTTGCGCATCGCTTCCTTGGCAGGCTTCAGATAGGCGCGCGGGTCGAACTCGCCGGGCTTCTCTGCCAGGATTTTCCGGATGGCACCGGTCATGGCCATGCGGTTGTCGGTGTCGATGTTGATCTTGCGCACGCCGTGCTTGATGCCGCGCTGAATTTCCTCGACCGGCACGCCCCAGGTCTGGGGCATCTGGCCGCCGTAGGCGTTGATGATGTCCTGCAGGTCCTGCGGAACCGAGGACGAGCCGTGCATGACCAGATGGGTGTCCGGCAGGCGGCGGTGGATTTCCTCGATGACGTTCATGGCGAGGACTTCGCCATCCGGCTGGCGGCTGAACTTGTAGGCCCCGTGGCTGGTGCCCATGGCGATGGCGAGGGCGTCGACCCGGGTCTCGCGGACGAAGTCCACGGCCTGATCGGGATCGGTCAGCAGGGCGGAGTGGTCCAGCTTGCCCTCGAAGCCGTGGCCGTCCTCGGCCTCGCCCATGCCGGTCTCCAGCGAGCCCAGAACGCCCAGCTCGCCTTCGACCGAGACGCCGCAGGAGTGGGCCATCTGGACGACGCGGCGGGTCACGTCGACGTTGTACTCGTAGGAGGCGGGGGTCTTGGCGTCCTCTTCCAGCGAGCCGTCCATCATCACCGAGGTGAAGCCGTACTGGATGGCGGTGGCGCAGGTGGCGGGGCCGTTGCCGTGGTCCTGGTGCATGCAGACCGGGATGTGCGGATACAGCTCGGCCAGGGCATCGATCAGCTTGGCCAGTACGATGTCATTGGCGTAGCTGCGGGCACCGCGGCTGGCCTGGATGATGACCGGGGCGTTGACCGCCTCGGCGGCCTCCATGATGGCGAGCCCCTGCTCCATATTGTTGATGTTGTAGGCGGGCAGACCGTAGTCGTTTTCAGCCGCGTGATCGAGAAGCTGTCGCAGCGTGATGCGCGCCATTGGGTGTCTCCTGAGCCCGTGAGTTTTGCCGGTTGTCTAGCGTCAGAGGCGCGTGAAGTCACGCATTGTTACAGGCCGCCATCGTTCACGATGGCAGGAAGTCAGGCCCGCAAGGCCTCGACGCCCGGCAGGGGCTTGCCCTCCATCCACTCCAGGAAGGCACCGCCGGCGGTCGACACAAAGGTCATGTCGTCCGCCACGCCCGCGTGATGCAGGGCCGCGACCGTGTCGCCGCCGCCGCCGACGGCGATCAGGACGCCGGCCTTGGCCAGAGCCGCCGCATGGTGGGCGACCGCGACCGTAGCCTTGTCGAACGGCGGCACCTCGAACACGCCGAGCGGTCCGTTCCAGATCAGGGTCTTCGAGGCGGTCAGGGCGTCGACAAGGCGCGCGACGGTGGCCGGGCCGGCGTCAAGGATCTTGTCGTCGGCCGTAAGCGGCTGGCCGGCGACGACCGGGCGGGAGGCTGCGCCGGGCTTGACCTCGGTCGCCACGACGAAGTCGACGGGCAGCAGGATTTCGCAGCCGCGAGCTTTCGCTTCGGCCAGGATTTCGAGAGCGGTGTCAGCCATGTCGCGCTCGGCCAGGGAGCCGCCGATGTCGATGCCCTGTGCGAACAGGAAGGTGTTGGCCATGCCGCCGCCGATGGCGAGCCGGTCCAGCTTGCCGACCAGATTCTTGAGCAGGTCCAGCTTGGTGGAGACCTTGGCCCCGCCGACGATGCCGATGACCGGCTTCTTCGGCTTGCCCAGCGCCGCGTCGAGGGCGTCGAGCTCGCGGCGCATGGACTCGCCGGCGTAGGCGGGCAGCAGACGGGCGATCCCCTCGGTCGAGGCGTGGGCGCGGTGGGCGGCGGAGAAGGCGTCGTTGACGTAGACGTCGCCCAGTTCGGCCAGTTGCGCCGCGAAGGCCGGATCGTTGGCCTCCTCGCCGGCATGGAAGCGGACGTTTTCGAGCAGAACCACGCCGCCCAGCGGCAGGTCGGCGATCATGGCCTTCGCCTCATCCCCCACACAGTCGGTCGCGAACCGGACCGGGGCGCCGAGCAGGTGTTCGAGGTCGTCGACCACCGGCTGCAGGCTCATGGACGGCACGACCTTGCCCTTCGGACGGTCGAAATGGGCCAGCAGGGCGACCCGGGCACCGGCGTCGCGCAGCTTGTTGATCGTCGGCAGGGCGACGCGCAGGCGGGTATCCTCGGTGACCGTTCCGCCCTCCATGGGGACGTTGAAGTCCACGCGGACGAGGGCGGTCTTGCCGGCGAGGGCGGGGGCGTCGTCGAGGGTGCGGAAGGTCATGAACTCAAGCCTTGATCAGCTTGCTCATCACCAGCGCCGTATCGGCCATCCGCGTCGCGAAGCCCCACTCGTTGTCGTACCAGGTCAGGACGCGGGCCAGCTTGCCGTCGACGACCTGGGTCTGGGGCAGGGCGGCGGTGGAGGAGGCGGCGATATGGTTGAGGTCGGTGGAGACCAGGGCCTCATCGGTGGTGGCCAGGACGCCCTTCATCGGGCCGTCGGCGGCGGCCTGGATGGCGGCGTTGATCTCTTCCACGGTCACTTCGCGGCCGGCGACGACCTTCAGGTCAACGACCGAGACGTTCGGGGTCGGGACCCGGATCGAGGAACCGTCCAGCTTGCCCTTCAGGGCCGGCAGGACCAGGCCGAGGGCCTTGGCGGCCCCGGTCGAGGTCGGGATCATCGAAAGGGCGGCAGCGCGGCCGCGGTACAGATCCTTGTGCATCGTATCCAGCGTCGGCTGGTCGCCGGTGTAGGCGTGGATGGTGGTCATATAGCCGCGCTCGATGCCGAACAGGTCGTGCAGGACCTTGGCGACCGGGGCCAGGGCGTTGGTGGTGCATGAGCCGTTGGAGACGATGATGTCGTCGGCGGTCAGGGTCTCATGGTTGACCTTGTAGACGATGGTCTTGTCGGCGCCGTCGCAGGGGGCCGAGACCAGCACGCGCTTGGCGCCGGCGGTCAGGTGAGCCGAGGCCTTTTCCTTCGTCGTGAAGATGCCGGTGCAT
Source organism: bacterium (assembly GCA_006515835.1). GTDB lineage: Bacteria > Pseudomonadota > Alphaproteobacteria > Caulobacterales > Caulobacteraceae > Brevundimonas. The sequence goes on along the minus strand of VFBG01000003.1, from coordinate 1,759 downwards.
TCGAAGGCGATGTCGACGTTCAGCTCCTTGTGCGGAAGCTTGGCCGGGTCCCGCTCGGCGGTGACCTTGATCTTGCCCATGCCCACGTCGATCCAGCCGTCGCCGTGTTCGATCGTTCCGGGGAAGCGGCCGTGAACCGAGTCATATTTCAACAGATGGGCGTTGGTCTCGACCGGGCCCAGATCGTTGATCGCCACCACCTCGATGTCGCGACGGCCATGCTCGACGATGGAGCGCAGGACGAGGCGGCCGATGCGGCCGAAACCATTGATGGCGACGCGGACGGTCATGGGGCGGTCTCCGGAGAAGCTGTGTCAGGGTTGGCGCTTCAATGAAGCCGACGGGCGCGGTGATCAACCCCGAGCCCGTAACAAGACGTGATCGACTGTAACGCTTCGGGCGCTCAGTCAGTGCGGCGCGCGCGTCCCCCCGGTCCGCCGAGGCCGATCGAGTTGAGGATCGTGACCCGGCCCGCCTCGTCGCGGCCGAACTGAACGCGCCGCGAGGGGTCGCCGACGACGGTGAACAGATCGCCGTCGAGCCGGGCGAGGACCACGGGAGGCCGGCGGCCGCGGACGACGCTCAGCCGGTCGCCGACGACAGACACGGTCTGCTCGCCATAGACACCGGCGTAGGGTGTCAGATCTCCCGCCGGTATGGTCGATTTCATGGCCTGCAATGTCCAGGCGGCGTCGGTCCGCCCACTGTCTCCGGCCAGTATGGTCTCGAGCGCCAGGGTGTGGGCCCGGGTCAGAGCCTGATCCCAGGGCGAGGCGACGTCGGGCTGGACGCCGGTGCCCTCCCAGTTGCGGCCGGTGACCGGATTGCGCGGCGAGCCCTGCGAGATGAAGACCGCGAAGCCGCCACCGACCGGGACCATGCCGCCAGGGTTGGCCGCGCCGCCCGAGGCCTCGCCGACGATGGTCGCGCGGCGCGCGCCCTGCAGGGTGTAGGGGAAGGCCTCGCCCGCCGAGCCGGTGCGACCGCTGATCAGTACATAGACCGGAACCTCAAGCCGCGGGTTGGGATGGAAAACGGCCGGTGCCTCGCTCGTGGAGCCCTGGCGACTGTGGAAGACGTTGTAGATCGGCGCATCCGCCGGGGTGAAGGCGCTGGTCAGATAGCCGACCATCGACGGGGCGCCGCCGCCGTTGTCGCGCAGGTCGAAGATCACGGCGTCCGCATCAGCCACGAAGGCGAGGGCGGAATCGGCGGCGCGGCGAGCCGGATCGGCGGGGTTTTCGAAATCGATGTTCGAGAACTGGCGCAGGTCGATGTAGCCGACGTTGCCGGGAAGGATTTCGACCTTGCGGAAGCCGAAATTGCCACGGACCTCGCCCGGATTGGCAGGTCGGGCGAGCCGACGAATGGGTTCTCCCCCGGCGGGCGCGGCGCCAGCCGGAGGTGGACGTCGCATCATCGGGGCCGGACCGGCCGGGGCGTTGGGGTCCCAGGCGACGTTGAAATGGGCGTCAAGCGGTCGCAGCCGACGGCTCAGGGTCGCGGCCAGGTCGCGCTGGTCGGTCAGGGCGTCGAAGGCTCCGGCCGCAGCCTCGGCCTCCAAGGCATCGGCGATGCTGTCGCCGGCGGCGGGGTCGAAATAGAGATCGCGGATGCGCCCGGCGACGGCTGCCACCGTCTCGCGCGGCGACAGCTGGGCCGCGGCTGCCGCTGGAGCCGGCTCGGTCTGGGCTTGAGCGAGGGCGGGGGCCGCCGCGAGCAGGGCGGCAGCGAGGATCATGGCGCGCATCAGGGCGTC
>VFBG01000157.1 GCA_006515835.1 bacterium | reverse complement strand
CCGGCGGTCGCCCAGCCGGGGTTCGCCGACGTTGACCATGAGCGCGCCCTGGACGCCGATCTGCTGGCCCGGGTGGTCGCGGCGACCCTGCCCGAGCAGGCCATCGTCTGCGACGAGTCGATCTCGCTCGGCTTCTACGCCTACGACTTCGCGGCCGGCGCGGCGCCCCACGACTGGTTGTCGCTGACCGGCGGCGCCATCGGACAGGGACTGCCGCTGGCGACCGGGGCGGCGCTGGCCTCTCCCGGCCGCCGGGTGGTCGCCCTGCAGGCCGACGGCAGCGCCCTGTTCACGGTTCAGGCCCTGTGGACCCAGGCGCGCGAAAGCCTCGACGTCACCACTGTCATTCTCAACAACGGCGCCTACGCCATCCTCGAACTGGAGCTGGCGCGGGCCGGAGCCCCGTCCGGCGGCCCCGCCGCCCGGGCCTTGTTCGACCTGACCCGGCCCGCGATCGACTTCACGGCGCTCGCGGCGGGCTTCGGCGTGCCCGCCACCCGGGTCCGCACCGCCGGCGAACTCGCCGCGGCGCTCAACCGGGCCAATGCGACCCCAGGCCCCCATCTGATCGAGGCGATGTTCCGATGACCCGATCCACGCCCCACGCGCCGCTGCCCGAAGCGCTTGTCCGCCGCCTGGCGGATCTGCTGGGCGAGCATTTCACCGTCAACGCCACGGTGTGCGGCCATCACGGCGGCGGCGGCATGCGCCATCCGAACCTGCCGCCCCAAGCCGTGGCCTTTCCGGGGACGACGGAGGAGGTCGCCGCGGTGGTGCGCGCCTGCGCGGACCACCGGACGCCGGTGGTCCCCTTCGGCGCGGGCACCTCGCTGGAGTGCCATGTGGGCGCCGTCGCGGGCGGCGTGACCCTCGACCTGTCGCGCATGAACCGGGTGCTTCGGGTCAGCGCCGAGGATTTCGACTGTACGGTGGAGGCGGGTGTGACCCGCATGGCGCTGAACGCCCATCTGCGCGACACCGGACTGTTCTTCCCGGTCGATCCGGGGGCGGACGCGACCCTCGGCGGCATGGCGGCGACGCGGGCTTCGGGCACCACCACGGTGCGCTACGGCGGCATGCGCGAGAATGTCATGGCCCTGACGGTGGTCACCGCCGCGGGGGAGATCCTCCGCACGGCCGGTCGCGCGCGCAAGTCCTCGGCGGGCTATGATCTGACGCATCTGTTCGTCGGTTCGGAAGGCACCCTGGGCGTGACGACCGAGGTCACCCTGCGCCTGCATCCGGTCCCGGAGGCCATGGCGGCCGCGGTCTGCGCCTTTCCTTCGGCGGGCGCCGCCGTGACCACCGTGATCGAGGCGCTGCAGTCGGGACTGACGCCCGCCCGCGCCGAATACCTCGACGCGGTCCAGATGGGCGCGGTCAACCGGGCTTTCGGCCTCGACTATGCGGTCGCCGACAGTCTTTTTCTGGAGTTCCATGGCGGACCGGACGACGTCAGCCGCCAGGCCGAGGCCCTCGGTGAACTGGCGACGGCCAACGGGGGCTCGGACTTCCGCTGGGAGACCGAGCCGGAGGCGCGCGACCGGTTGTGGAAGGCGCGCCACCAGGCGGGGTTCGCCGCCCTGTCGCTGCGGCCCGGGGCCGTGCCCTGGTCGACGGATGTCTGCGTGCCGATCAGCCGGCTGGCGCAATGCGTCACGGAAACCCGCGCGGACCTCGACGCCGCGCCCTTTCCGGGCACGATGCTCGGCCACGTCGGCGACGGCAATTTCCACGCCATTCTGCTGTTGAACCGGGACGACCCCGCCGAGATGGCCGCCGCCGCCGCCTTCGATGCGCGGCTGGTTCAGCGCGCCCTGGCCATGGACGGCACCTGCACCGGCGAGCACGGCGTCGGTCTCGGCAAACAGGGTGCGCTCATCGACGAACTCGGCGGCGCGGTGGGCCTGATGCGGGCGGTGAAGCAGGCGCTGGACCCGGACGGTCTGATGAACCCGGGCAAGATCTTCGCCGCCGCGTGACCGACCCGCTCACCGCCACCTTGCGGGCGAGAAGGGCGCGGGCCCCAGACCGCGTTCGCCGAGGTCGGACGGAATCTCGCGCTCCAGGGCCAGGGCCGCGCCCAGTCGGGCCGCTGCGGGGGCCGTCTGCATGCCGTAGCCGCCCTGTCCCGCGAACCAGAAGAAGCCGGCGATATCCGGGTCGTAGCCGAAGACGGGCGTCCAATCGGGGGCGAAGGTCCGCAGCCCGGCCCACGATCGCCGCACATGGTTTATGGAAAGGGTCGTGGCGGTCTGGAGGCGGTCGATACAGACCGCGATGTCATACTCCTCCGGCGCGGCGTCCCCGGGCGCGGACGGCGTCTCGTCGGCGGGGGAGGCGAGCAGGCGGCCCGATTCCGGTTTGAAATAGAACTGCTCGTCGATGTCGATCACCGTGGGCCAGGGTTCGATGGCCGGCCCGGCCGGCGGTCGATCAGGATCACCGTCCGCCGCCGGGGCGTCAGCCCCAGAGGGGACGCCCCGGCCATTTCGGCGACCTGGTCCGCCCAGGCCCCCGCGGCGTTGACAATCACCCGGGCCTCGGCGGTGTCGCCGCCGGTCAGCGTGACCCGCCATCCCTCGGGCCGGCGTTCGATCCGTTCGACGCCGGCGTTCAGCTGCAGGATGTCGCTGGAGTCAGGCTCGAAGATCGCCCGCGACACCGCCTCCGGCCGCAGGATCGGCGCCATGGCCAGCGCGTCCCGTCCGCTGATCTCGCGCATCCCGCTCCCCGTCGCGCCGATGTCGGCGGCCCGGGCGTCGAGCGCCGGGCGCTGATCCCGTCGCGCCACGGTGAGACAGCCTCGCCGCTTCAGCAGCGGCTGGCTGCAGAAGCCGCCGGGCGGCGTATCGAAAAAGCCGCGGCTGGCTCCCGTCAGTCGTCTCACCCAGGCATTGCCGTAGGATTCGATGAACATCGCCGCCGACCGGCCGGTGGTGTGATAGCCGTGACCTTCCTCGCGCTCGACGACGAGAACGCTGGCGGAGGCGGCGAGCTCGGAGGCGATCGAGGCTCCGGCGATCCCGGATCCCACCACCAGATAGTCAAATCGCCTCATGAGGCCTCCCCCGGCCGGCGCGGTCGCCGGATCGCCGGAACGCCGGCCATCCGCCGACGGGGCCGGGCGTGGCCGTTCGACTGCGCTACCGCGCGCGGGCGACTCCCGGATTGTCGACCGTCAATCGGCGCCCCGATCCCGGTCAAGCCGGGCCGCACCGGACCGGCATCGCCTGGCGGATCCGGCGATGGGGATGGAGACGCAGGCCGCCTGGCGGTCCCGTCCCGATCAGGCCTCGATGTCCGGGCGGAACGAGCGGGGCTCCGGCGAGACCTGCGCGGCATCCTTCGTCACGGGGCCGCGGCGCGGTCGAATTCGGGCCGCAAGACCTCGCAGATCGGCTTCCGCGACGCCGTCCCGCGCCATCAGCAGTCGAACGATCGGATCGTCCAGCATCTGATCAAGCGTCAGCTCCTGATCGTGCATCCGCGCCTCCATCGATACGCCTGTGGGAGGGAGATGGGCGCGTCGTTGCGGGGCGCCAGACCGGCGGGGTGATTTCGTCAAAGGTTCACGCGCGTGGCGCCGGTCGCGTCACCGCCGACCCGATCATCCGAATTCCAGAAACTCGCCCTGGGGACCATAGGCGGCGAAGGCGGCGATCCGGCCGTCGCGAACCGCCTCGACCATCGTCTCCAGGGCCAGCTCTATCCGGCCCTTGTCAGGCGGCCTCCCGGCTTGTCCGGCGAGGCTGGCGGCGAACACCACGCTCCACGGCGGCCCCGCCCGTTCGGACTCCGAGACCAGGGCGTGGAAGTCGGGGATGTCCTGCGGCGCCTTGTCGACGCACATCAGCGGCGCCAGCGCGCCCCCGCGGCCCGACCGGAAGCGTTCGAGCTGCTCGGGCGTGGGGTGGTCCGGCAATTCGGCGAAGGCGAAGACGAACAGCAGACGTTGCGGTTCGGGCTCCGCGACGGCGGCGGCCAAGAGCTGCCGGAAATGCGAGGTGTCGTTCATGGGGAGCAGGGTAGGGCGCCAAGACCGTCCCTGTCTTGCGCCGGCGCAATTAGACTGGCGCGGCCCCCAAATGTGAGTGCGAGACGCGTCAAACTGAGGCCGCGACGGCCCGCGATGCCCCGCCTTGTGCACGCTCGACGCCTTCGTCATCGTGCCGCTAGCGCCCGGCCGCTTTCGCGACAATCGCGCCGGGACGGCAAATGCACATGAGGATCTCTTGGGCACCGCATCATCGGTCCCTGCGAATTAGGCCTTGATCCCGATCAACCGCCGCCGATCTGGCGGCAGTGTTCTGGCTCGGGTGCTCGTGATGGGAGTACTCGCACGGATTTATCCCTGGGCGGCAATCGACGGGGCGTGGAGTTTGGGCCTGGTAATCTACGGCATCGCAAAGATTCGGCACGGACCGGCGCTGCCGATAGCCTCCACAGGCCCTTGCCAAACCCTGCGAGAGCGCCTAGGCAAGGAACACTACGCTAAACCGTTTGCTCTACGTGAACCCACTCCCCAAATCTCTGGGTCTCTTGCCTGGGATTGAGTCTCGTCAGTGGCGGACACTCATGAGTTGGAGAGTAACTGATGGCCTTCCCGATATTCGGCCGAATCGCCGCCATTTCCATAGCCATAGGCGTTGCTGGCCTATTCTCGGGCCCGGCGATGGCGCACTGCGACAGCATGGATGGCCCCGTTGTAAAGGACGCTCAAAGGGCGCTGTCTGACGAGGATGTGACCCCCGTCCTGAAATGGATCGGTGTCGAGGATGAAGCGGCGATCCGTCAGGCTTTCGACATGACATTGGCTGTTCGCGGCGAGAGCGAGAGGGCGAAGGCCGTCGCCGACATGTATTTCTTCGAAACATTGGTCAGAGTTCACCGCGCGACGGAGGGTGAAGGCTTCACGGGCCTGAAGCCCGCTGGGAGTGCTGATCCGGCGTTTGTCGCCGCTGATCGCGCCTTGGTCGACGGCGACATCACAACACTTGCCGATGAGGTTTCCGGAGCCGTCCGAAACGGCATCCTCGAGCGCTTCGCTACAGCCCGGGAGAAACGGCAGCAGGCAGAAAGCTCAGTGGAGCAGGGCCGGGAATACGTCGGCGCGTATATCCAATATACCCATTTCCTCGAGGGTGCGGGCCACTTGGCGTCAAACGGCGGCGATGCGACCCATCGTGAACCTGTTGCGGCCGTCCACTGAAGGAAAGTCGCTTCAAGGAAAGGCAGAGGAACGCCCGGACCAGCCGGATTGATCAGGTCGGAGCGTCCCTGGTGCGGCAGCGAACGGAAAACGCGGTCGGGAGCATGATGGGTATAAGAGAGCAGTTTAGCTGCTAGCCTCACGCTGTCCGGCGAATACAAGATCGATGAAACGGTCATTGCGCGGCCACCGGCTCGCGGCCTTTCGAACTCGTCGTGTCTTCGGGCAGGACGCACGGGCCTCCGGTTGGTCCTGGCTATGTCAGAACACCGCCACCCCGTGGCTTCGAGGATCGAAGAGGGCGAGGAAGCCCCCTGTCCGGCCCGGAAAGGGGAGGACAATTCCAGGCTACCGTTGGCGGCCCGCGCGATGGTCTCCGCGATGGCGAGCCCGAGTCCAGAGCCTGGGCCGGCAGCCGTGCCCGTTCGAGCGCTGAGGCAGCCGCAGCAGGCGACCGGGAGGGACCGCGGCGCCCTTGTTGGCCACGCTGAACTCCCCGGTTCAGACAGCGTGATGTCGAGCGGAGTCCCCGAGGGCGAGTGATTCAGGGCGTTCGCCGCAAGGCTCCGCATCAGAACGCCGAATGCATCGGGATCAATGTTCGAGGGCGCGTGGTCCGGCATTTCCACGCAGCGGGCGGTCGGCCAAATTCACGGAGGGAATTTGAGCGTCAGCGCCAGGATCGCACGAGATCAGACCCGGTCTTTCGCAGGACCCCGCCCCTTCCGCGCGCGCGAGCTGAAGGAGCTTTTTGGTGAGGCGCGCCACCCGCTTGAGCTCTATCTCGAAGTCGCGCGCCCCGCGTCGCTGCGGCTCCCATCCAATCCATGCGCGAGAGGCTGGACCCGGGCCAGCCGCGGCGATCGGCGTCCTGAACTCATGCGCCGCGGAGGAAGTGAGCGCACGCTCGGCCTCCAGGGGCCGAGACATCTTTTGCATCAGCCGGTTCACGACATGGGGAACAGGGTAGGGCTCCCGAGCCGTCCCTGTCTTGCGCCCGCACAATGTCAGCGCCGCGGCGCGTTGGCCCCGCAATCAAGCGCAGCGGTACGTAATATCCCGGAGGTGATAATGAGACGCAATAACTCTAGACCACTCGCGCCCCGGAGGAACAACGATGCGCCACCGAACCCCGAATCCCCGCTATTCGTCGTTGTCCTGCGCCAACGCCGCGGGGGCTTGCGTCCTTCTGACGCTGGCTCTGGCCGCCCCGGCCGAGGTCCAGGC
>VFBG01000156.1 GCA_006515835.1 bacterium | reverse complement strand
CCACGCCTATGGAGACCGCCGCGTCGGCCATCATGTGCAGGTAGGCGCCGCGGGCGTTCAGGTCGCTGTGCTGGTCGCGCATGAACAGCAGGGCGGTGCCGAGATTGATCACGAAGCCGATCGCCGCGACGCCCATTATCAGGCCGGACATGACGGGCGCGGGTTCGGCAAGGCGCCGCACGGCCTCGAAGGCGATGGCTCCGCAGGCGAAGATGAGCAGCAGGGCGTTGGCGAGGGCCGCCAGAACGGTGGCCTTGCCGTAGCCGTAGGTGTTCTGCGAGCCGCTGGCCCGCCGCGCCAGCCATGCGGCGCCGCCGGCCATCGCCAGACCCAGCACGTCAGACAGATTGTGCCCCGCATCGGCCATCAGGGCTGTGGAGCCGCTGAAGATCCCCGCCCCGAACTCGATGCCGACGAAGGCAAGGTTGACGATCAGGCCGACGGCGTAGCGCCAGTCGCCGGTGTCGACCGGGCCGTGATGGTGACCGCCGGGGCCATGGGCGTGCCCATGCTCCTGGCCATGATCATGGGAATGCGCGTGGCTGTGGTCGTGGTCGTGGGAGCCGTGAGCGTGCGCCATGCCGCTATCCTTAGTGCTGGCGCAGGAAGACGAGAAGGCCGATCAGGATCAGGGCGAGTCCGAGGATGACGCCTTCATAGCGGGCCCAGCGCTCCAGCCGCAGGACCGACCAGCCGGCCCGGGCCAGAACCGTGAACAGGGTCATGCCAAGCACCGTGCCGGCGGCGAAGGTCAGGGTCAGGGCGGCCAGCACCAGCGGCCCCTGCGTCGCCTGCGACAGATAGATGGGCAGCAGCACCTCGCCGGGCGAGATCGCCATCATCACCACCAGGCCCCAGAAGGCGGCGGCGTGCGAGACGGTCGGTTCGGACAGGGCCAGCGACGGCCCGCCGGCCATGATCGCCGGGCGCAGCAGGGCCTTGCCGAGATAGAAGGCACCGAACAGGAACAGGAGCCCGGCGGATAGCCCCGGCAGCAGGCCGGAGATCCACTGGTCCATGGCGATGCCGGCCGCCACGATCAGACCGCCGACGACGGCGGTGGTCAGGATGTGAGCGAGGCCCGCCGTGGCGACGGCCGTCAGAACCTGAGGCAGGGTCCAGCGCTGGCCGCGACCGACCAGAACGAAGGGCAGCCAGTGGGTCGGCAGGGCGGCGTGAAGGAAGGCCGTGACGAAGCCCGCGCCCAACAGGGACAGCAGTACAGGTTGCTGGAGATCGGCGGGGCTCATCGTCGGCCCTCTTATAATGTTATCTTATAACAGTCCAGAGCGATACAGCGTCCCGGCGGCGCGATCGATCCGCCCCCGTTTTTTCGCCCGTCCGCGTTGACTCAGACACCCCTCTGCGTCTATGTCGCCGCTCTTCGCCCGAGGGGGTCCCCCGTCGGGCTATTCTTTTTGCGTTTCGCTGAGGCTTCAACATGTACGCGGTGATCAAGACCGGCGGCAAGCAGTACCGGGTTCAACCGGGCGACGTCATTGTGGTCGAGAAGCTCGACGGCGAGGCCGGCTCGAACGTTTCGTTCGGCGACGTCCTGATGCTGGGCGGCGAAAAGGGCGTGACCCTGGGTGCTCCCCTGATCGCGGGCGCTGCTGTCGCCGCGACCCTGGTCGAGACCCGCAAGGGCGAGAAGATCAAGATCTTCAAGAAGACCCGTCGTCAGGGCTATCGCCGTACCAACGGCCATCGCCAGATGGAATCGGTCCTGCGCATCACCGGCATCGACGGTGCCGGCGAGAAGGCCAAGTGGGACGGCGAGACCTCGCTGATGACCAAGGCCGAAATGAACCTGCGCGCCCGCGGCCTGGCCCCGCGCGTCGAGACGACCGAAGCCAAGCCGGCCAAGGCCGCCAAGGCCGCCGCCGCTCCGAAGGCTGAAGCCGCTGAAAAGCCGGCCGCCGCCAAGAAGGCTCCGGCCAAGAAGGCTGCGCCCAAGGCCAAGCCCGCCTCCACCGACGAAGCGTAAGAACAGTTAGAGACAGGGAGCAGACCTATGGCTCACAAGAAATCCGGTGGTTCGTCGCGTAACGGTCGCGACTCTCATTCCAAGCGCCTCGGCGTGAAGAAGTTCGGCGGCGAGAACGTTCTGGCCGGCAACATCCTCGTGCGCCAGCGCGGCACCACCTTCCACCCGGGCGACAACGTCGGCCTGGGCCGCGACCACACGCTGTTCGCAACCGCCCACGGCGCCGTGAAATTCACGAAGAAAGCCAACGGCCGTTGTTACGTGTCGATTCTTCCGACCGAAATGGCCATGGCCGCCGAGTAGCGCGAACCGACTGACACCCGGATCGCGCAAGGCTCGAGAGCCGCGATCCGGACCAGGGACAAGTTTCCGCGGGGAGTCTGGATCACCAGGCTCCCCGTTTGCGTTTCCCCGCCTCGACGCCGCCCGAGCCCTCCAAGGAGGCGGCAGATCGAACGAGGCAGTGTCATGTGCGTGATCGAACCCTCTCCCGTCGTCGAGACGCGGCGTCTGGCCCTGCGCTCGCCGGGCGCACAGGACATCAGCCGGCTGGCGAGCCTCGCCAATGACCCGGCGATCGCTCGCATGACGCTGCGCATGCCGCATCCCTATGAAATCCGGGATGCCGAGGAGTTCGTGCTGAAGGTCGCGGTGCAGGATCCGGCGCGGGCGCGGACCTTCCTGATCGAACACGAGGACCACGGTCCGGTCGGGGTCATCGGCCTGTTCGAGGACGGCGATCCGGCACCCGAGGTCGGCTACTGGATCGCGCGCCCCTTCTGGGGCCGTGGCTTTGCGACCGAGGCCCTGCAGGCGGCCACGGTCTGGGCGTCGAAGGCGTGGAAGCGCCGCGCCCTGGTGGCGGGACATTTCAGCGATAATCCCGCGTCAGGCCGGGTGCTGGAGAAGGCGGGCTTCCTCTACACGGGCGAGGTGCGCAAGGGTTTCAGCCGCGCGCGAGGTGCCGAGGCAGCGACCAGACGGATGGTGTGGCTGGCCTAGGAACGTACGGTCTCCCTCCCCTTCATGGGGAGGGATGTCGACGCGGAAGCGGCGACAGGGTGGGGTAAGTCTGGGGTGGGGAAGTGTGAAGCCGGGCAAGGTCGGTGCGGAACTGGCGTTCCCCACCCGGGCTCGGCTGCGCCTCGCCGTCCCTCCCCACTTCGGGGGAGGGAGAATGCATTGCTCTAGCCGAACAGCGTGGGTCCGAAAATCGCGGCCAGGGCGATGGCCCCGCCGGCGACAGCGACGATCGCGCCGGCGATGAAGGCCGCCCAGGTGCGGGCGGCGCGCTGGCGCCGCAGGCCGCTGGTCTTGACCGACCGCAGCATGACGCCGGGCTTGGGTCCGAAGACTTCCGAACCGGAAATATTGTGCTGGGACATGTACGCGCTCCCTGATCCACCGCCCCTTGCGGGTGAAAGCCACCGAAGCGGGTCGGACAAGGCCAAACAATGGCGAACGACGGTTATCCACCAATCCGTGATCGGATAAGCGAGGTTAGTTGGACCCTGTCGCTCGCGATGCGGTCGCTCGCGTCATTTTGGGCGCTATCGCTCGACGCGCGGCGTCGCGCTGCGTGAGCGCGGGTTAGCGCGCTCTGGCTCGCGACTTGAGCGGGTCAGCCGCAGTAGACCAGCCGGCCGCTGTAGGCGCGGTAGTAGCCAGTGCGCGGGTCATAGGAGCGGTAGTTGGCCCGGCACCAGTCGGACTGCGATCCGTAGCCGCTGTTGTACCCGCCGCCATAGCCCCCGCCGTAGCTGACGCCGCCGCCCGGATAGACGTGGTCGGGACGGCCATAGGCACCGTGATAGGTCGTCGATCCCTGGGCGTGGCCGTAGTTGTTGGCCGAGCCGTAGCCGCGACGATAGCCGGAGCCGTAGCGGCCGTGGCCGTAACCGTCGCGGCCGGAACCGGCCAGTTCGCGATAGTCGCGTCGGGCCTGTGGACTGGCTTGACGGCGCTGGTCGCGCCAGCGGGCCCCGCAGTCGTTGCGATTGGCGTCCCAGAACTGGTCGCAGCGGAAGTCGCCCGGCCGGTCCAGCTGGCTGCGCCAGTCGAAATTGGACGGCACAGCGTTGGAGCGGCGCGCCCGGTAGCCGTCGTTGTACGACCGCTGCTCATAGCCGCCCTGCCAGGGCCGTTCGCCATAGCCGGCGTCATACGAGCTGTAGCCGTCGCCGGTCCGGTAGCCGGCGTCATAGGTCCCGCTCCACGACTGGGCGGCGGCGGGAAGGGCGGACAGGCTCAGGCCGGCGGCGGCGATCAGGACGAGACGGAACATGGTTAACTCTCCGAAGCGGCCAGATACGCGGCCCCAAAGACAACAGGCACAGGATAAAAGGGATACTGGCAGGCTAGGCTCTTACAGGGTGACGGACACGCGCCCGCCGCGAGTGCCGATGTGCCGCATCAGAACGATGCGGTCGCCACCGGCGCTGACCGGGGTGATGATGAACCAGTCACCGTCCGGGAGTCCCGAGAATTCGAAGCGGCCGTTCTGGCAGGTGGTCGAGCGGACGAAGGAACGATAGTCGGCGCTGGGGTTCTCGACCGTGCGGGCGCGCACCACCGCCTCCGGAATGGCCGCGCGGTCGGTCGAGCCGTACAGGGTCTGGAACCGGGCGCGGGTGTAGGGGGTGTCAGGTGTCAGGGCGACGGAGCCGGTGCAAGCGAAGGTCTGGCCGTCGCGGCTGTAGGCGACGCGGCCGTCGATGGAGCCACGGCCCGATCCGGCCGACCAGGCGAAGTCATCAGCGCTGAAGGCGGAGGACGAGGGGCGCGGGCCGTAGCCCGGACCGTTCATGGGAACGGTCTCGCAGGCAGCGAGAGAGGCGGCGACGGCTACAACGGCGATCAGTTGGCGGGCGGACATGAAGGCTCTCTCCGTCAGGGGTGCGGGTCGAACGTCCCGATCAGACGCTCAACGCAAGCATAAGGTCAAGGTTGCGGCGCATCGGGCCGTGGGCCAAAAGCGCGCATCAAGCCAGCGAAAGACCGGCTATAGGGAAGGTCCATGACAGTCACGTTTGACGACATTCTGGCGGCGCGCGACCGCATCGCCGGCCAGGTCGACCGCACGCCGGTGCGCCATTCCCGGCGGCTGTCGCAGCTGACCGGGGTTGAGGTCTGGGTCAAGTTCGACAACCTGCATTTCACCGGCAGTTTCAAGGAACGCGGTGCCCTGAACCGGCTGCTGCAGCTGACGCCGGACGAGCGCAAACGCGGCGTGGTGGCGGCCAGCGCCGGGAACCATGCCCAGGCCCTGGCCTATCACGGCACCCGGCTGGGCGTGCCGGTGACGATTGTGATGCCCGAGGGCACGCCCTTCGTGAAGGCCGACGGCACCCGCGCGCACGGCGCGACGGTGGTCATCAAGGGGCTGGACTTCACCGGCTCGACGGAAGAGGCCCACCGGCTGCGCGACGAGAAGGGTTTCGTCTTCGTCTCGGCCTTCGATGACGAGGGCATCGTCACGGGCCAGGGCGTCTGCGCGGTGGAGTTCCTGGAGGACGCGCCGGATCTGGACGTTCTGATCATCCCCATCGGCGGCGGTGGACTTATCGCCGGCTGTTCGGTGGCGGCGAAGGCGATGAAGCCGGACATCCGGATCTTCGGTGTCGAGGCGGCCATGTATCCCTCGTTCAGCGCCAAACGCCGGGGCGAGACGCCGAAATGCGGCGGCCAGACCATCGCCGAGGGCATCGCCATCAAGGCCGTGGGCGACATTCCCTTCGCCATCGCCGACCCCCTGATCGAAGACATCCTGGTCTGCCAGGAGGCGGACTTCGAGACCGCCGTGGCCTATTACGCCACGCTCGAGAAGACTGTGGCAGAGGGCGCCGGCGCGGGCGGTCTCGCAGCCCTGCTGGCGTATCCGGACAAGTTCAGGGGGATGAAGGTCGGGCTGGTGCTGTGCGGCGGCAATATCGACGCCCGCATGCTGGCCGTGGTGCTGAACCGTGAACTGGTGCGCGAGAAGAAGATGATCGTGTACCGGATTCTGGGCGACGACCGGCCCGGCATGCTGTCCAAGATGAGCGCCGTGATCGGCGGGCTGGGCGGCAATATCATCGACGTGGTGCACAACCGGCTGGCGCTGGACGTGCCGGCCAAGGGCGCGGAGTTCGACATCATGGTCGAGACCCGCGGCGAGGCGCACGCCAACGAAATCAGACTTGGACTGGAAGAGGCCGGATATGAACTACGGATGGGCTAGGGGCGCGCTGGCGCTGGCCATGGTTGCGGCCCTCGGGGCTCCGCTGGCCGCCTGCGATCGCGCGCCGACGGCACCCGACGAGACGGCGGCGCAAAACCTGCGCGCGGCCGAATTCTTCCTGACCTCCAACGCCCGCGCCGACGGCGTGCGGACGCTGCCGTCGGGGGTCCAGTACAAGGTGGTGCGTTCCGGCCCGCCGGGCGGCGAGCATCCGGACCGCAACGATCTGGTCCGTGTTGACTATGAAGGCACCCTGACCGACGGGACGGTGTTCGACAGCTCCTACCAGGCGGGCCAGCCGGCGGTGTTCACGGTCAGCGACGTGGTGCCGGGCTGGACCGAGATCCTGCAGCAGATGCGGGTCGGCGATGAGTGGGTGGTCTATCTGCCGCCCGCGCTGGGCTATGGCGAACAGGGCCGTCCGGGCATCCCGCCGAATGCGGTGATGGTGTTCCGGCTGAAGCTGCTGGACATCGCGCGGGCCCCGGGCGGGGATCGCGGCGGGGCGATCGCGCAGGGGTGATGTGAGTCGCGTTCTCCCTCCCTCTCCGGGGGAGGGATGTCGGCGCGCAGCGACGACAGGGTGGGGAGGGCCTGGCGATTCGGCTCAGCCACCCTCCCCCGGAGGGGGAGGGAGAACCGCGCCCTGTTCCTCCCTCAGCCGCCCCACCGCCCACTCTGCCGCGTCCCGGACTACTGCGTCCGGATCGTCCAGCAGGCGTTCTGCCGCCGGGATCAGGGACGCGTCGCCGCTGTTGCCGATGGCGTAGAGGACGTTGCGGATGAAGCGTTTGCGGCCGATCCGCTTGACCGGGCTTTTCGAGAACAGGGCGCGGAAGGCCGCGTCGTCCAGACCCGCCAGATCGGCCAACCGCGGCGAGACGAGGGCTTCGCGCGCCTGCACGCGGGCTTCCTGAGAGGCAGCGGCGAATTTGTTCCAGGGGCAGACCGCCAGACAGTCGTCGCAGCCGTAGATGCGGCTGCCCGTGGCTGTGCGGAATTCCTCAGGCCATGGGCCGGCGAACTCGATGGTCAGGTAGGACAGGCAACGACGGGCATCGAGCTGAAACGGGGCCGGAAACGCGTTGGTCGGGCAGACGTCGAGACAGGCGGTGCAGGTTCCGCAGTGCTCGCCCTCGGACGCGTCGGGCTCGAATTCGGCTGCGCTGAGGATGACGCCGAGGAACAGCCAGTTGCCGTGGTTGCGGCTGAGCAGATTGGTGTGTTTTCCCTGCCAGCCGAGGCCGGCGCGCTGGGCCAGCGGCTTTTCCATCAGGGGGGCGGTGTCGACGAAGACCTTGACGTCCTGACCCGTGCGGGCGGCGATCTGGCCCGCCAGCGTCTTCAGCCGGCCCTTGATGACCTCGTGATAGTCGTCGCCGCGCGCATAGACCGAGATGTAGCCGGCCGAGCGATCCTCCATCTCCGGCAGGGGATCGTGTTCGGGGCCGTAGTTGAGGCCCAGCACGACGGCGGTCCGGGCACCGTCCCACATGGCGGTGGGGTGGGCGCGGCGTTCCAGCGTGGTCTCCATCCAGCCCATGTCGCCGTGCCGCCCGGCCTCGACGAAGTGCGCCAGCCGTTCGCCGGCGTTCCAGGGCTCGGACGCCGAGGCGAAGCGGCAGATGTCGAAGCCGAGGGCGGCGGCGGCGTCACGGATGCTGTCGCGAGGATCGGCCGGCATGGTGCTCTCTCCCACACCGCGCGGTCCGGCGAAATCAGAAATCCAGGTCGGCGTACCAGGCGGAGGCCTGAACGCCGGGGAACCGGTCCGCCAGCAGAGGCCGGAAGCAGGGCCGGGATTTCAGCTTCATGTACCAGGTCTTCAGGCCCGGATAGGCCGCCCAGGACACCTCGCCGAAATAGTCCAGTACCGACAGATGGGCGGCGGCGACGATGTCGGCCTGGCTGATGCGGCGGCCGGCGAGGGCGTCGCGCTGGGCCAGCAGACCCTCCATCATTGCCAGATGGGACTTCAGCGCCTCACGTCCGGCGCGCAGGGCGCGGGCTTCGGGGGGGCCGAGCCGGAGCAGGGGCTTTTCCATCCGCTCATGCAGCAGGACGGCGTTGACCTCGTCGGTGAAGCGCCGGTCGAACCAGGCGAGCAAGCGGCGGACCTCGGCCCGCTCGGCCGCGTCGGCGGGCAGCAGGAAGGGCTCCTTGGTCCGCTCCTCCAGCCAGCCCAGGATGGCGGCGGGTTCGCACAGGGTGAGGGGGCGTCCGGCGGCATCGGCGACCTGGAGCACGGGAGGCATGCCGGACGGGTTAAGCGTCGCGACCGGGCAGCCGTCCTCCCAGGGGCGGACGGGTGTCTCGGAGAACTCCAGCCGCGCTTCGCCCAGCGCCAGTCGCGCGGCGCGCGAGCCGGGATCGAAGGCGAAATGATAGAGGACGCAGGCCGACATTGCCGTTGCATGCACCAACGGGCGTTAATCCCGCGTTAGCTGTCTTGCCACGGGCTAGCCGAGGTCGGGCTGCGCCGTTTCCCCGAACGCGCCGCCATGCGCTTCGGCGCGGCCGCGGGGGTCGGGGTGGATCAGGATGTCCGCGCGGGGGAAGGCGGCCAGCAGCCGGTTTTCGGCCTCCACGACGATGGCGTGGGCGGCGTCGAGGGTCAGGGCCGGATCAAGGTCGACGTGCATCTGGATCATCATGGAATTGCCGGCCATGCGGGTGCGGAGCTGGTGCACGCCGGAAATGCGCGGATCGGCGAGGACGGCGGTGGTGATCGCCACGCGGTCGGCGTCGGGCACGGCCTTGTCGACCAGATGGTCAGCGGCGGCCTTGAGGACTCCGACCGCGCCCCAGAACAGCCAGACCGCGACGATCAGACGCGCGGCGGCGTCGAGCCCGGGAGCCGCGAGGAAGGTCCCGGAGATCACCCCGATCAGGACGACGCCGTTGGCCGCCAGGTCGCCCGCGTAGTGGGCGCGGTCGGCCGCGACGGCGAGGGAGCCGCTTCGGGCCATGGCGCGGCTCTGCATCCAGACCAGCCAGCCGGTCAGGGCAATCGAGATCAGGATGACCACGACGCCCCAGTAGCCTGAGGCGACGGGCCGGGGGTCGAAGATGCGCTGGATGGCCTCCCAGCCGATGAACAGGGCCGATGCGAAGACCAGACCGGCCTGGACCAGGGCCGCCAGGGCCTCGCCCTTGCCGTGGCCGTAGCGGTGGTCCTCATCGGCCGGCAGCGCGGCCCAGCGCACGGCGAAGAAGACGCCGAGGGACGCCACCAGATCGAGGGCCGAATCCGCCAGCGAGGCCAGGATCGACACCGAACCGGACGCGCCGAGGGCGAAGGCCTTGAGCGCGATCAGCACCACCGCGACCCCGACCGACAGGCGGGTCACGGCACGCGTCGCGGCATGGCCGTCGGCGTGGATATCGGTGGCGGCGGCGTCGGACGTCATCGATGCCTTGTCGCGGAAAGCCTGCTTCCTGCCAAGGCCAGTCCGATCAGTCTGTTAGCGGGATCGTCACGAAACCGCCCCATGGTGCGCGCCCGATAGGGGCAGGAGCGTGCTGCTCCCTGCGGAGGTTGCGACCTGGAACCTGCAGACCCGACCCTGGAAGCCGTCCGCTGGATCGGGCGTAGCGAGGCCCTGGCCCGGCTTGGGGTCAAGACCCAGACCCTCTATGCCTATGTCAGCCGGGGCCGTATCGCCGCGAGGCCGGACCCGTCGGACCCGCGTCGCAGCCTCTATGCCGTACAGGACATCGCCCGGCTGAGCGGCGAGACGGTGGATGACGATGAGCAGGCGGCGCAACGGCGTATCCCGCGTGCGGCCAGCCGTGGTGAGGCGGAGGTCTCGTCGTCCCTTTCGGTGATCGCGGGAGGACGGCTCTTCTATCGCGGACTGGATGCCGCCCAGCTGGCCGAGACGGCGACGCTGGAAGATGTCGCCCGCCGCCTTTGGGACGCCCGGTCGGTCAATCCTTTCGCAGAGATACGGCCCCGCGTCGGCGCGGTCCCGGGCGGCCCGATCCGGGCGCGGCTGTTCGCGGCCCTCGCCCGCCGCGCCGAGGAGGACGCCGATCCCAAGCCGCGCACGGTCGAGAG
>VFBG01000155.1 GCA_006515835.1 bacterium | reverse complement strand
GGCGGAAATGATCGCGCGCTATTCACTGGAGCGGATGGACTGGACCGGACGCCCGCCGACATTCCTGCTGCACGCCATGGATGACGCGGCCGTGCCGGTCGAGAACAGCCTGTCGTTGCTGACCACGCTCAGGGCTGCCGGCGTGCCCGCCGAGGCGCATCTGTTCCAGGAGGGCGGCCACGGGTTCGGCATTCGGCTGATTGCGGGCCGGCCGGCCGCCGCCTGGCCTGAACTGGCGTTGGCCTGGGCTGCGCGGCACGGCTGGATTACGCAGACTTAATCTTCGCCGCCTTGCCCCACCGTCCGCGCCGACTAAGGTCCGCCCGGGCTTTCAGGTAACGGACGGTGTTTCGAATGCGGATCGGTGTTTTGCTGGCGTCGGTTGCCGGTGTGTCCATCATGGCGTCGGCCGCCCTTGCGCAGCAGAGCGTCGGCCCCGTCGACCAGTCGCGCGGCACGTTCGAGGACAAGTTCCGCCAGTTCGAAGGCGAGGACTGGCCCACGCCCACCGACTACCGCAACGCCTCGGGCGCGCCCGGCCACCGCTACTGGCAGCAGCAGGTCGACTACGACATCGACGTCAGCCTGAATGAGGCGAACCGCACCCTGACGGGGCGCGAGGCGGTGACCTACACCAACCACTCGCCCGACGCCCTTGGCTATCTGTGGCTGCTGCTGGATCAGCAGAACTATCGCCGCGACTCTCTGGCCGAGCGCAGCCGGACTTACACGGCCTCCGACACGGTCAGCGTCAATGAGGTTTTGCGTGTGCAGCGGATGCAGGCCTGGGAGGGCGGGTTCAACGACCTGAAGGTCACGGGTCCCGACGGCCAGACTCTGCCGTTCACGATCGTAGATTCCATGATGCGGATCGAACTGCCGCGACCGCTGGCGACCGGCGAAAGCTTCGCCTTCAAGATCGACTTCAGCCTGCCCCTGCCCGAGACCAATGTGGTCGGCGGCCGCAGCGGCTATGAGTGTTTCACCAAGCCCGGCGAGGACGGCAACTGCCTGTTCCTCGCGGCCCAGTGGTTCCCGCGTCTGGCGGTCTATTCCGACTATGAGGGCTGGCATAACGCCCAGTTCCTCGGGGCCGGCGAGTTCACGCTGGAGTTCGGCGACTACGACGTCTCGATCACCGCCCCATCCGACCACGTTGTTGCGGCGACTGGCGAGCTTCAGAACTCCGACATCCTCAGCGCCGAACAGCAGGCCCGCCTCGCCCAGGCCCGCACGGCCGACGCCCCGGTTTATATCGTGACCCCCGCCGAGGCCGCCGCGGCCGAGGCCCGCCCGGCCCGCTCCGGCACGCGCACCTGGAATTTCAGCGCCGACAACGTCCGCGACTTCGGCTGGGCCTCGAGCCGAAAGTTCATCTGGGACGCCATGGGCGTCGATCAGGAGAGCGCCGAATACCCCGTGGTCATGGCCATGTCCTTCTATCCGAAGGAGGCCCGCCCCCTGTGGGACACCTATTCGACCCGGTCGATCGCCCACACCATCGACGTCTACAACCAGTTCGCCTTCACCTATCCCTATCCCACGGCACAGTCGGTCAACGGTCCGGTCGGCGGGATGGAATATCCGATGATCACCTTCAACGGGCCGCGCCCGGTGCGGGGCGACGACGGCCGCCTGACCTATACCGAACGCGCCAAGAACGGCCTGATCGGCGTAGTCATCCACGAGGTCGGCCACACCTATTTCCCGATGATCGTCAACTCCGACGAGCGGCAGTGGACCTGGATGGACGAGGGGCTGAACAGCTTCCTGCAGTTCCAGGCCGAGAAGCTGTGGGACGCCGACTTCCCGGCGCGCGGCGAGCCGTCCAGCATCATCGAATACATGATCAGTCAGGACCAGGTGCCGGTCATGACCCAGTCCGACAGCCTGCTGCAGTTCGGCAACAACGCCTACGCCAAGCCGGCCACCGCCCTGGTGATCCTGCGCGAGACGGTGCTGGGCCGCGAGCTGTTCGACCGCGCCTTCCGCGAATATTCGCAGCGCTGGGCGTTCAAGCGCCCGACGCCCTATGACTTCTTCCGCACCATGGAAGAGAGTTCGGGCGTCGACCTCGACTGGTTCTGGCGCGGCTGGTTCTATTCGACCGACCATGTCGACATCTCGCTGGAGAGCGTCACCGCCGCGACTCTCGAATCGACCGATCCCGAGGTCCGTAACCGCGCCGCCCGAGAGCGGTTCGAGGATCTGCCGGTCTCGCGCACGGTCGAGAACAACCGCGGCATAGAGACGGTCGTCGAGCGCGATCCGGCCACGCGGGACTTCTACAACGAGACCGACCGCTTCACGACCACAGCCCAGCAGCGCCGGGACGCCGAAAGCGCCGCCCGCCGCGCCGACGCCGACCGCCGCGCGGCCCAGGGTTTCGACGACAACATCTACCGCTTCACCTTCCGGAATGTCGGCGGCCTGGTCATGCCCGTGATCCTGAAGCTGACCTACAGCGACGGTTCGGACGAGACGATCCGCATCCCTGCCGAAATCTGGCGGCGGAACAGCCAGCAGGTGATCTGGCAGCACGTGTCCGCAAAGACCCTTGTCTCGGCCGAGGTCGATCCGCTGCGGGAAACCGCCGACGCCAACCTGGCCAACAACCTGTTCCCGCGGCAGATTGACGAGCGGACCCTGCGCCTGTCGCCGCCACCGCCTTCCGGCGAGAACCGTATGCGTGACTCCGACGTGGAGGTCAGCCCCGACTCGACGGCTACGCGGGTTCGTCGCCCTGCGGCGGGCCAGTGATGAAGCGGGCCCTGCTGGTCGCGGCCCTGGCCACCGCCCTCGCCTCTCCGGCGCTGGCCCATCGCGGTCATGCCGGGTTGACCGTGGTCGAGATCGATCCCGCTTCGGGCGCGGTCAGCGTGGTGCATCGCTTCTCCGCCCATGACGTGGAGCCGGCCCTGGTCTCCATCGCCCCGGAGGCCCAGCCGAGTCTCGACGACCCCCGGGCTGTGGCCGATCTGGAGACCCATCTGCGCCAGCGGTTTCGTCTGGATATCGACGGCGCCGCCATCCCGGTGACCCACGCCGCCACCGATCTGGCCGGCGACAACATCCGCGTCGCCTTCACCGGCCAGACGACCGACCGGGACATCACCGCCGTCACGATCGACCTCGACTTCTTCCCCGGCGTCCACGACGACCAGGAGCAGCAGGTCAACGTCCGGATCAACGGCGTGACCCGGACCGTGGTGTTCCGCCCGGGCTCTGAGGCGCAGACGGTAGCGTTCGCGGCAGGCGGCGGCTGACGCCTTCAGCCAAGAGCTGCGGCGACTGCGGCCTGTGCTGCAAGCTGATGGGCGTGACCGCGCTGGACAAGCCTGCGGGCAAATGGTGCCGGCACTTCAGCAAGTCCGCGGGCTGCGCCGTCTATGAAGACCGGCCCGACGACTGCCGCGTCTTCAACTGCCTGTGGCTGCTGACCGACGCGCTGGACGACAGCTGGAAGCCGACCACGGCAGGCTTCGTCCTGCACAGCGAACAGGGGGGAGCCCGGCTGGTCGTGGAATGCGATGCCGCCCGCCCGCACGACTGGCGGCGCGAGCCTTATCAGGCGACGCTGCGCCGATGGGCCGCCGCACCTGGACAGGAAGTGCTTGTTTTCGTCGGCTCGCGCGGCGTGCGTCTGGGCGAGCCGGACACAGTGGTTCGCCGGGTCTGACGTCGCGCTAGCGGACGTCCACCGACTGGGCGATCTGCTCGGCCAGGTCGCGATCAGCGCCGTCGAGGCTCATGGTCCAGACGTGGATTTCGCGCGGCGAGGCCGTGCGCTGGAACAGATGCTCCACGGCATGGCGGATTCCGTCCTCGGTCGACAGGATGGAAGCGCGCCCCGCAGCCTC
>VFBG01000154.1 GCA_006515835.1 bacterium | reverse complement strand
TCGCACAGCCGGTCTCCGGCAGGCTGGAGCCGTGGTGCAGCCATCCTTCTCGGCGCGGTCTTCATCCAGTGCCTGCTGGGAGGGCTGGTGGCCGGGGCCAAGGCGGGCTTCGTCTATACCGACTGGCCGCTGATGAACGGTGCCTTCCTGCCGCCGGTGGAATGGAGCCGGGGCGGTCTGGCCTTCCTGCACGATCAGGCGCTGGTGCAGTTCAATCACCGGATCTGGGCCTACGGCCTGTTGATCGGCGGGACCGTCTATGCGGTGCAGGCCTGGCGCTGGCGGCTTGCCGAGGGGCTGGGCGCGGCGGCGTTTGCGGTTGCAGCGGCTCTATGGCTGCAAGCCCTGCTGGGAATCGCCACCCTGATGAATGTTACGCCTCTTTGGCTCGGCGCTCTCCATCAGGCCGGAGCGGCCCTTGTGCTGGCCACGGCGACCCTCAATCTCTGGCTTGTGCGGCGCTCGCAGGCGCGGCTGTTTACGTCCGGACCGAGGACCAGGGGCCTCTGATCGCCAGGGTGATCCCCGGGTACTGGATGTTGACGAACAGCACCTGACCGTCTGGCGAGAAGACCGCCCCGGCGAACTCACTGTTCCCGGGGAAGACGTTACGAGCGATGGTGTAGAGCTTCCCGTCAGGCGTAACGCCTTTGACGTGGTTCCGGATCTGGTCCGAATAGTTGTCCTCGCAAACCACGAGGTGGCCCCATGGTGCGACACAAATGTTGTCGCCCATATTGATGGTTTTCTCGTCCGTGCTCTCGACGAACAACTGGATCCGGCCCGGGCGCAGGCGTTCACCCAATGCGCCTTCGAAACGCGACGGGACATAACGCAGGATCTGGCCGCGCTTGATAGGCCCGCCCGAGGTGGCGGTCATATACAGCTCACCGTCGCCCCAGAAAATGCCCTCGCCGCGCGCCACCAGCGTCGCGCCGGCGGCATGGCCGCGCATGCGCAGGTCCCCCGCTGGGCTCTCGACGTCTTCCATGTCGATCCAGACCACGTCCCGCCAGTCGTTGACGGACCACAGACGGGTCTCGTTGTTCGAACTGTCCGAGCCGCGCGCGTCGCGGAAAGCCATGGCCTGCAACCGGCCGCCGTCGGCCAGCTTTCCGGGCGTCGTCGGTATGAATCGGTAGAACAGGCCGTCGGCCTTGTCCTCGGTCAGATATACGATGCCGGTGCGTGGATCGACGCAGACGGCCTCATGATCGAAGCGGCCCATGGCCCTCAACGGCACTGGATCGGCAAGGCCGGTTCCATTCGCCGGCACCTCGAAGACATAGCCGTGCGCCCTGGACACATCGGCGTCGGCGGGCGTCTCCTCAGTCTCTTCGCAGGTCAGCCAGCTGCCCCAAGGGGTGTGCCCGCCGCAACAATTGGTGCTGGTGCCGGACAGGGACAGGAACTGACGCACCACCTGACGTGTCTCGAGATCGTAGACCAGGGTCGTGGTACCACCGGGCAAGGGGCGGCCATCCTTGTAGGTGTCATAACCCTTGGCCGGGTCCAGCAGGCCGATGCGCTCCTGATGGAAGCCGCCGGGCCCGAGGTTGCGATGCAGGCCGCTTGAGCCCTTCAGCTCGTGGTTCCGCACCAGGGCAACGCGCGAACCGTCCAACGCAAAGCAGCCCATGCCGTCGAACTGACCGGGCGTGAACAGGCCGTCGTCCATGGTGTCGCCGCCCTGGGAAATGACCTGGTACGAAAAGCCCTCCGGCAGGTCGAGCATGCGATTGGAATCGCGCACCAGGGGCCCGTAGCCGGCCACTTGATTGACGTAGGTTTCCTCAGTTGCGGCCGTCTGCGCTGCGGCATGGCGCGAGAAACCTGTGAAGGCGAATGCGGCGGCCGAGCCGGCGATCAGGTCACGACGATGAGGGCGCATGGAAACTCCGGATTCGATGGCGTCGCTTATGGCGAGGCTTGACCATGCGGTCATCATGGTTCTGTGACGGCGGCAGGATGCCACAG
Organism: bacterium; assembly: GCA_006515835.1. GTDB lineage: Bacteria > Pseudomonadota > Alphaproteobacteria > Caulobacterales > Caulobacteraceae > Brevundimonas. The sequence continues at coordinate 1,886 of VFBG01000154.1, read as the reverse complement.
GCTCAGTCCTTCAACGCCCGCCCCGCCACGACGGCCCGGGCGCCGAATTTCGCCCGCAGCCGGTCGATAGCCGTCTCGGTCTTGAGCGTCCGGGTCTCGGCGGTCTCGAACAGCGCATGGGCATCGACGGCGTCCACCACCTCGCCCATGCCGATGCCGATCAGGCGGTAGGGGCGGCCCAGTTCGGGGGCCATCAGCGCGCGGCCGGCGGCGAACAGGGCGCGGGCGGTCTGGACCGGCTCGGGCAGGGAAATCCGGCGGGTGACGATCTTGAAGTCCGTGCGGCGCAGCTTGAGCACCAGCACCCGGCTCGCCACGCCGTCCCGCCGCGCCTTGGACGCCAGCTTCTCGCACAGGGGCCACAGCTCGGCCTCGAGGTCCTCGGCGGAGGTCAGGTCTTCGTTGAATGTGGTCTCGGCGCTCATCCCCTTGCGCTCATGGGTGGGATTGACCGCGCGGGCGTCCCGACCGTGGGCGAGATCATGCAGTCTCAGACCGGTTTCGCCATACCGTCTGACAAGATCACGCACATCGGCGGCCGCCAGATCACCGACGGTGGCAAAGCCGTCGCTCTGCAATGTTTTGCGGAACACCGGGCCGACGCCGGGCAGAATGCCGACCGGGCGGGGCGCGAGCACGGCGGCGGCCTCTGATCCCAGCACCGAGAACCCGCGCGGCTTGTCCAGCTCGGACGCCACCTTGGCGAGGAAGCGGTTGGGGGCAAGGCCGATCGAGACGGTCAGGCCGGTGTCGGACTCGATCTGCTGTTGCAGGCGGATCAGCTGAAACGCGGGCGGGCCTCCGTTCAGCCGCCCGGTGCCGGCCAGGTCGATCCAGGCCTCGTCCAGAGACAGGGTCTGGACCAATGGGGTCAGCTTGCCGACCGCGCCGAAGATGGCTTCGCTGGCGGCGATATATTTGCGGAAGTCCGGCTTGATGACTACGGACTCCGGACAGGCTTTCAGCGCCTTGAACATCGGCATGGCCGAGTGAACGCCGTACTGGCGCGCGATGTAGCAGCAGGTCGAGACCACCCCGCGCTTGCCGCCGCCGACGATGACCGGCCGATCTCGAAGCTCGGGCCGGTCGCGCTTCTCCACCGAGGCGTAGAAGGCGTCGCAGTCCAGATGGGCGATGGTCAGCTGGTCGAGTTCGTCGTGCTGGACCATACGGCGGGAGCCGCAGGCCGAACAGCGGTCGACCTTGCGGTCGCCGGTGTGGAGGCAGTCGCGGCAGATGGATTTCATGCGCGGGTCGGGGTCATGACGGGGGAGTATCGGCCATTTCAAGGGCGGCTGCGAGCGGTTGTCCCTCCCGCTATCGTCATTCCCCGGCGAGCGCAGCGAGACCGCGAAGCTTTCGGGAGCGCACGGCTCAGGGAATAGAGGCCTCTTGCCACCGCTGGTGTTTCGCCGCTGTCGCGGCACCGCTGGGTTCCGGGTCTGCGCCTCGCAAGCGCGAGGCTTCGCCCGGAATGACGACAGTGGGTGGGGAGCGGCCTCCCATGCTTCACCCCAACTTAAGACCCGCGGGGTCACAGTGCACGAAGAAGGCGCCAAGCCTCCGTGCAGCCGCACCCAGAGGCAACCAGGCCAAGGTGATGATGTCCAAGAAAGTCCTCATCGTCGAGGATAACGAGCTGAACATGAAGCTGTTTCATGATCTGCTCGACTCGCAGGGCTATGAGACGCTGCAGACCCGAGAGGGCCTGCAGGCGTTGGCTTTGGCGCGATTGCACAAGCCCGACCTGATTCTGATGGATATCCAGCTGCCCGAGATCAGCGGCCTGGAAGTCACCAAATGGCTCAAGGACGACGAGGAGCTGAGCCACATCCCCGTTGTCGCTGTCACCGCCTTTGCGATGAAGGGGGATGAGGAGCGCATCC
>VFBG01000153.1 GCA_006515835.1 bacterium | reverse complement strand
ATGCTCGACCAGCCAGCTGTCGGTGTCGGGCGCCGTCATCCGGTGGCCGCAGGTTCGGCACAGGACCACGGGCGCATAACCGCGCCGGTTCAGGAACAGCAGGGTCTGTTCGCCGCGCGCCAACGTCTCGCCGATGGCTTCGCGCAGAGGCTGGGACAACCAGGTCTGGGGATCCGGCGGGCACTGACGCAAGTCCAGCAGGGTCACCTCGGGCAGGATCGCCGTCCCGTGCCGCGCCGCCAGCTTCAGCCAGCCATAGCGGCCCTGATGGGCGTTCCACAGGGTCTCAAGCGAGGGCGTCGCTGAGGCCAGCACCACCGTCGCCCCCTCAATCCGGGCCCGGGCCACGGCGAGGTCGCGGCCGTGATAGACCAGTCCCTCGTCCTGTTTGAACGAGCCATCGTGCTCCTCGTCGACGACGAGCAGTCGCAGATTGACGAACGGCAGAAACAGCGCCGAGCGGGCGCCGACCACGATGTTGCAGCGGCCGGCGACCACGGCCTCCCAGACCTGACGGCGGCGCGGCGGGGCGATGCCGGAATGCCATTCGGCCGGAGCCGCGCCGAAACGGGCGGTGATGCGGGCGATCAGGTCCTGGGTCAGGGCGATCTCGGGCAGCAGGATCAGGATCTGCGCCGCCGGATCGGCCTTCAGGGTGCGAGCCGCCGCCTCCAGATAGGCCTCGGTCTTGCCCGAGCCGGTGACGCCGTCGAGCAGGAAGGGAGCGAAGCCACCCTTGCCCGTGGCCGCCGCGATCGCCGTTGCCGCGGCCGCCTGATCAGGATTGAGCGCGGCGGGCGCGTGGTCGGGGTCGGGAGCGTCGAAGGCGGCAACCGCCTCGATCTCGATGACCTCCAGCACGCCCTCGTCCAGCAGACCCTTGACCACGCCGGACGACACCCCTGCCGCCCGCGCGAGATCGGGACCGGCCATGGAGCGTTGGCCCAGCGCCTCCAGCACCGCCGCACGTGGGGCCGTCAGCTTGCCCCAACCCGGCGGACCCGCCGCTCGGGACGGGGCCGAGGGGCGCGCAGCCCCTTCAGGGCCGCCGCCGCCATCTCGCCCGGCGCGCTCAACGTCCAGCGTGCTGCCCATTCCACGAAGTCCACGGTGCGTTCGGGCAGGCGCGGATCGTCCAGCACATGGTCGATCGCCTTCAGCCGCCGGTTCGAGCCGGTCGTCTCGCGCGCCTCTGACACGACGCCCCGGATCAGCCGCGGCCCCAGCGGCACTGCGACCTGATCGCCGCGCGTCACATCCATGCCTTCGGGGACCTCGTAGTCGAAGGCCTCGGACACCGGCAGGGGAATGAGGACGCTGGCGACTTTCACCGCCCTTCGCGCTCCGCTAGAGAGACCGACATGAAACTCTTTCTCGACACAGCCGACGTCGCCGTCATCAAGGACATGGTCCCCACCGGCATGGTGGACGGCGTCACCACCAATCCCTCGCTGATCGCCAAATCCGGTCGCAACATCGCCGAGGTCATCGCCGAGATTTGCGCCCTCGTCGAGGGGCCGATCTCCGCCGAGGCGGTGGCGACCGATTTCGAGACCATGGTGAAGGAAGGCGACAAGCTGGCCGCCATCGCCCCGAACGTGGTGGTGAAGCTGCCCCTGACCTGGGACGGACTGCGCGCCGCGCGGGCCTTTGCCGACAAGGGGATCAAGACCAACGTTACCCTGTGCTTCTCGGCCGCCCAGGCCATGCTGGCCGCCAAGGCAGGAGCCACCTTCATTTCGCCCTTCGTTGGACGGCTGGAAGACCACGGCGCCGACGGCATCGGCCTGCTGGAAGAGATCCGGGTGCTGTACGACGTGCACGGCTTCGACACGCAGATTCTGGCCGCCTCCCTGCGCAATCCGAACCATGTCAGCGCCGCCGCCGTCGCCGGCGCCGACGCCGCGACCATCCCGGCCGACGTTTTCAAGGCCCTGGTCAAGCACCCGTTAACCGACAAGGGGCTTGATGCCTTCCTGGCGGACTGGGGCAAGACGGGCCAGTCCATCCTGTAGAGTCACCTCGAGGAGAGGTCTTTGAGCGGCAAGCCTGACCTCTTTTCGAAACTTCCGCCGGCCGAGCCGCACTGGCCGGAGATTCGCGCCTGGCTGCAGGCCAATCCCCAGACCCTGCTGGACGACCGGTCCCTGCTGGAGGAGATCGGGCTCAAGCCGCACGGCCGCAATGTCGTGGAGTTCGGCCGCGCCGCCCTGACGAAGCTGGAAGAGGCCGCCGAGCGTGAGGCCGACGCCCGCAAACGCATTGAATCCATCGCCCGGGCCAATTTCGCCGCCCAGACCCAGACCCATGTCGCGGCGCTCGACCTGATGGAGGCCCGCAATCCGTCCGATCTGGCACGCCGTCTCGATGCGGTGGCGCAGGGGCGGTTCGGCCTCGCCGGCGCGGCTATTGCCCTTGAGAAGCCCGGCGGCGTGCCGTTCGGCTGGCGCGGCCTCGAGGTCGGCGGCGTCGATTCCCTGCTGGGCGAGCACGGCCTGACCTGGCTGGGCCCGAATTTCGACGGCCTCAACCTGTTCGGGCCCAACGAGGCCGAGGTGAACTCCGTCGCCCTGATCCGCATGGCCCCGCAGTTCCCCGGCGCGGAAACGCCCGCCCGCCATGCCATCTGTGCCTTCGGCTCGCCCGAAGAGGACGGTTTCACCCCGACCATGGGCTGTGAACTGGTGGCCTTCATCGCCCGGGTGGTGGAACGGACAGCCGAGCGATGGCCGATCCTCAACTGAGCGCGGACGGAGCCCTCACGGCCTGGCTGGAACACCTGGCCCACGAACGGCGTCTGGCGGCGAACACGCTGGAAGCCTATGGCCGCATCGGCAGGCTGTATCTCGCCTTTCTGGAGCGGCACCGGGGCGGACCGCAACGGCTGGCCGATCTTGGAACGGTGACCGCCGCCGAGGTTCGCGGCCATCTGGCCGAGCGGCGCAGCGGCGATCATCCGCTGGCGGCCCGGTCGATCAGCCAGACCCTGTCGGCGATCCGCGCCTTTCACGGCTTCCTCGACCGGCGCTGCGGCACGCCGGCACCGCAGCTGGCTTTGGTACGAGGTCCGCGGATCAAGGCGTCCCTGCCCCGCCCCGTCAGCGAGGATCAGGCGCGCGGTCTGTTGCAGGAGACCGACACCGATCCCGACGCCGAAGCCTGGGAGGCCGCCCGCGACCGCGCCGTCCTGACCCTGCTGTACGGCTGCGGCCTGCGGATATCGGAAGGGCTGTCCCTGAGCCGGTCCGACGCCCCCCTGCCCGAGACCCTGCGCATCACCGGCAAGGGCGGCAAGACGCGGCTGGCCCCCGTTCTGCCTGCGGTTCGCGAGGCGGTGGACGGCTACCTGGCCCTGCAACCCTTCCCGCTGGCCCCCGCCGACGCCCTGTTCCGCGCCCGTCGCGGCGGGCCGCTGACGCCACGGCATGTGCAGGCCATGGTCCAGCGGCTGCGCGGACGCCTGGGCCTGCCCGCCACGGCCACGCCGCACGCCCTGCGCCACAGCTTCGCCACCCACCTGCTGGGTGCCGGGGCAGACCTGCGCTCGATCCAGGAACTGCTGGGCCACGCCAGCCTTTCGACGACCCAGAAATACACCGCCGTCGACGCACAAAGGCTGTTGGACGCATATTCGGGTGCCCATCCCCGGCGCTGAAGGGGCCGGGCTGGTTACAGTGAGGCTCAAAACCGCTGGGGAGGCGGCGCTGGGTGCAAGTGATTTTCAGGGCCTGGACCGCCGCGGTCTGATCGCCGGCCTGACTGCCGCCGTCGGCGTGGGCGTAGCATGGCCAGCGGACGCGCAGGACGGCCCGCAGGAGCCGGAGCCAGGGCTCGATACACAGCCGATCCAGCTGCTCGCCAACCTGTTCACCCGGGTCGGGGCGGCGGTCTTCATCAACAACCGCGGCCCGTTCACCTTCGTGATCGACACCGGTGCCGGCACGACCTCCATTGCCGACAGTCTGGCGAACGAGCTGGCCCTGCCCGCGCTTCGGCCGGTCACGGTGCACGGCATTACCGAGGCGCGTGTCACCCGCAGCGTGGCGGTGAGCCGGCTGCAGCTCAGCGGCCTCGGCTTCCGCGACCTGACCTGTCCCGTGTTCGAGCGCGACCAGCTGGGTGCCGACGGCCTGATCGGCCTCGACGTTCTGGGGCGCTTCAAGCTTCGCTTCGACGTCGTGCGGCGTGCGGCCAGCCTGACCATGCGCGGCATCGCCGTCATCATGGGCGGAGACATGCAGACCGGTTCTCGCATTCGCCGTGACGGCCTGAGGGCGACGACCGGTCCCTTTGGCCAGATGATGCTTACGCAGGTGACGGTGGACGGCCAGCCGACCGTCGCCTTCATCGACAGCGGGGCACAATATTCGATCGGCAATCTGGCGCTTCGCCGGGCGATCGAAGCGCGGCGCCGGGACGGCGGACGCCTGACCCGGTCAGTGCCCATCTATGGGGTCACCGGCCAGAGCCTGAGCGCCGACCTGTCGCAGGTCGACGACCTGAGGCTGGGCGCGACCCGGCTCGGCGCGACGGCCATGCTGTTCGCTGACCTGCACTGTTTCCAGACGCTCGGTCTGAGCGAGCGCCCCGCCCTGCTGATCGGCGCCGACCTGCTGGGACGGTTCCGCGAGGTGACCCTCGACTTCCCCGCCGACACAGTGACCTTCTCCGGCCTGCGCCGACAGTCAACGCGGGCGGTGGAGCTACCCGGCGTTTAGGCCTGCATCGTCCAGCCTTCGACGCCCATGGCCGCCTGTTTGACGGCTTCCGAGCGGGTCGGGTGGGGATGGCAGACGCGGGCGATGTCTTCCGACGACCCGCCGAAGGCCATGGCCACACAGGCCTCGCCGATCATCTCACCGGCCTGCGGGCCCATGATGTGTACGCCCAGGATCCGGTCGGTGGCGGCGTCGGCCAGCACCTTGGCGAAGCCGTCGGTCTCATGATTGATCTTCGCCCGACTGTTGGCGGTGAACGGGAATTTGCCGACCTTGTAGGCGACCCCTGCGGCCTTCAGCTGGTCCTCGGTCTGGCCGACCCAGGCGACCTCGGGGGCGGTGTAGACCACGCTGGGGACCAGGTTGTAGTCGACATGGCCGGCCTTGCCCGCGATCAGTTCGATGACTGCGACGGAGTCCTCCTCGGCCTTGTGCGCCAGCATCGGGCCGTGGGTGACGTCGCCGATGACCCAGACGCCGTCCGCAACCTTGAAGTGGTCGTTGTCGAGGAAGCCGCGCTTGTCGGGCGTTACACCCACCGTATCCAGGCCCAGACCCTCGGTGTAGGGGCGACGACCGATGGCGACCAGAACGACATCGCCCTTCAGCGTCTCCGCGGCCCCGCCGGCGGCAGGCTCGACGGTCAGTTCGACGCCGTCCTTCGACGATTTCGCCGCCGTGACCTTCGATCCCAGTTTGAAGGTCATGCCCTGTTTGGTGAGGCTGCGCTGGAAGGCCTTGGCCAGGTCGGTGTCCATGCCGGGGGTGATGCGGTCGAGGTATTCCACCACCGTCACCTGCGCCCCGAGCCGGCGCCAGACCGAACCCAGCTCCAGACCGATGATGCCGGCGCCGACGACGATCAGGTGCTTCGGCACGGTCGGCAGCGACAGGGCGCCGGTGGAGTCCACCACCTTGCCGTCCTCGAAGGCCACGCCCGGCAGGGGGGTGGGCTCGGAGCCCGTAGCGATGACGATATTCTTCGCGGACAGGGTGCTGACCGAGCCGTCAGCGGCGGTCACTTCCACCCGGCCGGCACCGGCGATGCGGCCGCGGCCGCGGACCCAGTCGACCTTGTTTTTCTTGAACAGGAATTCGATGCCCTTGGTCAGGGCGGTCACGCTCTCGGACTTCTGCGCCATCATCTGCGGCAGATTGAGTTTCGGCGTCACCTCGATGCCGATGCCGGCGAATTCCTTGCCCGCCATCTCATACAGTTCGGACGCGTGCAGCAGGGCCTTGGAGGGCATGCAGCCGACGTTCAGGCAGGTCCCGCCGAGAGTCTCGCGCATTTCGACACAGGCCGCGGTCAGGCCGAGCTGGCCCGCCCGAATGGCCGCGTTGTAGCCGCCCGGACCGCCGCCGATGATGACGACGTCATACGAGGCGCTGGAAACGGCGGCGTCGGCCATGGAATCTCTCGGGTCTGAGCTGGGCGCGGAAAGGCGCGCGGAACCTAACGGCCCGCCCGCATGCGTCAACCGTCAGCCCGCATATAGGGGGTTTCGCGGCCAATCCGCAGTCGGAGCTTCAGAAATTCAGTTGGCCCGCTTCGCGCTTGCGCCGCGCCCGACGGCTGGCCACAACGACCAGCAGCCCGAGCAGGAAGACTGCGCCCAGCAACAGCCAGACCGGATCGACCGGCAGGCCGCTCATGCTTTCTGGCGCGGCCATGGTCGTTGGACCGCCCGAGCGGGCAGCGGCGTCGCCTCCACCTTGCTGATCGAGCGCCAGCCGGAGCACGGCGTCGGCGATGAAGCCGAAGAAATAGGCCACGGCGGCCTTGGGATTCCCCGAGCCGAGCATCAGGGCAGCGATCAGATACAGGCCCACCGCCGCGACCCACAGGGTCCAGGCCGGAAGAAAGCCGAACAGATCACCGCCCGATGTGGCCTCGGCCCCCATGCGCGACGCGGCCACATCGGGACCCGCGCCTTCTAGGAAGGGAGAGATGAACGGCCAGGCCAGCCAACCGGCGTAGCCTATGACCGCGAGGACGACGATGAATCGCAACAGCTTCATAAAGAACCTCCCGCCCCCGCGTTAACCACCATACGCCTCGCGGGCGAACGGTGGAAGGTGGCGGCTCAGCTCGCGTTGGGCAGGGTGATGGAGATCTCGGCGCCTTCACCGGGCGCGCTGTCGATCGACAGGACGCCGCCGCACTGGCGAGCGAAGGCATAGGCCTGGGACAGGCCGAGGCCGGCGGCACCCTCGCGGGTCGTGAAGAAGGGCTCGACCGCGCGGGCGGCGAGGTCGCGATCCATGCCCGGACCGCTGTCGCGCACGCTGAGGCGGACCCCGCCCTCGAGCATGGTCTCCAGCCGCACCGCGACCGACCCCCGTCCGGCGACGGCCTCAACGGCGTTCCGGGTCAGGCTCTGGACCGCGCCCTCGAAGGCGACGGGGTCCAGACGGACGGGCGCGGCATCCGCCGGCCCCTCGATCATCAGGTCGACACCCGGCCCACCGAGGGCGCGCAGGCGGCTCTCCATGCCGCGCAGCAGCACGCCGGCGTCGAGGACGCGCAGCACCGGCTCGTCGTCGCCCTGCGAGAAGGCGGTCAGGCGGCGGGTCAGAAGCTCGCCACGCTGGCCCGCGGCAAGTGCGGCCTGGCCTATGCGACGGACCCGGGCGGGGTCGTCGGCCTGACGCAGCATCATATCGAGCGCACCGGTCATCACACCCAGCAGGGCGTTGAAATCGTGAGCCAGCCCGCCGGTCAGGCGGCCGACGTTCTCCATCCGGCGTCCGCCGGCCAGTTCGGCCTCGGCGTCCTCGCCGGCCTTGCGGGCGGCAGCGTAGGCCGTCCGGGCTTCTTCACGAGCGGCGGCCGCGGCGG
>VFBG01000152.1:2553-6455 GCA_006515835.1 bacterium | reverse complement strand
CCCCGCGTCGCGTTTCAGCCGCGCAGCGACCGGGGCGCTCATGCGCAGATAGCCGGCCATCGACATGTGGATGCCGTCGCCGGCGCGCATCAGGACCCGGCGTCCGCCATCGGTTGGCAGATAGGCCTCATAGCCGCCTTCGCCGTTCGAGGTCAGGCCGACGGTCTCGATATACGGCACGCCCAGCGCCCGCATCCGGGCCTCGACCACGCCGTTGATCAGCATCATCCGGGCGTCGAAAGTGTCGCGCTTCATGCGCGGCAGGCCGACCCAGTAGACCGCGACATTGCGGCTGCGCAGCAGGGCGACCAGATCGTCGATCCGCTTGCCATAGGCGGCCTTCCACCCGTCCGTGCCGAACATGTGCACCACGCCGCCGGTGTCGATGCCCTGGGCGTCATTGGTGCCGAACAGCATCACGGCGACATCGACCGGATGCTCGTCGAGCTGGGCCTGGGTCTTGGCGTGGATGTTGACATAGTCGTAGCGGCTCAGCCCGGTCGAAACCTGGGAGAATTTGGTGACCGAGATGTTCGGCTGATCCTGCAGGTCGCGGTACAGGCCCGCGTACAGGCCGTCGGCCATCGAGTCCCCGAACACGCCGATCCGCAGCGGCCCCTGCGCCAGCCGGGCGTTCAGCGGCGTCACGCGGACGATGGCGGGAGCCGGAGCGGCGACGGGCGCAGCAGCGACCGGCGCGGGCACAGCAGGTGGCGGCGCCGAGGCGGCGGCCTTGTCGCCCAGCATGATCGTCGGATTGCGCAGCCATGCCCGCCCGTCCGGCGTCAACGCCAGTCCGGCCAGAACGCCGACCACGAAGATCGCCGTCAGAGCATTGACGCCAGCACGCAAAGCCATTTTCCCCGACTGAACACCGTCCAGTCGCACCTTTTACCCTATCGCGGCGATCTGGCCACCTCGCGCCCGTCTCGCGGGAAGAAAAAGGTTAATCCCGAGAGCTTTAGCCGAACTTTCCTTCAGCCCACCGGGCGGCGAAATATCCCCCGATGGCCGAAGTCGTTGTCAGGGCCGTGCCCCAGCACAGGTCGATCAGGGTCAGCTTCAGCGACCAGACGTTGAGCGTCGCCTGGTTGGTCAGGTCGTAGGTGGCGTAGGCCACGAACCCAAGCACCGCCCCGTTGATGGCCGCCCGCTGCCAGGCTCCCTCGCGCAGCGCCGGCTCGATGGCGAGGAAGACCGTCCCGAAGATCGAGATCAGGTAGAAGGCGACCGCCGCCTTCATGTCCGGCTTGTCGGCAAGGATCGGGCCCAGAACCGGCTTGTAGAGCCGGTTGGTCATGGTGGTCAGCCAGACGGCGTCTATGGCCGCGAACGTCAGGCCGGCACCGAGATAGGCGACAATGTATTTGATCATGTCTTCAGGTCCTCAAGCCGGCTTCAGCAGATAGTGGGTGACCGCCCATGTGTTGCCGCCATCGTTGCCGAACAGGCCGGCCGTGGCCAGATAGAACCGCCGCCAGCGTCGGCGCCACAGGGCCGCATCGGCACCATAGGTCTCACGCATCAACTCCATCACGCGGTCGCCGTTGGCGTCCATATTGGCCAGCCAGTGGTCGGCGGTGCGCTGATAGTTGACGCCGTTCCAGGTCCATTCGCGCTCGACCCGGAACAGGTCCGGAAACTGCCGCATCAGGCCGCGGCTGGGCATGACGCCGCCGGTGAAGAAATGCTGGGCGATGAAGTCGCCGCTGTCGGTGTGATCGAACCGGTAGGGCGCGTCACGATGGGTGAAGATGTGGATGAACATCCGCCCGTCCGGCTTCAGCCAGCCATGGGCCCGCGTAAGCAGGGCGCGCCAATTGGCCATATGCTCGAACATCTCGACCGAGACGATCCGGTCGTACACACCCTCAGCCGCCGGTTTGAAATCGTTCATGTCACAGGTGATGACAGTCAGATTGGTCAGGCCCCGCGCCGCGGCCTGGGCCTCGATATGCCCACGCTGGCCATGGCTGTTCGACACAGCGGTGATGGTCGAATTGGGATAGCGCTCGGCCATCCACAGGCTCAGCGATCCCCAGCCGCAGCCCAGCTCAAGCACCTTCTGGCCGTCCGTGAGGCCGGCGTGGGCGCAGGTCTCTGCCAGGGCGGCCTCTTCGGCCTGATCCAGCGTCGTGTCAGCCGCCGGATAGAGGCAGCAGGAATATTTCAGCCGCTTGCCCAGGCAGATCTCGAAAAACTCGGGCGGCAGCTCATAGTGCTGGGCGTTGGCCGCCGCCGTATGTTCGGCGATCGCGCGCTCCGCCATGTCGCGGGCGAAGACGGCCTCGTCATGCGGGGCCTCGCGGTCCAGCCGTCGGCGCGCCTCGCTGACCAGACTGTCGATCGCCGGGCGGGCAATGAAGTCGGGGAATGGGGCATCCTGAAGCCGGCGTATGGCGACGTTCGCGAGAGACATGGGCGTTCCTGACAAGCCTGACTATCCCATAGCTACGCCTGAGCGTAGCATCCGGATGAACGGCATCCGTCGCGCTGTTTCCGCCGTAGCTCTCTTGAACCACAGTTGGAGTCGGCATGCCCCCTCATCTCGTCGCGGAGACGCCCGCCTCGCCAGCCGGACGGCGCATCGCCGTGGTCGGCTCCGGCATTACCGGACTGTCCTGCGCCTGGCTGCTGTCGCAGGAGCATGAGGTCACGCTGTTCGAGGCCGACGGCCGCCTGGGCGGGCACTCCAGCACCGTCGATGCGCCCTCGCCGCAGGGGCCGGTCGCCGTCGACACCGGCTTCATCGTCTATAACGAGGCCAATTATCCCAATCTGACCGCCCTGTTCGAGCACCTGAACGTGCCGACCAAGCCGGCCATGATGTCCTTCGCCGTCTCCATCGACGACGGCGCCTTCGAATACTGCAGCCAGGGCCTCGGTGCCCTGTTCGCCCAGAAGCGCAACTACGCCAGCCCCCGGTTCTGGCGCATGATCGGCGACCTGTTGCGGTTCCAGAAGCAGGCACCGCGCGATCTGCCCGAGCTGGAGCGGACCGGAGAGACGCTGGAGGCCTATCTGGTGCGCGGCGGCTACGGCCCGCTGTTCCGGGAGGCCCACCTGCTGCCGCAGGCCGCTGCGATCTGGTCCTGCACCATGGGGCAGATGGCGGACTATCCGGCGGCCTCGTTCGTGCGGTTCTACATGAACCACAACCTGCTCAAGCTGGATCTGCGGCCGACCTGGCGGACGGTCGACGGCGGCAGCCGGTCCTATGTGACCCGGCTGGCCGAGGCCTTCCGTGGACGGGTCGTCACCAACGCCGGGATCACCGGCGTGCTGCGTGGTCTCGATGGCGCGGCGCTGCGGTTCGAGGACGGTCGGATCGAACGGTTCGACGCCGTGGTCCTGGCGACCCATTCCGACCAGGCCCTGAAACTGGCGGAAGCGCCCTCGGCGGATGACCGCCGACTGCTGGGTGCCATCGGCTATCGGCCCAATCACGTCATCCTGCACCGCGACGCCTCGCTGATGCCGAAGCGGCGCAAGGCCTGGGCCGCCTGGACCCATCTGGGATATTCAGATCGCGCGGGCGAAGGCGGCGTCACCTACTGGATGAACGAGCTCCAGTCCCTGCCCGGCCCGCCCCTGTTCGTCAGCCTGAATCCGGCCAAGGCACCCGATCCGGCGCTGGTGATCGGCGAGTGGGACTATGAGCATCCGGTGTTCGATGCCGCCGCCGTCGCGGCCCAGTCCGAACTCTGGTCGTTGCAGGGTCGCCGCAATGTCTGGTTCGCCGGCGCCTGGTTCGGTTCGGGCTTCCATGAAGACGGACTTCAAGCCGGCCTCGCCGTCGCCGAACAGCTCGGCGGCGTTCGCCGGCCGTGGTCGGTCGAGAACGAAAGCGGCCGGATTCACGTGCGCCCGCCCGTTGACCCGAACCGGATGACCGAGGCGGC
>VFBG01000152.1:0-2506 GCA_006515835.1 bacterium | reverse complement strand
CTGCGTTTGCTGGGCCGCGGTCGTTTCGGCCTGATCAGCCTGCGCACCGGCGACCATGGCGATCGCTCCGGCCGGCCCCTGCGCGCCCAGGTCGAGGGCCATCTGGCGGAGGCGGGCATTGACATCGCAGGCGGGCCGATCCGCCTGCTGACCATGCCGCGCATCCTTGGTTACGGCTTCAACCCGATCAGCGTCTTCTTCTGCCACAGGCCCAACGGTGCCCTGGCGGCCCTGCACTATGAGGTCACCAACACCTTCCAGGAGCGCCACAGCTACCTCGTCGCGGTCCCGGCGGACCGGACCGGTGCCGTACGCCAGACGGTGGACAAGCAGCTGTTCGTCTCGCCCTTCATGGACCGCGACCTGACCTATGACTTCACCGTCCGTCCGCCCGGCGAGGCCGTGTCGGTCGTGGTGGCGGTGCGCCGGGGCGACACGCCGATCCTGACCGCCAGCTTCGCCGGCCAGCGCCGCCCGCTGTCCGACGGCCAGCTGCTGCGCGCCTTCCTGACCCACCCGCTGCTGACGTGGAAGGTCACATGGGGCATCCACTGGGAGGCGGCGAAGATGATGCTGAAAGGCGCACGCTATCGCCATCGCGGCCCACGGCCGACGCAGCTGGTGACCCTTGGTCACGACCGTTCCTGACGCAGGCGGCGGTTACAGTCCCGGCGGATCGGCCATCAAATGTGCACTATGTGCACTCGAATTTTCAGAGTGCACATTTCGTCGGCTTTGGACCCATTGGACTCTTTGGACTCGCTTTTTTCCACGCTGGCCCGCCTTGCTCCGGGACCGCCCCCGCGTTAGGGACGGACAAGCGCTGCCAATATTCATCAGGCAGTGAAAATATGAGGAAGCGATGCGGAAAATCTTCCCCGACGCGGCGTCCGCCCTTGAGGGCCTGACCTTCGACGGCATGACGGTGATGTCCGGCGGCTTCGGCCTGTGCGGCATCCCCGAGCACCTGATCGCCGCCCTGCGCGATAGCGGCGTGAAGGATCTGACTGTCATCTCGAACAACGCGGGCGTCGACGGCTTCGGCCTCGGCCAGCTGCTGGGGACCCGGCAGATCGCCAAGATGATCTCGTCCTACGTCGGCGAGAACAAGGAATTCGAACGTCAGTACCTGGCCGGCGAGCTCCAGCTGGAGTTCAACCCGCAGGGCACCCTGGCCGAGCGCATCCGCGCCGGCGGCGCGGGCATCCCGGCCTTCTTCACCGCCACCGGCGTCGGCACCCTGGTCGCCGAGGGCAAGGAAGTCCGCAGCTTCGGCGGCCGCGACTATGTCATGGAGACCGGCCTCGTCGCCGACCTGTCGATCGTCAAGGCGTGGAAGGCCGACGGCCGCGGCAATCTCCAGTTCCGCAAGACCGCCCGCAACTTCAACCCGATGATGGCCACGGCCGGCAAGGTCACCGTCGTCGAGGTCGAGCACATCGTCCCGACCGGCTCGATGGACCCCGACCAGATCCACACGCCCGGCATCTATGTCGACCGCATCGTGCTGACCGTGCCCGAGAAGCGCATCGAACAGCGCACCGTCCGCCAGAGGGAGAGCGCCTGATGGAGCCCCGTCACCAAGAACTGCTGAAGAGCATCAGCGACAAGCTCACCTGGGGCGTGATCTTCCTGTTCATCATCATGCTGAACACCTGCTCGCTCAGTGATGACATCGAAGACGCGGTGCGCGGTCGCGGCGCTTCGGAGGCTCCAGCCGCCGCACCCACCCAGCCGGTCCCCGCCCCCGCAACCGCGCCTACCGCCGAGGAACCTGCCTGATGGCCCGCACCCGCGAACAACTGGCCGCCCGCGCCGCGCACGAGCTGCAGGACGGCTTCTACGTCAATCTGGGCATCGGCATTCCGACCCTGGTCGCCAACTACATCCCGCACGGGATGGAGGTCACACTCCAGTCCGAGAACGGCATGCTCGGCATGGGGCCCTTCCCCTATGAGGATGAGGTCGACGCCGACCTGATCAACGCCGGCAAGCAGACGATCACCGAGATTTCGGAAAGCAGCTATTTCAGCTCGGCCGACAGCTTCGCCATGATCCGCGGCGGGCACATCAACCTGTCAATCCTGGGCGCCATGGAAGTGGCCGAGAACGGGGACATCGCCAACTGGATGATCCCGGGCAAGCTGGTGAAGGGCATGGGCGGCGCCATGGACCTGGTCGCCGGCGTCAAGCGCGTGGTCGTGGTCATGGATCATGCCAACAAACACGGCCAGTCCAAGGTGCTGAAGGCCTGCACCCTGCCCCTGACCGGCGCGGGCGTGGTCAGCCGCATCATCACCGACCTGTGCGTCTTCGACGTCAAGCCCGATGGGTCGGGCCTGGAGCTGATCGAACTGGCCGAGGGCGTGACCCTCGAAGAGGTCGCGAGCAAGACCGAGGCGACCTACACCGTTGCCGCCGGGCTCAAGTCGTAGTCATACTCCTTCCCGGCGGGCGAAAAGACCCGCGCTCAAGCAGCCCGCGACCGCGTCGCGGGCGGTAGCGC
>VFBG01000151.1 GCA_006515835.1 bacterium | reverse complement strand
CGTCGCGGGCGTCATGATGACCACATATCTGACCGCCGACGCCCAGGCCGAGGCCGTCCTCTACCAGGCCTCCCTGCTCGGCGTGGACGATGCAGAGGTGCTGGGATGAGCCCCAAGGCGTTGAAGATCGCCCTTATCGGTTCGGTGGCGCTGAACATGTTCGCAGTGGCCGCGGGGGCGACCCTGCTGGTCACCCGCGCCCAGGTGGAGGACCGGGTCGAGGCCCAACACCGCCCGGCCCGCGCCGGCTCGCCGATGCGGCTGGTCGACCAGCTCGATCCCGCGGTCCGCGAGCGGGTGCGGGACACGCTGCGCGCCTCCGCTCTCGCCGCGCGCCCCGATTTCGAGGAGGCGCGGCTCAAGCGGCGCCAGGCCGTCGAAATGGGCCGCTCCGCGACATTCGACGCCATTCGGGCCGAGGCATTGCTTGAGGACTCCCGCAATGCGGAATCGCGTGGCCGCGCCCGGCTGGAGGCGGACGCCGTCGCCCTGCTGGCCACGCTGGAGCCGGACGACCGCCGGGCCCTGTCGGAAATTCTGACCCGCCGGGGCCGCGCCGCCGGCCGGGATCGCGGCGGTCGCGAATCCTCTCCTTCGAAAGCCACGCCCCCGGCCTGATCTCAGGCTGCGCGCGCCTGAATCTGGGCCGGCTGTGTTCTCGACGGCTGCCCCGGCCGCCGGATCGGCACGTCAAAGCCCACGGTCGTGCCGCGGCCCGGCTCGCTCTCGATGGTCAGCATGCCGCCGTGAAGTTCGATCAGCGACTTGGTCAGGGCCAGACCCAGGCCTGTGCCCTGCGTCGTCTTCGAATGCTGGCCCTCGACCTGCTCGAACGGCCGCGCCAGCCGCTTCAGGTCATCGGCGGCGATGCCGATGCCGGTGTCTGTGACCGCCACCCTCAACCGGTCATCGTCCTCGCGTGAGAGGGTCACGACGATATGGCCACCCTCAGGCGTGAATTTTACGGCGTTCGAGATCAGGTTCAGCACCACCTGCTTCAGGCCGCGATAGTCAGCCTCGATCTCGGGCAGTTCGGGCGCGTCGACCAGCAGGTTCAGCCCCGCCTCCTCGATCTTGTCGCGCATCAGCCGGGCGGCGTCGTCCACCACCTCCTTCAGCGACACCGTCTCATAGTGCAGCGTCAGCTTGCCGGCCTCGATCTTGGCCATGTCCAGCACGTCGTTGATCAGCGACAGCAGGTGCTGGCCCGACTTCAGGATGTCAGCGGCGTAGCCCTTGTATTTCGGATCGCCCAGCGGGCCGAACATCTCCCCGGCCATGATCTCGGAGAAGCCGTTGATCGCGTTCAGCGGCGTGCGCAGCTCATGGCTCATATTGGCCAGGAACTCGGACTTGGCCTGGTTGGCCGCCTCCGCGCGGGTCATGGCCACTTCGTATTTCCGCGCCAGCAGCGACAGCTTCTCCTCGCGGTCTTCCAGCTCGGTGATGGTGACGTGCAGGCGTTCGGTGGCGCGCTGGCGCTCGGCCTCCTTCTGCTTGATGGCAGTGATGTCCGCCGCCGTCACGACCGAGCCGCCGTCCGAGGTGAACCGCTCGATCAGTTGCAGCCAGCGCCCGTCATGCAATTCGATCTCCCGCGCCCCGGCCCGTCCGCCCGTGGCCGGCTGGTCGGACTTGATGGCGAGGGCGGCGATCTGGTTCAGATCCTGTTTGAACACGCCCCGCCGCAAGGCTCCGGGCTCGAAGGCGAAGGCGTCCTGAAACGCCTGGTTTGAGAGGATCAGCCGCCCCTGTTTGTCGAACAGCACGAAGGCGTCAGACACGCTTTCGATGCCGTCACGCAGCCGGCTCTCTGCGGCCTGGGCCTGGGCCTTGGCGCGGCGTGCCTCGGTGGTATCCAGTGCCACGCCGAGCACGCTGGTGAAGCCCTCCTCGCCCCGGTCGCCCCGCGCCTGACCGCGCGCATCGATCCAGCGGGCGCGTCCCTCGGCGTCCGGCACGGGAAAGGTGACGTCGAAGGCACCGAAGGTCTGCGCCTGACGCAGGGCGTGCCATACCGCGTCATGGTAGCGCGGATGGATACGGGACATGATTTCGTCCGACGGAATCGAGCCGCTGCGGTCCAGCCCCATCAGTTCGGCCATATAGTCCGACACGGTGACCTGTTCCGTCTCCGTATCCCATTCCCAGACGCCACAGCGGGCGGCCTCGACAGCGCCACGGAAGCGCCGCTCTGACGCCGCCCATGCCCGGCTGATGCCCTGCTGGCGACCTTGCAGATGAAGGACGAGGGCGAGGGTGAACAGTCCTATGGCGATGGGTGGACCCAGGACCCACAGATCGCTCCAGCTGAACCCGCCGAGCGGACTCGCCGACCCGGGACCTTGAAGGGATCGGGCGACAAGCAGCACATGCGCAGCGATCGCCAGGGCGAGCGTCAGTATGGCGATACGAATCCAGCGGGGCGGTCCCCGATCCCGATCGGTTGCGCGCCGCCCCTCGCTGGTTACGCGGCGCTCTTCACCCCGCAAGGCGCTCTCCCCAAGGATTCGACGTTGAACAGCGAATCTAGGCTGCGTCGCGGATTCCTGTCGAGGCTTGGTTAGCAACCATCAACCATTTGTCGCGCAGCCGCGTCTCAGGCCGCCCGCGATTCCCGCGGCGACACGCCCGCAACATCGGACGGCACCGACAGCACGTCAGTGACCGACTTCAGCACCGTCCGGGCTTCGCGGGCCAGCATCAGCATTTCGGGCGGCGCGTCATCCGGTGCCTCGTCGACCGAAGCGGTCAGACGCTCGGCAAGCGCCATCAGTCGCGGCGCGGCGGCGATCAGCCGGGCCTGGAATTCGATCTGGTCGGGGTCGCGGTCGTATTCCGCGCCGGGCACCCGCCAGCCGCCCCAATCCGCCTTGTCGGTCACCACCACGGGGTAGGTGCCGGGGAAGGGGTGGTGCGGGCAATCGTCCGCAGTCTGCCACTTGTTGCGCGCCCTCATCAGCCGCCAGCTATCGCCGGCGTTGGCGGCCGGATCCTCGCTGGGAAGCAGCAGTTCATGGCCAAGGAACTCTCGGCCCAGTCCCACGTCATAGGTGACGCGCACCGGCTCCTCGAAGCCCTTGGCCCAGACAGGCTGAACCTTCTCGATCTGGGCCCATGCGCCGACGCATTCGACCCAGACCTTCTGTCCCTTCTGGAACTGCGCGCGCGCCATCGGCGTCTCCCGTATTCGACGGGAACCCTCTCACGCCGGGATGAACGCCCGGTTTGGCGAAAGGGTGAAGCGGGCCTTAACGCGCACCCGGTCAGGTGCGGGAGATGTCTTCCAGCGCCTCGCCGGCGTATTTTTCCTTCACCCGCGTGGACAGGTCGCCCAGCGATACGACGCCGACCAGCCGGTCGTCCTTGTCCAGCACCGGCAGGCGGCGGATCTGTTTCGTGCCCATGGCATCGAGCACGGTCTTCAGGTCGTCATCGGCCCGGGCCGTGTGTGGATCGCGCGAGATATACTCCACCACGGGCGAGGTGCAGGCGGCCCCGCCGGCCACGGCGCGAACGGCGATGTCGCGGTCGGTGATCGTGCCGATCAGCGTGTCTCCGTCGGCGACCGGCATGAAGCCAAAGTCACCGGCGCTCATGCGCGCGGCCACGTTCTGCAGGGTATCGCCGGGCCGGGCGACCTGCACGTCCTTGCTCATCACGTCGCGAACTTTCATCGGGAGTCTCCTTCAGAGGGTTGTCGTCAAAACCCCCGTCGCCCCCGCCGGTTCCGGTTCAGGTAGCTGACGGCCAGACAACGAAGCTCTCAGGGTCGTGTCAGGGCGCGTGTGGTTTTTTGCGCTCACGGTCCGATCGGGGCCGGGATGATGAGCTTTCCACGCTGGCGGCGACGGCGGTCATGACGGCCACGCCGGCGCTGGCCCAGAACGCCGGCTTTTCCATCAGCTTCGGTTCGCCCGGCTACAGCCAGGACTATGGCCATGATCGCGGCTACGGCTACGGCAACGATCTGCGCGTCAAGGCCCAGAGGCTGGAACAGCGGATCGACCGACTGGAATACAACGGCCGCATCACCCGGCGCGAGGCCCGCAGTCTGGCCTGGCAACTGGATGAGTACCGCCGGCTGGAGTGGCGCTATGCCCGTGACGGTCTGAACCGTCGCGAGCACGCCGACCTCAGCTACCGACTGGACCGGATCCAGGCCATGATCCGCCAGGACCGCCGCGACCGTTGGTAGGTCCCGCTCACCCGGACTGAGGCCGCCCCGGCGACGGGGCGGCCCTTTCGCTTTGGCTGCGGTCCCGCTAAGCCGCGCGGACCAGCCGGAGCCCGCCCATGACCGCCCCAGAAACCGTCGACGACACCGCCGCCGCCGAAAGCCGCGAAATCCTGAGCCGCCTCGGCGTGCCTTCCGGCGTCTGGAGCTCCGACGGGTTCGAGGCCCGCTCGCCGATCGACGCCTCGGTCGCCGGCCGCGTGGCCGAGACACCTGACCTCGACGCTGTCGCCGCCCGTGCGACCGCCGCATTCCATCACTGGAAACGCATTCCCGCTCCGCGCCGCGGGGAACTGGTCCGCCTGCTGGGTGAGGAACTGCGCGCCTCCAAGGACGACCTCGCGCGTCTGGTCACCTTGGAAGCCGGCAAGATCGTCTCCGAAGGCCTCGGCGAGGTGCAGGAGATGATCGACATCTGCGACTTCGCCGTCGGCCTGTCGCGGCAGATCTACGGCCTGACTGTGCTGGTGATCTCGGCCTTCAACTTCCCGGTCGCCGTCTGGGCCTGGAACGCTTGTCTCGCCCTCATCTGCGGCGATCCAATGATCTGGAAGCCGTCGGAAAAGACGCCGCTGACGGCGCTGGCCACCCACGCCATCCTCGACCGCGCCATCGCCCGGTTCGGCGACGCCCCGGAGGGCCTCTCACAGCTGGTCATCGGCGGCCGCGAAGCCGGCGAAGCCCTCGCCGCCGATCCGCGCATCCCCCTGGTCTCCGCCACCGGCTCCACCCGCATGGGCCGCGCGGTGGCCCAGACCGTCGCCGCCCGCCTCGGCCGCAGCCTGCTCGAGCTGGGCGGCAACAACGCCATGATCGTGACGCCCAGCCTCGACATGGCCGTCCGCGCCATCGCCTTCTCCGCCGTCGGCACCGCCGGACAGCGCTGCACCACCCTGCGCCGTCTGCTGGTCCATGAGAGCATCGCCGACGCCCTGATCGCGCGCCTCAAGGCCGCCTATGAGACCCTGCCAGTCGGTGACCCGCGCGAGACGGGCGTCCTGATCGGCCCGCTGATCGACGACGCCTCGGCGCGCGGCTTCGACACCGCGCTGGTGCAGGCGGTCGAACAAGGGGGGCAGATCGTCGTTGGCGGCAACAGGGTCGACCGTGACGGCGTCTACGTCCGCCCCGCCATCGTCCGCATGCCCGCCCAGAGCGCGGTGGTGCAACACGAGACATTCGCCCCCATCCTCTACGTCCTGACCTGGTCCGACTTCGATGAGGCGGTGGCGATGCAGAACGCTGTGCCCCAGGGCCTGAGCTCCTGCGTCTTCACCGACAGCGTCCGCGAGGCCGAAGCCTTCCTCTCGGCATGGGGCTCCGACTGCGGCATCGCCAACGTCAACATCGGTCCCTCGGGTGCCGAGATCGGCGGCGCCTTCGGCGGCGAAAAGGACACCGGCGGCGGGCGTGAAAGCGGCTCGGACGCCTGGAAGGCCTATATGCGCCGCCAGACCCAAACGGTGAATTTCTCGACCAGCCTGCCCTTGGCCCAGGGGGTGAAGTTCGACGTCTAGAGCGCGTCGTCCTTGTCCCTGAATTCCTCGTCGGACGTCGTCGAATTCCCCGCGATTCAGTCGTCGAATTCTCTCATGCGTTCGCGGTCGATTCGAGGGCCCCGGCGAGGTCGCCCTTGCCGACGATCTCGACCCGTTCCAGCCCCAGCCACCCGGCCATCCGCCGCAGCTCCATCGCCAGCCGCGCGGGCGTCTCCAGCGTCGCATCCGGCTCGCGCCACGCCGCCTGCACCAGCAGCACCCCGGCCTTTCGATCCGACTTCAGATCCACCCGCGCCGTGATCGCCTCGTCCTCAAGGAACGGCAGCACATAATAGCCGTGGGCTCGCTTGTGGGCCGGGGTGTAGATCTCCAGCCGCACCTTCACCCCGAACAGCCGCTCGGTCCGGTCGCGGGTCCAGATCAGGTTGTCGAACGGGGACAGCAGGGCCGCGCCCGTCACCTTGCGCGGGATCTTCGCCCCGGCCCCCAGATACGCCGGATGCCGCCAGCCCTTCACCGCGACCGGCGTCAGTTCCCCGGCCTCGACCAGTTCCGCCACCCGGTCGCGGGCATCGGCCAGCGGCAGCCGGAAATAGTCCCGCAGGTCCGCCGCCGTCGCCACGCCCATGGCCCGCGCCGAGATGCGGACCAACTCCCTCTGGGCGTCGGCCTCGGTCGGCGTCGGCAGGTCGACGATCCGAGCGGGCAGGGCGCGCTCGGTCAGGTCATAGACCCGCTCGAACCCGTTCCGGGTCTTCGTGGTGATCAGCCCGGCCCAGAACAGCCATTCGAGCGCCCGTTTGCCGTCCGACCATGACCACCAGCCGGGCGCGCCGCGCGGCCCTGTGGCGAAGTCGCCGCCGGTGACCGGCCCCCGCCGTTCGATCTCGGCCAGCACCCCGTCGATATAGTCGCCCTTCTCGCGCCCGAACCGCGACAGGCCGGTCCACATGGCCCCGTCCTTGGCCCGGTCCATCCGCCAGCGCAGCAGCGGCTGCAGCTCCAGCGGCAGCATCGACGCCTCATGCCCCCAGTATTCGAACAGGCTACGGCGAGGGCCCCAGGCTTCGGCTTCAAGACCGTCGCGCGGATAGTCCCCCAGCCGCGAGAAGCCCGGCAAATAGTGGGTCCGCGTCACCACATTGACGCTGTCGATCTGGATCACGCCCAGCCGCCGGGCCACGTCGCGGACATGGCTGCGGCCGGGGGCGGCGGGCTGCGTACGGCCGAAGCCCTGGGCGGCCAGGGCGATACGGCGGGCGGTCTTGGGGGAGAGGGTTTCGGTCACCCGGTCATCATGGCGGCATCGCTCTCCCATTGGGAGAGGGCATGCTCAACCGCGTCCGAAAAGCGCTCGACGCGAGCTCCGGCGCATTGTCATCCCGGCCGAAGCGTAGCGAAGAGCCGGGACGCTCAAGGGCAAGAAT
>VFBG01000150.1 GCA_006515835.1 bacterium | reverse complement strand
CCTCGCCGATGGCCTCGCGGCTCTCGGTGTAGCGATCGTACATCCGCACCTCGCCGCCGAAACCGATGACGCCCTCGACCTTAACCTTCGGACTGTCGGCGGGCATGACGATGATGGCCTCTACCCCGAGAATCTTCGCGGCGCAGGCTACGGCCTGGGCGTGGTTGCCCGAGGAATAGGCGACGACGCCCCGCGCCTTCTCCTCATCCGTCAGCCGGCTGATGCGGTTCCAGGCGCCGCGGAATTTGAAGGCCCCGGCGCGCTGCAGGTTCTCGGCCTTGAGCAGCACGCGCCCCCCGGTCAGCGCGTTCAGCGCCGGGTTCTCGATCAGGGGCGTGCGCACGGCCTGGCCGGCGATCTGGCGGGCGGCGTCGCGAACGCCGGCGAAGGAGGCGGTGTGCATTCGCGACTCATACCGCGTCATTTCCTTCCGGCGAAGCCGGCTTTGGATGCTGGAAGGTTCATCACAACGAACACAAAGGAAGATCCACAAAGGACACGACGGGGCCGGGGCTAGTCTCCAACCCGTTGTGTCCGTCGTGCCTCGTTGTGTTCGTCGTGATGAACCTTCCCCTCGTGCACCCGGCTCAAGCGTTGCGGCTTCGCCGAGATGACCGGTTGAGTCTCCCGACCGCCGCTCTAACCTGCCGGGATGAAGTCCCTCATCCTCGCCATCGACCAGGGCACGACCTCGACCCGGGCCATCGCCTTCGAGGCCGCGCCCGAAGGCGGCTTGCGGCCCGTCGCTGTCAGCCAGATCGAGCTGGAACAGCATTTCCCGCATCCCGGCTGGGTCGAGCATGATGCGGCCGAGATCTGGTCCGCGACCCTGCAGACCTGCCGCGAGGTGATCCGCAAGGCCGGCGGCGTCGGACGGTTCGCCGCCATCGGCATCACCAATCAGCGCGAGACCTCGGTGCTCTGGGACGCTGCGACGGGCGAGCCGCTGCACCGCGCCATCGTCTGGCAGGACCGGCGCACGGCAGATGTCACCGGCAAACTGGCCGCCGCCGGGCATGAGCCGATGGTTCAGGCGGCGACCGGCCTGATCCTCGACCCCTATTTCTCCGCCTCGAAATTCGCCTGGCTGCTGGACGCCGTACCAGGCTCCCGGGATCGCGCGGCCCTGGGCGAGGTCAGGGTCGGCACGATCGAGTGCTGGCTGATCTGGAAGCTGACCGGCGGTGCGAACCACGTCACCGACGCGACCAACGCCAGCCGTACCTCGCTGATGGATCTGTCAACGCGGCAATGGCGGCCCGATCTTGCGGAGCTGTTCAACGTCCCGATGGCGGTCTTGCCGGAGATCCGTGGCTGCGCCGACACTCTCGGCGACTGTGACCCGGTCCTGTTCGGCGCGGCCCTGCCCATCCACGGCGCGGCCGGTGATCAGCAGGCGGCGCTGGTCGGCCATGGCGCGCTCAAGGCCGGGGACGCCAAGATCACCTATGGTACGGGGGCCTTCCTCGTCGCCAATGTCGGCGGAAAGCCAGTGGGCTCTACCAGCCGCCTGCTCGGCACGATGGGCTACGCCGTCGGCGATAATGTCGCCTACGCCCTTGAGGGTTCCATCTTCTCGGCTGGCTCCGCCATCCAGTGGCTTCGCGACGGGCTCAAGGTCATCACGGAGTCGCGCCAGTCCGAGGCCATGGCCATGAGCCTGAAGGACAATGGCGGCGTCTATCTGGTCCCTGGCTTCACGGGGCTGGGGGCGCCGTGGTGGGAGCCGGAGGCGCGGGGGACGATCGTCGGCCTGACCCGCGACAGCGGCCCGGCCCAGATGGTGCGGGCGGCGCTCGAATCGCTGGCCTATCAGACCCGCGACCTGCTCGACGCCCTGGCCAACGACGGCGCGCCGAAGCTCAAGGTGCTCAAGGTCGACGGCGGTGTCACGGCCAACGCC
This sequence comes from bacterium, assembly GCA_006515835.1. GTDB lineage: Bacteria > Pseudomonadota > Alphaproteobacteria > Caulobacterales > Caulobacteraceae > Brevundimonas. Next base: position 2,095 of record VFBG01000150.1, on the reverse strand, counting down.
TTCGCCATGCAGTTCGTGGCCGACATCTGCGATGTCGTGGTCGAACGTCCGGCGTTTCAGGAGATGACGGCGCTCGGCGCGGCCAAACTGGCGGCGCTCGGCGTCGGCCTGATCCACGATCTGGAGGACCATCCGGTCGAGGCGCCGGCCCGTTGGACGCCGCGCATGGCACCGGAAGAGCGCGCGCGGTTGCTGAAGGGCTGGCGCGGCGCGGTCCGCGCGGCCATCATCGCTGCGAACCCGGACGACGCATGACCCAGACCGCCCCCGAAGACGCCCAGTCGACCTTCTCCGGCACCCGCGAGGTCGATCCCCGCTATGCGCTCGACGAGGCCGCGCTGGACCGCTGGCTGGTCGCGAATGTCGCGGGCTACGCCGGTCCGTTGACGGTGCGCCAGTTCAAGGGCGGACAGTCGAACCCGACCTATGAGCTGGTCACGCCGGGGCATGCCTATGTCCTGCGCCGCAAGCCGCCCGGGACCCTGCTGCCCAGCGCCCATGCCGTCGACCGCGAGTTCACTGTCATCTCGGCCCTGCACGCGCAGGGCTATCCGGTGGCACGGCCCTATGCGCTGTGCACGGACGACGCCGTCATCGGCTCGATGTTCTACGTCATGGACAAGGTCGAGGGGCGGGTACTCTGGGACCTGAAACTGCCGGGCATGGATCCGGCGCAGCGCCGCGCCATATACGACAGTCAGGTCGATACGCTCGCCGCCCTGCACGCCTTTGACCCGGCTGCCATCGGACTGTCCGACTACGGACGACCCGGCAACTATTTCGAGCGTCAGGTCGGCCGCTGGACCAAACAGTATCGCGCCTCCGAGATCGATCCGATCCCGGCCATGGACCGGCTGATAGAATTCCTGCCGGCCACCCTGCCGCCTGACGGACCGACGCGGATCGTCCACGGCGACTTCCGCCTCGACAATCTGATCCTCACGCCGGACGGACCGCAGGTCCGCGCCGTGCTGGACTGGGAGCTGTCGACGCTCGGCGATCCGATGGCGGACTTTTCCTATCTGCTGATCGCCTGGGTCATTCCGGCGACGGCCCGCAACGGCCTCGCCGGCGCTGATATCGAGGCGCTGGGCATTCCGTCGGTGGCCGAGACCGTGGAACGCTACGCCAGGCTGACCGGAACGGCTCCGGCCAATCTGGACTGGCTGTTCGCCTACAACCTGTTCCGGCTGGCCGCCATCTGTCAGGGCATCGCCGGCCGGGTGCGGGACGGCACGGCGGCTTCGGCCCATGCCCGGACCATGGCGGCGCAGGTGCCGATGCTGGCGGCGGGCGCGTTGAGCTTCGCCGAAAAAGCCGGCGCGTAAGCGCCCGCCCTCAAGTAGCGCGAAGTGCGATAGGGCGACCGGGATGCCTAGCCTGGCTCCCCCACCAGTGTGAACGCCGCCCAATAGGCCGGATGCGCCCAGCGGCGTTCGGCGCGGACGGCACGGATGCCGGCCTGCAAGGCCCGTGCGCGGACCCCGGGATCGCCTGCGCGGCTGTCGTCCAGATCGGCGAAGGCGGAGGTGATCAGGGTCGTCGTGGCGGCGTCCGACACCTCCCAGTGCGACACCATCACCGACCGCGCCCCGGCGTAGAAGAAGGCGCGCGCCAGACCGGACAGACCTTCGCCACCCGGGCGCCCGTCCGAGGCCGCTGTGTTGCAGGCCGACAGCACCACGAACTCTGCGTTGAGCTTCAGCTGCGCCGCTTCGGAGGCGCTCAGATAGCCGTCGTCGGCTTCGGTGGCCTGGTCGGGCGGGGTCATGACCAGACCGGGCTCGGCGGCGGCGGATCCGGCCATCAGGCCGTGGGTCGAGAAGACCACGAACCGCGCCCGCGACAGGGCGTCGGCGTCGTCGGCGCGGACGGCGTGCTCCGTGGCCTCGGGCCCGATCCGGACCAGGGCGTCGGGATAGCGCGTTCTGAGCGTCTCCAGCTCCAGCTTCGAGCCGGGCAGGGCGGGCAGGGCGCGCAGCTTGCCGACGTCGGCCAGCCGGCCTTCGCCCATGACGTCGTCGGCGGCAGGTGAGCCGCGGGTGGCGTTGGTCGGCTCGCCCGTCAGCAGGGGCGCGCCGAAGGCCGCGAGCTG
>VFBG01000149.1 GCA_006515835.1 bacterium | reverse complement strand
GGCCGTAAACGAGGGCGCATTTCGAGCCTTCGGTCGAGCCGCCGTTCTTGGTCGGGTCCACGTTCACGTTGGACTCGATCATCTCGTGGTACAGGTCGTTGCCCTCGCGGGTGCGCTCACCCACGCCGGCCAGAACCGAATAACCGCCGTAGGCCTTGGCGATGTTGTTGATCAGCTCCTGCATGGTCACGGTCTTGCCCACGCCGGCGCCGCCGAACAGGCCGATCTTGCCGCCCTTGGTGTAGGGGCACATCAGGTCGATGACCTTGATGCCCGTGACGAGGATTTCCGACGAGGTCGACTGCTCTTCGAACGAAGGCGCCTCGCGGTGGATCGGGCGGTACATGGTGGTCTTGATCGGGCCCTGTTCGTCGATCGGCGCGCCGACGACGTTCATGATGCGGCCGAGCGTGCCGGGGCCGACCGGGGCCAGGATGGAGGTGCCGGTGTCGGTCACGGCCTGGCCGCGCGTCAGGCCTTCCGAGGTGTCCATGGCGATGGTGCGGACCATGTTCTCGCCGAGGTGCTGGGCGACTTCCAGAACCAGGGTGAAGGGCTTGCCGGTCTTCTGGTCGACGTTCTGCGTCTCCAGGGCGTTCAGGATCGCCGGCAGCTGGCCGGTGAACTCGACGTCGACGACGGCGCCGATGACCTGGGCGATCCGGCCCACGCCGGTGCCGGCCGTATAGGCGGTGTTGCCGGTCGCGGCGGCGGCTTTCGGTGCCTTGGGAGCAGCCGGCTTCTTGGCGGCGGGTTTCTTGGCGGTGGTGTCGGTCATCGGTTCGTTCCGTTCGGAAGGTCGTGTCTGTGCAAGGGTCGGATCAGAGGGCTTCTGCGCCGGCGATGATCTCGATCAGTTCGGTGGTGATCTGGGATTTCCTCTTCCGACGGCTCATACTCGTAGGTGGCACCGTTCAGGTCGATCGGCGGGGCGTCGCCGTCGACGACCGCCGGGATCAGCTGTTTCGGCGTCGGGGCCTGGGCGATGACCGACTGGAAGCGGCTGTAGAACAGGGTGACGACGTCGGCATTGCCGCCCTCAAACTCCTCGGCAATCAGCGCCGCGATCGGCTCCGCCGCGGGCAGGCCGATGACCTTGTGGTCCGACATCTCGAACGTCTTCACCAGCTTGTCGCCGTACAGACGGGTCAGGCCGTCGCGGGACTTGCGGCCCACGGCGATGATGCGGACGTCCTTGCCGGCGGCGATCAGGCTGTTGATCCGCTCTCGCGCGGCCCGGATGACGTTGGTGTTGAAACCGCCCGCCAGACCCTTGTCGCCCGTGGCGACGACGATCAGGTGCTTCTGGTCCTTGCCCGTGCCAGCCAGCAACTTCGGCGCGCCGTCACCGGACACGCCGGCCGCCAGATTGGCAATCACGGCGGCCATCTTGCGGGCATAGGGACGGGCGCTTTCAGCCTGGTCCTGGGCGCGCTTCAGCTTGGCCGCGGCGACCATATTCAGGGCTTTCGTGATCTTCTGCGTCGACTTGACGCTTCCGATCCGATTGCGCATTTCCTTGAGGCTGGCCATCCGGCGCTACTTTCTCGCTATCCGGTCCGGTCTCAGGCGAAGGTCTTGAGGAAGGCGTCCAGCACCGACTTCAGCTCGGCTTCGAGCTCGGCGGTGAGGTCCTTCTTGGCGCGGATACCGTCCAGCAGTCCGGCGTTCGACGACTTGATGCGGGCCAGAAGCTCGCTCTCGAAGCGGCCGATGTCGCCGACAGCGATGCCGTCGAGGTAGCCGCGGGTGCCGGCGTAAACCGAGACGACCTGCTCTTCCATGGTCAGCGGGCTGTACTGGGGCTGTTTCAGCAGCTCGGTCAGGCGGGCGCCGCGGGCCAGCAGTTTCTGGGTCGAGGCGTCGAGGTCCGAGCCGAACTTGGCGAAGGCGGCCATTTCCCGATACTGGGCCAGCTCGCCCTTGATCGAGCCGGCGACCTTCTTCATCGCCTTGGTCTGGGCCGAGGAGCCCACCCGCGACACCGAGATGCCGACGTTCACGGCCGGGCGGATGCCCTGGTAGAACAGGTCGGATTCGAGGAAGATCTGGCCGTCGGTGATCGAGATCACGTTGGTCGGGATGTAGGCCGACACGTCGTTGGCCTGGGTCTCGATCAGCGGCAGGGCGGTCATCGAGCCCGAGCCGTAGTCGGCGTTCAGCTTGGCCGAACGCTCCAGCAGGCGGCTGTGCAGGTAGAAGACGTCGCCCGGATAGGCTTCGCGGCCCGGCGGGCGGCGCAGCAGCAGAGACATCTGGCGATACGCGACCGCTTGCTTCGACAGATCGTCATAGACGATCAGGGCGTGCATGCCGTTGTCGCGGAAGAACTCGCCCATGGCCGTGCCCGAGAACGGGGCCAGGAACTGCAGAGGGGCCGGCTCGGAGGCCGTGGCGGCGACGACGATGGTGTAGTCCAGGGCGCCGCGCTCCTCGAGCGTCTTGACGATCTGGGCGACGGTCGAGCGCTTCTGACCGATGGCGACGTAGATGCAGTACAGCTTCTCGCCTTCCGACGCGGCGGCCGCGTTGGTGCTCTTCTGGTTCAGGATGGTGTCGATGGCGACGGCGGTCTTGCCGACCTGACGGTCGCCAATGATCAGCTCGCGCTGGCCGCGGCCGATCGGGATCAGGGTGTCGATGGCCTTCAGGCCGGTCTGCATCGGCTCATGCACCGACTTGCGCGGGATGATGCCCGGAGCCTTGACGTCGACGCGGCGGCGCTCGGTGAACTGGATCGGGCCCTTGCCGTCGATCGGCTCGCCCAGCGGGTTGACGACGCGGCCCAGCAGGCCCTTTCCGACCGGGACGTCCACGATCTCGCCGAGGCGGCGGACCTCATCGCCCTCGGCGATCTGGTTGTCCTGGCCGAAGATCACGGCGCCGACGTTGTCGCGCTCGAGGTTCAGGGCCATGCCCTTCACGCCGGCCTTCGGGAATTCGATCATCTCGCCGGCCTGGACGTTGTCCAGACCGTGGATGCGGGCGATGCCGTCGCCGACCGACAGCACCTGGCCGACGTCGGACACGTCCGCTTCAACGCCGAAGGAGGCGATCTGCGACTTGAGGATGGCCGAGATTTCGGCGGCGCGGATGTCCATGACAGGCTCTCTGTTATCGTCTTGTCAGCGCGACCCCGTCGGAGCCGCGAGCGTGGTTGTTAGGCGCGCTTCAGCGCGAACTTCATCTGGTCGAGCTTGGTCTTCAGCGAGGCGTCGAACAGTTTCGAGCCGACCTTGACCTTGAGGCCACCCAGGATCGACGGATCGACGCGGGCGGTCATTTCGGGGTCCTTGCCCAGCGAGGCGCGCAGCGCCGACTGGATGGACTTCATCTGGGCGGCAGTCAGGGCCTGGGCCGAAACGACCTCGGCGGCGACCACGCCCGTCTTCTTCGCATAGAGCAGGTCGAAACCGGCGATCACGGCGGTCAGGTCGCGCGAGCGGCCGTTCTGGGCCAGCAGGCCGAGGAAATTCTTCGTCACGCCGTTGAACTTCGCCTTGTCGGCGATGGCGGTCAGACCCTTCTGCTGGTCCTCGGCGGCGATGACCGGCGACTGGGCCAGACGGCGCAGGTCAGCGCTCTCGTTCCAGGCCGCGCGCAGCGAGGCCAGGTCGGCGCGAACGGCGTCCAGAACGCCCGTTTCATCAGCAAGGTCGAACAGCGCCTGTGCGTAGCGCTCGCCGACTTCCGTCGTCCTGTAGTCGTCAGCCACTAGTCATGTCCGCGCGGTTAGCGTTCGGGTTGGCGACCGGCGGCGTGTCCGCGCCAGTCAAAGGTCTGAAATGCTTTGAGAAAGCACTTGGGGGACGCGTCTCGCAACGCGCCCTCCGGCTCAGCCGGGCGCCTGATAGCATCGGAACCCCCCGACCGCAACCGAGACGGCGGGTCGCAGCCCGTCTGATTGCCGCACCTTGTCAGTGGGCGGCGCGCTTGCCACGGGGGATGAAGTGCAGGATCGCCACGACGATCCCGCCGACCACGAGGCCGATGATCGCCGAGGCCGCGGCCGTCGACAGCCACTGCGTCACGGGACCGATCAGCGGAACCTGCCCGGCAGCCTGCCCCAGGCCCTCGATCAGGCCGGGGACGAGATCGAGATGATACTCGTGCAGGCCGTGGACGAGAATCCCGCCGCCGACCCAGAGCATGGCCGCGGTGCCGATGGTGGCCAGTCCGGTGAGAACCATCGGCATGGCGTGAACCAGACCTCGCCCCAGCGCACGGGCTGAGGCAGAGCGGCGCTCGGCGAGGTGCAGACCGATATCGTCCATCTTCACGATCAGCGCGACGGCCCCATAGACCGCCACAGTGATCAGCAGCCCGACCAGGGCCAGGGCCGCCGCCTGTGTCGCCAGCGGGCGTTCGGCCAGGTCCGCCAGGGCGATGGCGGTGATTTCGGCCGACAGGATCAGGTCTGTGCGGATGGCCGAGCCGACCATCTTCTTTTCCTGCGCTTCGGACGAAAGAGCCAGTTCGTCCGGCGCGGTCTCGCCATGGTCGTGACCCGCCAGTTTCTCCCAGATCTTCTCGGACGCCTCGAAACACAGATAGGCGCCCCCCATCATGAGGAGCGGCGTCAGCGCCCAGGGCGCGAAGGCGCTGATCACCAGGGCGCCGGGCAACAGGATCAGGAATTTGTTCTTCAGCGACCCGATGGCGATCTTGCCGATGATCGGCAGCTCACGCTGGGGCGAGAACCCCATCGCGTAACCCGGGGTCACCGCGGCGTCGTCGACCACCACGCCAGCGGCCTTCATGCTGGCGCGGCCGGCAGCGGCGGACACGTCATCGACCGAGGCGGCCGCCATTTTGGCGATCGCGGCGACGTCGTCGAGAAGGGCGGCAAGACCTGAGGGCACGCGTCACCTGACAATGGCGAGCCCGACGGCCGGGTCCAGAGGGCGGCCCCAGCGCGGCGCCCTGCCGCGCCCTGCCGTGTCGGAAAATTCTGGCGCGGCGTCCCGGGCTGACATATCCCAACACCCATGACCGAAATCACCGCCCTCCTGTCCGATCCCGCCGCCTGGGCCGCCCTGATCACGCTTGTGGTCATGGAGGTCGTGCTGGGCATCGACAATCTGATCTTCATCTCGATCCTGTCGAACAAACTGCCGCCGGAGCATCGCTCGCGTGTTCGCCGCATCGGCATCTCGCTGGCCCTGATCATGCGCCTGGGCCTTCTGTCGATGATCGCCTGGATCGTCAGCCTGACGGCGCCGGTGTTCACCGTCATGGACAACGCCTTCTCGTGGAAGGACATGATCCTGATCGCCGGCGGCCTGTTCCTGCTGTGGAAGGCGACCAAGGAGATCCACCACAGTGTGGACCCTGCCAAGAGCGACGACATGCTGGAGAAGAACAAGGCCGAAGTGGTCATCTCCAACGTCGGCTCGGCCATCTTCCAGATCATCCTGCTGGATCTGGTGTTCTCGATCGACTCCATCCTGACCGCCGTCGGCATGACCGAGCATCTGCCGATCATGGTCGTGGCCGTACTGGTCGCCGTCGCGGTCATGCTGCTGGCCGCCGACCCGCTGGCCAACTTCATCAACGAGAACCCGACCGTGGTCATGCTGGCCCTCGGCTTCCTGCTTATGATCGGCATGGTGCTGATCGCAGAAGGCTTCGGAGCGCACGTTCCCAAGGGCTACATCTATACGGCCATGGCGTTCTCGGCCGCGGTAGAGGGCTTGAACATGTTCTCGCGCAAGGCCCAGGCGAGGAAGGCAGCCGCCGCAGAGGCGCGCCTGGCCAGTCTCAACAAGGCAGAGACCGCCGAGCCAGGCGTCTGACCATGAGAGTCGCGGCGCTGCTGTTCGCCCTGCTGCTGCCGCCAGTTCCGGCGGCGGCGCAGTCGGCGGCGGCGGCTGCGACCGAGGTCACGCCCGTTCCGATTTATGGATTCGAGGTCGTGCGCGTCTATCCGCACGACCCCGCGGCCTTCACCCAGGGGCTGGTGTTCCGGAACGGCGAACTGCTGGAGAGTACCGGCCGCTATCCCTCGACGGTCCGTCGTGTCCGGCTGGAGGACGGCGTGGTCCTGCAGCAGCGCGAGCTGGATGAGGAATATTTCGGCGAAGGGCTTACCGCGGTCGGCGACAGGGTCCTGACCCTGACGTGGAAGGGCGGCAAGGGCTTCATCTGGGACCCCACGACGCTCGAGCCCGAAGGCCAGTTCGCATACGCGGGCGAGGGCTGGGGCCTGACCCACGACACGACGCGCCTGATCCTGTCCGACGGCACCGCGGCGCTGCGCTTCCTCGATCCGGCGACGTTGGCGGAGACCGGCCGTGTTTCCGTCACGCTGGACGGGCGACCGGTCCGGCAGATCAATGAGCTGGAGTGGATCGAGGGCGAGGTCTTCGCAAACGTGTGGCAGACCGACTACATCCTGCGGATCAACCCGGCGACCGGTGCGATCACGGGCATTATCGACCTGACGGAGCTTATGCCGGACCGTAGCGGGCTGGACCCGACCGACGCGGTCCTCAACGGTATCGCCTGGGACCCGGTGGGTCGCCGGCTGTTCGTGACCGGGAAGAACTGGCCCAAGCTGTTCGAGATCCGGCTGACGGGGCCGAGGTAGCCAACGATGCTATCGTCATTCCGGGCGAAGCGAAGCGGAGACCCGGAACCCAGCGGCGCGCGAGAGCGCGAAACTGTCGCGGACACTCTGCCTGAACAGATCGCCTTCGGCGCCGCTGGGTTCCGGCCTTCGCCGGAATGACGATAGCGGGGGAGGTAGCAAGGGCCGTGCCCGCGCGCGTGGGCACCCTACAAGAAGCTGTAGGGGTCCACGTCCACGCTGAGGCGGACCGACCCCGGGACCTTCACCCGCGCCAGCCAGGCCCGCAGGAAGCCCTGCAGGTCGACGTCGCGGTCGGCGCGGACCAGCAGGCGCTTGCGGCGACGGCCGCGCACGAGGGCCAGCGGCGCGTCGGCGGGGCCGTAGACTTCGAGGCGCTCGGCGTTGGGAATCGAACCGGCCAATTCGCGCGCCAATTTCTCCACCGCCACCGCATTTTCGCTCGACAGGATGATCGCCGCCAGCCGGCCGTACGGCGGCAAGAATGCCGCCTCGCGCTCGGTCAGTTCGGCGGCGACGAAGGCGTCGCGGTCGCCGGCTGCCAACGCCATCAGCACCGGATGTTCCGGCGTCCAGGTCTGAAGGATGGCCCGGCCCGGCTTGTCCGCCCGACCCGCCCGGCCCGTGGCCTGGGTGAGCAGCTGGAAGGTGCGTTCCGCCGCCCGGAGGTCACCACCGCGCAGGCCGAGGTCGGCGTCCACCACGCCCGATGCGAAATCCGCCCGCGCCCTGATCCAGCGCATGACCGACGGCGAGATCGACATCCTCGTCGCCACCCAGGCGGCGGCCAAGGGGCACAACTTCCCCCTGCTGAC
>VFBG01000002.1:79253-79939 GCA_006515835.1 bacterium | reverse complement strand
AGTCGCGGCGGGCAGCGCCCATGATCATGCCGCTGACAAACATCTTCTCGTCGCCGCGCGGGCCGTTCTGCCAGTCGTAGACGAGGTTCAACTGCGCGTGGCCCATCAGTGACCAGTCGCCGGTGCCGGTGTGGACGCCACCATGCACCGACAGGTCGGGCTGCCAGCTGGTGCCCGAGGCATCGCGGGTCATCGGCCAGTGTCCGAGCGTACTGGTCGTCGGGTGGTCCATCGTCGCCATGTCGTGGCCGGCGTGAGGATCGGCGGGTTCCGACCGCGGCGGGGACAGGACCATGCCGGGCGAGTGGACGTGCCCTTGGGGCATGGCAGGTGCGGCATGTCCCGCGTGAGGATCGGACGGAGGGGTCTGACGAGCGGATGAAGGCGGGGCGGGCGGGGCCCCGTGGTGGGAATGGTCCTGTGCAAACGCGGGCAGGGCCAGCGCAAGCAGGGATGCGCCCGTAAGGAACGTGGAAAGGCGGACAGCCATCATGGCCTCCTGAGAAACTTGGGAAGATCGCGCGCCGCCGAAGCGGCACAGTGACGAGCGACGCGATCAGGCCCTCGGCGGGCCGTGCTCAGGAGCCGGCGAGAGACCGATCGGCAGGCTCGCCGGGACAGGCGGGGCCGGCCTTTCGGGCGTGGCCGTCAGGTCGCGGGCAGGGGCTTGCAAGACTGGCGCGACG
>VFBG01000002.1:48489-79168 GCA_006515835.1 bacterium | reverse complement strand
CGCAGGAGACGCAGCAGGCCATGGCGGCCATGGCCTTGCCGGAAGGGGCGGGCCCCTTTTGATCGGCTGGCGCATGGGTGGACGCCGCGTGACACGCCGGCGCTTCAGCCGTCATGGCAGCGGTGGGCGCAACGCCCAACAGGAGCACCGCAAAGGTGCCCAGCAGCATCAGGATGATATTCAGGCTTCGCACGACCACCATCCACGCCCATGGCACCGGTGTGTCAAGCGAGGCCGCCCGTCAGGTCCAGGCCCGGCGAGGCTGGCGGCGCGCCATCGGGGTCCAGGTCCAGTTGCATCAGTGTGACGTCCAGCCACCGTCCGGATTTCCAGCCGACCTGACGATAGACGCCCGCGTCGCTGAACCCCAGCGCCCGATGCAGGGCGATCGAGGCCTCGCTGGTGTCGCTGTCACTGATAGCACCGATCAGGTGTCGCAGGCCCCTGTCGCGGGTTCGGACGATCAGGGCTTCCAGGAGGGCCCGGCCCACCCCTCGTCTACGCGCATCAGCCTCCACGTAGATCGAGACCTCGACGCCGTATCGATAGGCCGGACGCGGCCGGAACGGAGAGGCATAGGCATACCCGGCAAAGAGGCCGTCGACTTCCGCGACCAGCCAGGGCAGGCCGTGTCGCTGCACCGCAATGAACCGCTGCATCATCTCATCCAGGCCGGGCGGCGTGGTCTCGAAGGTGGCTGTCCCTCCCACAACCTCGGTCGAATACAGGGCGGTGATCGCCGGCAAATCGCTTTCATCGGCATGTCTCAGCACAGCACTCATCGGGCCGCCCACGCATTGGAGCCGTAGTCAGCAACTGTCAGTGGCATCCTCGCAGAACCTTGATAACCTGAAGCTCCAGCAGGGGAGAGGGGATCATGAAAACACATCTGTTCGTGACAGCGATAGCCGTTTCGCTGGCCGCCGGCGCGCCGGGCGTGGCCGCCGCGCAGTCCAAGCCGGGCATGGCTCCGCCGCCGTCCGCGACCGTCGACATCCGCGTCTGCAACCGCAGCGGCCGCGACGGCACGGTTGCGATCTCCTATGTCGAGGTCGGCTCGGGCCGGTTCATCAACCGCGGCTGGTATTCAGTCGCGAACGGCGCCTGCACCGAACTGGTCTCGACCGACAATGCCAACTTTTACATGTACGGCGACACGACGGACGGCTCGGGTCGGTCCTGGTCAGGCAATCACGCGCTTTGCGTCCAGTATCCGGGGCCCTACACCTTCTGGTCTGACGGAAACGATACCTGCCCGGACGGCTATGAGACGCGCGATTTTGTCGTCATGCGCGCTGAGGACGTTGGGCCCTACACCTGGAACCTCGACCCCTAGAACCTGACCCCGGAGTGAGCGCGGAGGGGGCTCAGCCCCGCTCCCAGCCCTTGTCGATGGCCCAGACCGCGAAGGCATAGTCGTGGGCGACCTCCTTCAGATAGTCGAACCGGCCCGATGACCCGGCGTGGCCGGCCTCCATGTTGATCTTCAGCAGGATCGGCTTGCCGGAGGTCGTCGCCGGCCGCAGTCTGGCGACCCATTTCTCGGGTTCCCAGTAGGTCACCCGCGGGTCTGACAGGCCGCCAGTGGCCAGCACCGCCGGATAGGCCATGGGACCGACCTGGTCGTACGGGCTGTAGCTCATCATATAGTCGTAGGCCTCGGGATCCTCGATCGGATTGCCCCATTCGGGCCATTCCGGCGGCGTCAGCGGCAGGCTGGTGTCGCTCATGGTGTTGATCACGTCGACGAAGGGCACCCCGCCGATCACCCCGGCCCACAGATCCGGCCGCATGTTGTTGATCGCCCCCATCAGCATGCCACCCGCCGACCGGCCCTCGGCCACGATATGGCCGGCCCGGGCATAGTCGCGGGCGATCAGGTGCTCCGCCGCCGCGATGAAGTCGGTGAAGGTGTTCTTCTTGGTCATCCGCCGCGCGGTCAGGAACCAGTTCCAGCCCTTGTCGGAGCCGCCGCGAACGTGGGCGATGGCGTAGATCCAGCCGCGGTCGACCAGCGACAGACGGTTGGTCGAGAAACTGGCGGGAATCGGACTGCCGTAGGAGCCGTAGCCGTACAGCAGCACCGGCGCAGAGCCGTCGACCGGCGTGTCCCGGCGGCGCAGCACCGTCACAGGCACCAGTTCGCCATCGGGGGCAGGAGCGTTCAGCCGTTCGACGACATAGTCGGTCGCGTTATGGCCGGACGGCACCTCCTGTACCTTGCGCAGGGTCCGTTCGCGCGTTGCCAGATCGTAGTCATAGGTCGAGGTCGGCGTGGACGGGGAGTTGTAGCCGTAGCGCATGATCGTGGTGTCAAACTCCGACGCCCCGGCCAGCGACAGGGAATAGGCGGGTTCGTCCACCGCGATCTCGTGCTCGGCGCCGGCCCGGTCGCGAATGATGATCTTCGTATTGGCGTCGGCCCGCTCCTGACGGCCGATATGGTTCTTCACCAGCGCCACGCCCTCGATGTAGCGGCCCGGCGTGTGGGGGACGAGATCGGTCCAGTGCGCCTTGCCCGGCGTCGCTGTCGGAGCCTCGACGATCTTGAAGTCGATCGAGTCGTCGGCGTTGGTGCGGATCACCCAGCGGTCGCCCCAGTGATCGGCCTCGTACAGCCGCCCGACTTCGCGAGACTCGAGCACGACCGGCGTGGCGGTCGGCGTGGCCGCCGGAATCACCCGGGCTTCGGACGTTTCCTGATTGCCGACGGTAATCAGGATGAAGGCGTCGTCGGCCGTCCGGCCAACGCCCAGGAACATGCCGTCGTCGTCCTCCTGATAGACCAGGCTGGTCTCGCCGCCGCGGGCGGGCCGGCGGAAGATCTTGTCCGGCCGGCCATTGTCGTCGCGGTTGGTCCAGAAGATCCACTGGCTGTCGGGCGAGAAGGTGAAGTCGCCGATGGCCGAGCCGATCGGATCGGGCAGGACCGCGCCGGTCGCCAGGTCCTTGACGAAGATCTGGTGTACCTCCGACCCTTGCGCGTCTTCCGAATAGGCGAACAGGGAGTGGTCAGGGCTGTTCCCTGCCGACGAGACCTCTGAATAGGCCTTTCCCTCGGCTAGCGCGTTGGCGTCGAGCAGGAGTTGCGCGTCGCCTCCAGTGCGCGGCTTGCGCATGTATCGCGGGTGCTGATCCCCGGTCCGGTACTCGACGTAGTACTCCCAGGCACCGTCGGGGGAGGGGACGGAGCTGTCCGCCTCCTTGATCCGCCCCTTCATCTCCTCGAACATCGCAGCCTGCAGCGGCAGGGTGGAGGCCATCATCGCCTCGCGATAGGCGTTCTCGGCCTCGAGGTGTTCCTTGACGTCGGCCTTGATCAGGGTCGGGTCGCGCAGCACGGCCTGCCAGTTGTCGTCCTTCATCCACTGATAGTCATCGGTGCGGACGCGCCCCAGCTGCTCGATTCGGACCGGAATCTTCTTCGCGACGGGCGGGACGGGCGTACCTTGGGACATCGAGGCTCCGGTTGGGCGGGCTTGGGCGGGAAGGGCGGTTGCCGCGAGCACGGCGGCGGATGTGGCGAGAAGGTCGCGGCGGTTCATGTCGAAGCCCCTGAAATGACACCGGACCTTGTGCGCGCAGGCTGCCCGCCGTCAAATGACAAACGCCAGTAACGGGGAGGCGCCATGTTCGATCTTCAGACGCCGCCTCAACCCGCCTGGGAACAGGTGCAGGTCCAGGAACCGCCGATCGCGGAGCTCGCCGCGCCAGCTTGGGACCTGACCGTTGGCCTGATCAGCGCCACGGTCCAGATCGACCAGAACAACGGCGACGGCACCCGCCGGGTCGGCACAGCCTTCCTGATCAATGCTCCGCGGCCTGACGGCACACCTCGGACGGTGCTGGTGACGGCCCACCATGTGCTCGATGGTATGGCCAACCGCGACGCTCGCGTGGGCTGGCGCAGCGAGATGCCGGGTGGAGGCTGGCGGTTCGCGCCCGATCCCTTGCGGATCCGCGACATGGCCGGCGATCGGCTCTGGACCAAGCATCCGGAGCGCGACATCGCCGTGATGGAGATCTCTGCCCCGCCCGTCTTCGCTCGAGCCGCCATTCCTCTGGGTTGGCTGGCTAGTGGAGAAGACCTGGACAGCTGGCAGGTCGGCCCGGGCGACGAGCTACTGACACTTGGCTTTCCGCGGGGCTATTCATCGAACACGGCGGGGTTTCCGATCCTCAGGACGGGACGTATCGCGTCCTGGCCTCTGACGCCGGTCGAGAACTTTCCTGTCTTTCTTCTTGATTTTCCTGTCTTTCCCGGAAACTCCGGTGGGCCTGTGTTCTGGACGCCGGCCGCGCGCAAGCTGCCGGGTACGGTCCAGCCCGATCATCCGTTCATAGCCGGTGTCCTGACCTCGGAAGTGCGCCCGTCGGATGAACCGCTCGGGATCGGCGTGGTTGCTCACGCCAGCTATGTCCGTGAAGCCATCGCCTTGCTGGACGCTGCGCCAACGGTGGGACAGGGGCCATAGGTTGCCGCTCCCACGCCAAGTCTGTAGGGCGCATAAGATATATTATGCGAAATCGCTGTTGATCAAACGGCCGCGTCTCGGGCATAGATCGGGTTGGCGTAGATCCAGGTCATCTCGCGATCGGGCCCGAATGCGGTTGGAACCATGGTCGTGACCTCAACGCGATAGATCCCTGGCCGGTCGTCCACAAATTGATAGACCCGCTGTCCCGCTGCAGACCGCGCCACTTCGATGCCGTTACGCAGGACACGGACGACCGCTTCCAGTCTCTGAGCGCTCTCTGGCAGCTCCACCGTGTAGCGTGTTCCCGGTGCTGCGCGGATCTCGTCACCCATCCACGCCTCGCCTCCACGGTTGCTCGCCTTGAACATGAACCCCGTCGAGTCTCCCAGAACATCCACTGCCACATAGAGGTGCCCTGCCCGGATCGCGCCGTACACAAGATCCGCATCGGCTGTGAACTCCCCCGAAAACGGCTTTGCGGACACGATGTGATTGCGGGCGATCCGCATGACGTCCTCCGCCGGAGGAAAGACCATCTTCTCTTCGCCCCACAGTTCGATGGCCTGGTGCAGATCAGCGGCGTACAGACCGACAAACCGGCGCTGTTGGGTGATCCGGTCCCAGATGCGGAGCGCGGGCTCGGCCTTGGTTCCCAGTTCCAGATAGCCCGCCATACGGTTGACCGGCAGCATGGCGACTGCTGCCAGCTTGGCTTCCAGCGGCGCGGCATAGAACTGGTCCGCCAGATCAAGGATTTCGATCCCGTCGATCCGCTCGTCGACAGGGCCTTCCCACGCCCACTTCCGATGCGCCGGATGGGCCAGAATGCTCAGACCGTCCTGCGCCTTGACGGCTTGGAGATAGGCCGTCGTGGGGACTTCACGCCGGTTCGGGGCGTTGGATATGCCCATCCCCAGCAAGTGGCCTTCCGGTCGGGCGTTTTCGACGCCGGTCAGCATCAGAACGCCGTTGCGCCAGCCCTGTTTGCCATCTCCGATGGCTTTCAGAGTCTCATGGTCCGTGACCACCACGAATCGGATGCCCTGCCCGCCCGCGACCCTCGCCAGGTCTTCATAGGTTCCGGTGGCATCGTCCGAGTAGGTCGTATGGACGTGAATCAGACCGGCGTAGTCGTAATGCCCGCCGGCGGTCGCCGAGCCGACATATCCGGCAGAGGGACTGCTCAGCGAGGCCGTGCGGGCGCTTCCGATCAGCGGAACAGCGGCGAGAAGCAGAGCCGTGATCAGGACCGCGGCGGCACGGGGTCGGCCTCCAAACATCCGGCGCACTGATCGGACGATGTCCGTCACGGAGCGATTCTGAAGCATGCCCAACCCCCTTCCCGATGGGGGGCAGATCTAGGATCAGGCCGTTACAGCGTCGCAACATGGTGACGACCGCGTGGTGAACCACTTGTGTCGGTTGTCACGTTCAGGAGCGCGGCTTCCGGTCCTGCAGACGCGCCGCCAGACTGGACGTGTCCCAACGCGCGCCGCCCATGGCCTGAACTTCGGAATAGAACTGGTCCACCAGCGCCGTCAGCGACAGATGCGCGCCGTTGGTCCGCGCTTCATCCAGCACCAATCCCAGATCCTTGCGCATCCAGTCGACGGCGAACCCGAATTCGAACTGGCCCTCGGCCATCGTCTTCCAGCGATTGTCCATCTGCCAGGACTGGGCCGCACCCTTGGAGATGGCGTCATAGGCTGCGGTCGTGTCGAGACCCGCGACCTCGGCGAAATGCACCGCCTCGGCCAGGCCCTGGACGACCCCGGCGATGGCGATCTGGTTGACCATCTTGGTCAACTGGCCGGAGCCCGACGGCCCCATATGTTTTACGGCCTTCGAATAGGCCATCAGGGTCGCCTCGACCCGCGCAAGTGCCGTCGCGTCGCCGCCCGCCATGACGCTGAGCTGGCCATTCTCGGCACCGGCCTGCCCGCCAGAGACCGGCGCGTCGATAAAGGCGCGTCCCGTTCCGGCCGCCAGCGCGGCCATCTCGCGCGCGACGGGGGCGGACGTCGTTGTGTGATCGACGATAACAGCACCAGGCGCGAGATGCGGCAGCGCTTCGGTCACGACCTGCCGCACGTCGTCATCATTGCCGACGCACAGGACAAGCAGTTCGACGCCGTCGGAAGCTTCCGCCACGGTGGCGGCGAACCGTCCGCCGGTCGCCTCGGCCCAGGCCCGTGCCTTGTCCGGCGAGCGATTGAAGCCCGTGACCTCATGTCCCGTCTGAACCAGATGGCGCGCCATCGGCCCGCCCATTACGCCCAGACCCGCGAAACCGATCTTCATGCGGCTGGCTCCTCTGCGACGCCGTAGCGTCCACGAAAATAGGTCAGCCCTGCCCCTGCCCGCGTCTCGAACCCTTTGACCGCGCCGACAATGGTCAGGTGATCGCCCATGATGATCCGGTCCGCCGCGACGCAATCCAGCCGGGTCAGCGCGTTCTTCAACCTCGGAGGCTCGGCGCTTGTGCTGTCGAACTCGTCGGATGACAGGCGGCAGACGCCCCAGGCGAAGCGGTCTGACATCTCGCGGTCCTCGACCGGCAACATGTGTACTGCGAATCGGTCAGCGCCCGCGAAGCCGTCGTGTCGGTCCGACGCACGGTCCAGACACCACAATACCAGCGGTGGCTTCAGGGACACCGAGGTGAAGGAGTTGATCGTGATGCCGTACGGCCCCTCGGGCGTATGCGCCGTCACCACGCAGACGCCTGTTGCGAATCCTCCCAGGGCCCGGCGGTAGGCGGCGAGGTCAAAGGCGTCAGTATCGGGAGTGCTCACGCCTGACGACTAGGCGAGGGCCTCGCGCGCGGCAAGGCCTCAGGGATAGCGGGCACCTTCTGTCGCGCCGTGCCTCGTCGTTTCATCGTACTGCCGGTTGGCGTCGCGAATGGCTGCGTCAATCTGCGCGCGCGCGGCCAACATGGTTTCACAGTTCGGGGCCCCGCGCATGAAGGTCCGAAGCTGATCGATGCCGGCCAGGGCGATGCGGGCGTGATTCTGTTCGTGTGCCGCCAGACGCGACAGGTAACGATCCCAGTTCTCACGCTCAGCTCGACCCAGCGCCTGCCGGTTGGTCAACTCTGGCAGCGTTATGACGACATGCGCGGTGACCTCCGCGGACGTCGGGTCGCACCCACCGTCAGAAGAGCCGCGCCATCGCGTCGAATAGCTCCATACGGTCATGCCATCGAACGGCTCTCGCCCCGGCTCGCGCGGCCGTGACCGGTTGATCGACTCGCGGATGCCCCGGGGACTTCCCCCGCTGACCGGATAGCCGACAAGAACGACGCCAGGCATGGCCGCCAGGTCAGGAAGGGCCGCAGCCAGCCCCGGCGACGAGACGGTCGGCGGCGCGGCGGCCATCCCTTCAGGACGAAGACCGCCCGTGCCCGGGTCCTGCCCGACCAGCCAGGCCGCGAGAAGTAGAAGCATTCGAACCCCTTGGAGCACCGCAGCGGATTATCGCAAACGCCTTCTTAACGCTGACTGTCCACCTTATCGCACACGTCCTGCATCGCGAGCCCCGACATGTCCCTGAGCGATCGCCCGATCCTCATCAAAAAGGTCAAGAAGGTCGTCGGCGGCGGCCACCATGGCGGTGCCTGGAAGGTCGCCTACGCCGACTTCGTGACGGCGATGATGGCCTTCTTCCTGCTGATGTGGCTGATCAACACGACCGATCCGGAACAGAAGCGCGGCATCGCGGAGTATTTCGCCCCGGCCAGCGTCTCCGCGACCACGTCCGGATCAGGCGGCATTCTGGGTGGCACTTCCCTCGGAGAGGATGGGTCCAAGAGCTCGGGTTCCCAATCGGTCATCAGCGAACTGGCACCGGAGGCGCCGGCCAACTCTCCGCAGGAAGTCGGCCAGAACGCAAACCTTGCCGCCGCCAGCGAGGAGGCCCTGCGCGAGGAGATCACCCGCCGCGAGGCTGCTGAGTTCGCCTCGGCCGCCGAATCGCTGCGCCAGGCCATGCAGTCGATGCCGGAATTGGCAGAGCTGTCGAAACAGCTGATCATCGACCAGACGCCCGAAGGCCTGCGCATCCAGCTGGTCGACCAGGAGGGGCGCTCGATGTTCGACCCGACCTCCTCCCGTCCCAATGCCCGGGCCCAGTTGCTGCTTCGGACCATCTCGCGGGTCATCAATCAGCTGCCCAACCGCATCTCGATCACCGGCCATACCTCGGCCGCGCCCGGATCGAACCGCGCCACCCTGCCGAACGACTGGGCCCTGTCTTCGGCCCGGGCCAACGCTTCGCGCCTGATCCTGCAAAGCGCCGGTGTCGACGCGGACCGGGTCTATCAGGTCTCGGGCAAGGCCGGCTCCGACCCGCTGTATCCCGACGATCCGACACTCGCCGGCAACCGTCGCATCGCCATCGTCCTGCTGCGAGAGGCACCGGTCCTGCCGACGGACACCAGCCTGTGAGCCAGCGCCCCACATGCATGTGTGGGGCGAATGGCCTTGCCCCGGCCTTCGGCGCGGGTGCAAATCAGACTCATGAAACGGCGCGCGCCCCACTGTCGGCGAATTTGGATACGGAACTGACGCCGTGACCTTCGTTCCCCAGCGCCAGCTTCGCTTCTACATGACGACCGTGGCCCCCTGCCCCTACCTGCCGGGCCAGACCGAGCGGAAGGTGTTCGCCAACCTGCCGTTCAGCGAGGGTGTCCACGTCAATGATGAGCTGACCCAGGCCGGCTTCCGCCGCAGTCAGAACATCGCCTATCGCCCGGCCTGTGAATCCTGCGACGCCTGCGTCTCGGTTCGCCTGCCGGTGTCTGAGTTCAGTTTCTCAAGATCACAGCGCAAGGTACTGAAACGCAACGCGGACCTGTCGCGTGATCTGGTCGAAGCCGAGGCCACAACCGAACAGTTCGACTTGCTGCGACGCTACCTTCAGGGCCGCCATCCCGGCGGCGGCATGAGCGGGATGGGCTGGCTCGACTATATCGCCATGGTCGAGGATACGGCTGTCCGGACCCATCTGATCGAATACCGCCTGCCGTCCCCCGACGGCGGCCCCGGCGATCTGGTCGGAGTCTGTCTGACCGACCTGCTCGGGGATGGCCTGTCGATGGTCTACAGCTTCTTCGATCCGGCGCTCGAGGCGCGCAGCCTCGGCCGGTTCGCCATCCTTGACCATGTGCGACAGGCGCAGGTCGTCGGCCTGCCCTACGTCTATCTCGGCTACTGGGTCCGGGGCTCAAGGAAGATGGACTACAAATCCGGTTTCCGCCCGATGGAACAGCTGACCAAACTGGGTTGGGAACGGCTGGCGGATTAGGCCTTCCGCAGTCGAACAGGCGGCTTTGGCGACCGGACAATCACGCCCTTGGCCTCAAGGTCCAGTTGAACGCATTTCGCCCACCAGCCAGCCGTTTGGCCGCCCGGGAACAGCTCTTCCGGCAGGTGCGGCAGCAGTTTCGCCTTGATTTCAGCCGGTGTTGCTCCCGGCTCGTCCGACGGCAGGGCCTCTAGATAAGCTTTGCGCATGGCCTCGTATTTGTCAGCGTTCACGGGCGTGAGGTGCCCGGGGCTGACCGCGTTTTCGACCTGGATGGTGCGTTTGGACATTCGGGCTCCCGGGTCAGGTCGCCGGCACGGATGTACCAGCATACGAAATCGGCGCGATGTCGAGGTCGCCGGACCACACCCCCGGATCAATCCCACCCCCGAACTTCACCAGGGCGTCGATCCGCTTCTGGATCGGCGGGTGGGTCGCAAACATCCCCTCCAGACCCACACCATTGGGCTGGTTGTCGAGAAACAGCTGCTGCACCTCATCCGGCCCCTTGAGGCTGGAACGGCCCTCGATCTTGCGCAGGGCCGAGATCATGGCGTCAGGGTTTTTGGTCAGTTCGACCGCCCCGGCGTCGGCCACGAACTCCCTCGTCCGCGACAGCATCATCCGGATGACGATGGCCAGGGCGAAGCCGACGGCGGCGAAGGCAAGGCCGATCAGGATCAACGGCAGGGCGTTCTTGTTGTCCCGCTTCCCTCCACCGCGCGAGTAGAACAGGCCGCGAAACACCAGCTCCGAAATCACGCTGATGATGCCTGCGAAGATCGAGGCGATCACCATGGTCCGCACGTCCTTGTTGATGACGTGGGTCAGTTCGTGAGCCAGCACCGCCTCCAGTTCGTCGCGGTTCAGAGTCGCCACCAGGCCGCGGGTGACCGTGATGCTGTACTGGCCCTCGTGCAGGCCGGTTGCGAAGGCGTTGAGGCTGTCGTTGTCGATAACGCGCAGTGTTGGCGTGCGCAGCCCCCGTGATATGGCGAGGTTTTCCAGCAGGTTGTACAGGTCTGGCTCAGACTTTCTCTCAACTTTGCGGGCGCCGGTCATGAGGTCGATCATGGTCTGGCTGCCGAAATAGGAGATGGCGAACCAGATGCCGGCCACGACAAGGGCCAGCGGAATGGTGCCGCCCAGCCAGGAAGCGGCCAGGGCCATGTCCTCCCCCAGCCCTCGCCCGGTCCCTGGCAGGAAGCCGAACCCCAAAAGGACCAGTTGCAGTCCGTAAATGATGAAGATCATCAATACGGGGAAGCCGGCCAGAAGCAGGAGCGAACGGGTGTTGTTCGCCCAGATATGGGTCTGGAGGCCGACGGCTCCCATCAATCCGACCCCTTAAGCGGTGAAGCTGACCTTGGGCGGCGCGGCGTTCATGGCGACACGATCGCCCTCTCCCACGTCGAAGAAGGGCTTGTCCGCACCGAAGCCGACCATGCCGGAGAACAGGACGGTCGGAAACTGCCGGCGCACGGCGTTGAACTCGCTGACGGCGTTGTTGAAAAAGCGGCGCGCGGCGGCCAGCTTGTTCTCGATGTCCGACAGCTCGCGCTGCAGCTCCAGATAGTTGGTGTTGGCCTTGAGGTCGGGATAGGCCTCGGCGACCGCGAACAGACGACCGAGTGCGCCGGTCAGCATGTTCTCGGCCTGCACCTTCTCATTGACCGAGGTGGCGCCGGCCGCGGCCGCGCGGGCCTGGGTAACGGCGTCCAGGGTGCCGCGCTCGTGCGTCGCATAGCCCTTCACCGTCTCGACCAGATTGGGGATCAGGTCCTGCCTCTGCTTGAGCTGCACGTCGATGTCGGCGAACGACTGGTCTGCGCGCTGGTCCAGCGCGACCAGCTTGTTGTAGGCGCCGACGACGACGAACAGCACCAGTGCGACGATAACGGCGATTACGATCAGCGTAGTGAGCATTTCGATTTCTCCGGCCTAGCGAAAGAGTATCGCGCGCGTCCCGCCGCCCGGATAGTGAAATCGCTGCAACCCCCGGAAACTGACCGGACGGCGGAACAGATTGATGCGCGGGTCCGCGGCGGATAGGCTGCGGGCTGTCAAAGGGACCACCATGTTCGCACCGCTTCTGGCCATCGCCTTCGTCCTCGCCCCGAGCCAGGACGCTGCCCCGCAGGCCGCGCCCTCCCCCCCGACGTCAGAGCGCTACGAACAGGCCATGAGTTGCGCGGGCGTGATGGCCGCGACCTCGTCCCTGCACGCCTTCACCGGCAATGCCGAGGCCCAGGCCAGTTCGGATCGGAACGGCCGGGGATTCATTGCGGCGGCGACGCTTTTCGCCCAGCCCCTTGGCCTGACCGAAGCACAGCTGTCCGAGGCCTTTTCCGCCAGTACAGCCCGGGCGCTCGGCGCGGTCACCCGCAATACTGATCAGGCCGCAGCGGACGCCGCGATTGACCGGTTGAATGCCGATCACGACGCCTGCCTGCGGCTGGTGCAACGCTGGATGGCTGAGGCTAACGGAACTTCCTGAGCCCGCGCGGGCCCTGACGTCCGGCTCCCGCCCGCTTGCCCAGCCAGTCCTTCCAGTCGGGCCAGTTGCGTCTCCGCCCGCCGCCATCGACCCATTCGGGACCATGGGCGCTGTCGAACACGGCGACATCGGCCAGACCGCCCTGCTTGTAGTTCTGCAGCTTGACGCCCTTGCCGCGGCCCATCTCGGGAAGTTCGGCCAGCGGGAAGATGAGGGCCTTGATGTTGTCGCCGATGGCCGCAACGTGGTCGCCGTGGATCCGGATGGCCGCCAGCATGTCGCCGTTCAGCACCTGCTTGCCGCCACGCTTCTGGGCGAGCAGCTCGTCCTCGGGGGCGATGAAGCCGTAGCCGGCCTTTGACGCGACCAGCAGCTTGCCGCCAGGCTGGTGCGCCAGAAGATTGATGATGTCGGCCTTCTCGTCGAGATCGATCATCAGCCGTAGCGGCTCCCCATGTCCGCGCCCGGACGCCAGCTTGTCGGCCCCGACGGTGAAGATGCGCCCGTCCGATGCCGCGACCAGGATCTTGTCGGTCGTATAGCCGGGCACGAGGAAGGCGAGGCTGTCGCCTTCCTTGAATTTCAGCTCTGACGGATCCTCGACCTTGCCCTTCGCAGCACGAATCCAGCCGCGCTCGGACAGGATGACGGTGATGGCCTCGCGCGGAATGAAGGCTTCGACCGAGACGAAGGACGATGAGTCCACGGCCTCGGCGATCGTGGTCCGCCGCGGTGAAACCAGCGCCTTGCGCACGCCTTCGAGGTCCTTGCCGACCTGTTTCCACTGTTTGCCCGGCGAGGACGACAGCGACTGCAGCGCCGCAAGTTCGTCGGACAGGGCCTTGTATTCATTCTCGATCGTCATTTCCTCGATCCGCGCCAGCTGACGCAGACGGGTATCGAGAATGAAGTCGGCCTGGAGTTCGCTGAGACCGAACCGCGCGATCAGAACGGCCTTGGGCTGCTCCTCCTCACGGACGATGCGGATCACCTCGTCGATGTTGAGGAAGACGATCCTCAGGCCTTCCAGCAGGTGCAGTCGCTTCTCGACCCGGTCAATCCGCCAGCCGGCGCGGCGCACCAGAACCTCGCGGCGGTGATCGAGGAAGGCCTGCAGACAGGCCTTCAGACCCATGACGCGCGGGGTGCCCGTCGCGTCCAGCACGTTCATGTTGATCGGGAAACGGATCTCAAGATCGGAGAGCTTGAACAGGCTCTCCATCAGGACCTCGGGCTCGACCGTTCGGGTCTTGGGCTCGATAACCAGCCGGATGTCCTCGGCCGACTCGTCGCGGACGTCGCCCAGCAGGGGTGCCTTCTTGTGTTCGATCAGGTCCGCGAGGTCGGCGATCAGCTTCGACTTCTGCACCTGATAGGGTATCTCGGTGACGATGATGCGCCAGACGCCGCGGCCAAGGTCCTCGGTCTCCCAGCGCGCGCGCAGCCGCACGCCGCCCCGGCCGGTCTCATAGGCGTCCAGGATCGAGGCGTGACCCTCTACGGCGACGCCGCCGGTCGGAAAGTCCGGGCCCGGCACGATGCCCGCCAGTTCCTCGGTCGTCGCGTCGGGTCGTTCCAGCAGCAGATGGCAGGCGTCGATCAGCTCGCCGACATTGTGCGGCGGGATCGAGGTGGCCATGCCGACGGCGATGCCCGACGAGCCGTTGGCCAGCAGATTGGGGAAGCCGGCAGGCAGGACGATCGGCTCTTCGTCCTGATCGTCATAGGTGGCCTTGAAGTCCACCGAGTCCTGATCGATGCCCTCCATCAACAGGACTGCGGCAGCGGTCAGCTTGCACTCGGTGTAGCGCATCGCGGCGGCGTTATCGCCGTCGATGTTGCCGAAATTGCCCTGCCCGTCGACCAGCGGATACCGCTGCGAAAAGTCCTGCGCCAGTCGCACCAGGGCGTCGTAGATCGAGGCGTCGCCGTGCGGGTGGTAGCCGCCCATGACCTCGCCGACGACCTTGGCGCATTTCCGCGCCGCCGCCTGCGGGTTCAGCCGCATCTGGCGCATGGCGTACATGATGCGCCGGTGCACCGGCTTGAAGCCGTCGCGCACGTCCGGCAGCGCCCGGTTGGTGATGGTCGACAGCGCATAGGCCAGATAGCGGCGCGACAGCGCCTCGCTCATCGGCTCGTCAACGATGCGTCCGCCTTCCGGCGGCGGTGTGTGAACGGTCATGGGCCTTCGAATCGGGTGTTTCGGTCCCGAAGTCTAGGGACCCGACACCCTAACCCACACCCTGTGTCATCCGCCGACGGTCAGGTCACCTGTGCGTATCGCCTGCTCCAGCCGGACTGTGCCGTTGACGTCGCGGATCTCGGCCAGGACCGTCGGATGCTCACTGCCCCAACCGATGGTCAGCAGGCCGAAATTCTGGTCCCGGAACACCTCGCCGACCCGCAGGGCGTTCGGCGGCGTTACCGGCCAAACCTCGGTCAGGCCCGACGAGGTGATGTCCCACAATGGGTATGGGGTGTTGACGTCCAGACGCGAAATTTCGCCGTAGTGGGTATCGCCCGACAGGCAGATCAGACCATCGGCCTTGCGGTCACGGATGGCGGCGATCAGGCGCTGGTGGTCATGGGCGAAATTGATCCAGCCCTCCCACCCGGCGAAATCGGCCAGGACCTGCAGGCTGGAGCCGAACACACGGACATCAGCCGGGACGGACAGCTGCTCTTCCAGCCAGC
Source organism: bacterium (assembly GCA_006515835.1). GTDB lineage: Bacteria > Pseudomonadota > Alphaproteobacteria > Caulobacterales > Caulobacteraceae > Brevundimonas. Next base: position 64,189 of record VFBG01000002.1, on the reverse strand, counting down.
GCCACTGGGTCTCGCCCAACTGGGTCGCCGTCATGTCCGGATTACGGGCATAGGGGCCGGGCGTGGGCTCGCCGGCCTCGGCACGTTTCCGAACCCAGGCTTCATAGCCCTGGTCGCCCAGTTCCAGAGGGACCAGGGGCGTCCTGTTCCAGCGCAGGTCCGGCAGGATGATCTGCACCCGTCGCCCCGCGGGGCCGAAGACATGGGCCGTATAGATGCCGTCGCGCGTGCGCCGCGGGCTGTCAGCCGGCGCACCGAAGAAGTCCAGGAACAGACGGCGGCTCTCTTCCTTCATCGGATAGTCTGCGCCGGCGTCGTTCTCACCGAAGTCATGGTCGTCCCAGGTGGCCAGGATCGGGATGCCGCTGGCCTTCAGCCGCTGGAATCCGGGCTGGGCGGCCAGCTCGGCGTATTTCCGGCGCATCACTGCCGGGTCGCGGGTGTCGAGATAGACATTGTCGCCGAGGAAGATGAACAGGTCCGGACGCGCTGCCATCACGGCGTCCCAGATCGGCTGGGGCTTGTCGCTCTTGGCGCATGAACCGAAGGCGATCCGGGTCAGGGTCTGGGCGCTCTGAGCATGGGGATCGGGTTCCGCACGCGCGACACCTGCGATCAGACTGGCACCGACGGTTCCGGCCATCAGGCCACGTCTCGAAAGGCTGTTCATTTCGCCGTCTCCGGGCTGAAAAGGGAAACGGGGCGCACCGTCAAGATGCGCCCCGTCCTTACACACGACTGGTAGGCGATCAGAAGCTGCGGCGCAGGGTCACGAAGGCCTGACGGGGCGCGCCCGGCAGGAATGTCTGGCGACCGGCCCCGTTCTGGAAGCCGCCCGAACCGACGGTCGAGATGTGGTCTTCGTCGAACAGATTGGTCACGTTGAACTGGACTTCCGTCCCGTCCAGCCAGTCGCCCCGATCGATGAAGCGATAGCCGGCAGTCAGCTCGACCAGGGTGAAGGAGCCGACCGATTCATCGTTCAGATAGCTGGAGAAGCGCTCGCCGGTGAAGGCGGCCGCTACGGTGCCGTAGAGGCTGCCGTCGTCATAGGCCAGCTCGGCGCGGGCCAGGGTCTCGGGCGTATTGACCACGGTCTTGCCGGCGGTGGCGGCGACCAGCGCCCCCGTACCGTCGCGAACGTCGTCCTCATAGGTCGAGTCATTGTAGCTGAACGAACCGAAAGCCGACCAGGCGTCAGTGAACGACCAGACGGCGGCCGCCTCGAAGCCGCGGCTCTGGACCGAGCCGACGTTCTGGATGCCATTTCCGAGGCCCAGGATCGGGGCCCCGAGCGCGACGCCCAGCAGGCGGTTCTCGAACTGCACGTCATAGACGGCAACCGAGCCCTGCAACTGGTCGAAGCGGAAGCGCCAGCCGGCTTCCAGCGTCTTGGAGCTTTCCGGCTCGAGGGTCGTCCGCAGGGCCGCGAAGCCGGCCGCCGAGGCCGAGAACGGACCGCCGGTGTTCGAGGATTCGTAGGCGCGGAGGTTTTCGGCATAGGAGGCGAACAGCTGGTGGTCGTTGTCGAGGTCCCAGGCGGCGCCGATCTGGGGCAGGAAGGCATCATCCGCCTTGATGGTCCCGGTCTTGTTGGGGCCGGTCACGGTGGTGGCCGAGTTCTCGACGCTCAGCGACTTGAAGCCGGCGTTGATGGTCAGGGCTTCGGTGACCGACCAGCTGTCCTGCACATAGAGCAGGCGAGTCTCGGTCTCGAAATTGTATTCCCACTGGGTGAAGAACGGATTGGCCAGGAAGTCGAGCGAGTCGCGGGTGTTGGCGGCGCGGGCCAGTCCGTAGAAGCGACGGGCCTGGTTGAAGTCGTTGTTCTCCATCCAGAAGCCGCCCTCGATCTCGTGGTTGCCCACGGTCAGGGTGGCCGAGCCGATTACGCCGCGACGTTCGATGTCGTATTCGGTAGTGCGAACCGAGATCGGGCTGGGCACGGCGATCGCGGCACCCGACTGGTCCGGCGCGCCGACCGGGGTGGCCAGATAGGGCGTCCACCACAGGCCCTGGCCTTCGTTGTTGTGACCATAGCCGGTCAGCGAGATCTCAAGGGTGTCAGTGACGGGATAGTTCAGGGTCAGGGCACCGAGGGTGTCGTCGCGCAGGCCCGAAGCGTCGAAATAGGCGTCGTCGATGCAGCGCGCGCCACCGACATAGGCGTTGGCACCGGTGCCGCCGCCCAGCTGAGGGCAGTCACCGCCGGGGTTGGCCTGATAGATCGCCGCATTGGTGACGGCGTTCGCATAGTTGTCGGAGTTGTTGTCCCAGTCACGGCCGAGGCGCGCGATCTGCTCCAGCGACATGTCCTGGTAGTCGTTCTCGCGACGTTCCGAATGGTTGAGGAAGCCGGTGATTTCACCACGGCCAACCGGCTGGACGAGGCTGAAATTGACCTGCTGCTGGTTCTGCTCGCCGAGACCTTTCCACTTGTCCATGCCGTGATCGACGAAGGACAGCGACATCGCCGTGCCGGCCGGGCCAAACGCCCCGGTGTCGAGGCGGATGAAGCCGCGCATCGTGTCTTCGCTGCCGAAGGTGCCGGCGACGTCGAGGCCGAACATGTCGGCGGGGCGACGGCCGACGAAGGCGACGGTGCCGCCAAGGTTGCTGCTCGAGGCCGTGCCGAGCGCGCCCGAACCCTGGGCCACGTTCACGCGGGCGACGTTCTCGGAGATGATGGCGCGCGAGATGTGCAGGCCGTTGTGGTTGCCGTAGCTCATGTCACCCAGCGGCACGCCGTCGAGGGTGAAACCCAGCTGGTTCTGGTTGAAGCTGCGCAGGACGATGCGCGCGGACCATTCATAGTTGCCGAAGGCATCGGCCGACTGGAAGCTGACGCCCGGAAGGCGCTCAATCGCCTTCAGCGGGCTGGTGCCCGGAGCTTCGACCGCGATCGCGGCTTCGGTGATCGAGGCCTGCTGCCGGCTCTGGCCGAGACCGAAGACAACGATCTCGTCGAGCGCGGCGACCGGACCTTCCGGGTCCGCCACGACGGTTTGAGCCAGAACCTGGCTGGACGACAGCAGCAAGCCGCCGAGAACGAGCGCGAACGTCGAAACGCCCGCCAAGAGACGATGATTAGTCATGACTGCCCCGAAAATCGATAGCGTGCTGATGCACGCGACGCGGCCTTAGGGTCGGCAGACAACAGCTCGACGACTGCCCCGCGTCGGTTCCGTGAATGCCGACTGCGAGCCCGGCTTTGCAGTTCTGCGTTGCCTAACGGCTACGCTTGATCCGCAGACGCTGCATTTTCGGCATGCAGGATCAGAGCCGTCCGGCCTCTCTCAGCTTGTCGATCATCCACACCCGCGCAGGGGGAATAGGCCGGTTCTGGGGGTGGAAGACGAACTGCTCGAGGAAGTGGGCCGTCAGGTCGAGCCCTGCCCCGACATCGCCCTCGGCCAGCCCCGCCTGCGCGCCCAGCATGAACGGCGGCAGTTTCAGCAGTTTGTCGGCATAGGGCGCACCGGCGTCAGCACTGACGGCCCGGCCGGTGCGCGGGCTGACCCAGATCAGGTCGTCCATGGTCCCGGTGACAGCGCAGCGGCTGAGGTCCAGCCCGAATCCCAGGTCCTCCAGCAACCCCGCCTCAAACCGCACAAAGATGGCGGGCCACACGTCCGGGAGAGCGAAGGCCGACATCAGCGCCTCGAACGCCAGGAAGGCGCCCGGATGCGGCTCACGCTCCGGCAGCGCCCCTTGCGCCACCGCTGCCGCGGCAGCCAGCCCGGTCAGGGCCAGCGGATCGTCGAACAGGGCACTGGGCCCCTCCCCCACCGGCTCAAGCCGCGCCGAGCCGAGGTGGTCGGAGGTCCGCGCCTTGTAGTCGGCCACCACCCGCGCCCCGGGTTGCAGGAACGGCTTCATTTTGCGTGAGGCCCCGCCGGCAACATAGGCCGCGCGCCGTCCGTGTGTCTCGGTCAGCAGTTCGACGACCACGCCGGTATCGCCGTGGGCGCGGGCGGACAGGACGAAGGCGTCGTCAGTGAAATCCATACAGCGGTGTTAGAGGACCGCGCCGGGGTTGGCCATATGTTCCGGTTTTCCGCTACTGCGCCGCCGCTGCGCGGATCCGCGCCGTCATGTCCCGCGCCAGGGCGTTGGGAATGGGGAAGGTCAGGGCGTAGAGGGCGATCCGCCACCGGCCGTCCTCCCCGCGCACAAGTACCCCCGTCCCCCGGCTGGTGCCATACGACTGGCTGTCCAGCGCCTCGTCGAACCAGACCACGCAGCGACAATCCAGCGGCGCAAGGGTCAGCGAGCGGGAGCGCGGCGTATAGGTCCAACCGCGGCCGCGGTTGAAATACGGCTCGGCATAGGACCGGAACTCGGTGATCGACCAGTGCTCCGTTACATCGGAACCTATGTAGGTGGCATCGGGCGTGAACAGGTCGAAATAGACAGCGCCGTCCGCCTTCGAAGCCGCTTCGTGCAAGGCGTCCAGCACCGAAGCGGCGGCCTCCTCCTCTGGCGTGTCGGCGGCCTCCCCTGCGGCGTCGACGATCGGCGTCGCGGCTTCGAAGGCCTTGATCTCGGTCGTCATGTCGTCGGCGAGGTCGTTGGGGATCGGGTAACTCAGGGCGTAGCGCAGTACCTGCCAGGTCTCGCCATTGCGCACCATCAGGCCCTCGCCACGCGCCGTACCGTAGGTGGCGCTGTCGAGGACCTCGTTGAACCACGCCACGCAGTTGCAGGGGTCGGGCGCGAGACTGACATAGCGGCCGTGCGGACGGGCCGAATAGGTCCAGCCCTCTCCGCGGGCGAAGACGGGAGCGGCAAAGGCCAGGAATGCCTCGCGGTCCCAGCGCTCGGACGTTTCATTGCCGACCCAGATCACCCCGGGCGCGAGGCGTGCGGCCCAGGCGGCGGCGTCGGCGCGGGCGGCGGCGGCATGCATCTCGGTCAGGGCGACAGAGGCGGCCACTTCGGGCGGATAAGGGTCGGAGGCGGTCAGGGCCAGGGCGGCGGCGGCGGCGGCGGCGGCGAGGGACAGCATGGCGGGCTCCGTGCGAACGCCCTTGCATAGCCGCCCGGATTTTATTTAACCGAACGGTTGACAGCCAAGGCCAACCGCTGCATTTAACCTGTCAGTTACACAAGACGCTGTCCCCATGCAGACCGACCCCCTTTCCGCCAAGTTCGCAGCCCTCGCCGACCCGACCCGTCGGGCCATCCTGGCGCGGCTGTGCGAGGGCGAGGCCAGCGTCAACGACCTGGCCGCACCGTTCGACATGAGCCTGCCGGCCGTATCGAAACACCTGAAGGTGCTGGAAAAGGCCGGCCTGATCAGCCGCGGCCGCGAGGCCCAGTGGCGTCCCGCCCGGCTGGAGCCGTTGGGCATGAAGGGTATCGCCGAGTGGCTGGAACACTACCGCCGGTACTGGGATGCCAGCTTCGATCGTCTCGACGCCTACCTCAAGAAAATCCAGAAAGGGGACCCCGATGGCCCACGAAACTGAATCCAACCCCTGCCACACTGACGGCGTCGCCCATCAGCATGCGCTGGTGCTGCGACGCGTGATCGACGCCAGCCCCGAGGCGATCTGGAAGGCCTGGATGACGCCCGAACTGCTTCAGCAGTGGTTTGTGCCGAAGCCGTGGTCGATCTCGGACATCCAGATCGACCCCCGTCCCGGCGGCGTGTTCAACTGCGTCATGCACGGACCGGACGGCGAGGTCATGCCGAACAGCGGGGTCTTCCTGGCGGTCGAGCCCAACCGCCGCTGGATCACGACCGACGCCTTCACACCCGACTGGGCGCCGGCCGGCCAGCCCTTCATGGTCGCCACGGTCGAGTTGACGCCGAGGGAGGACGGCAAGACGGACTATGTCGCCACGGCGCGTCACTGGAACGCCGAGACGATGAAGCAGCACGAGGCCATGGGCTTCCATGAGGGCTGGGGGACCTGCGCCGACCAGCTGGCTGAACTGCTCAAGACCCACTGATCACCCCGGCCCGACCGGACCCGCTGAAGAGCCCGCCCGATGACCCTCGTCGACAGTATCGCGACCCGCCCTACCCTGCAGATGCAACGCCATTTCGGCGCGCCGCGCACGCTCGTCTGGCGGGCCTGGACCAGTCCCGAGATCATGGTGCTTTGGATGGGGCCCGTCGAATGGCCAATGGTGTCGGGGTCCGGCGACTTCCGGGTCGGCGGCGAATGGCGGGCCTGCCTGCGTTCACCCGACACCGGTCAGGACCTGTGGCAGGGCGGCGTCTATCGCGAGATTGTCCCTAATGAGCGGCTCGTCTTCACATTCAAATGGGACGAGTCCCACGAGGACGGACCGCCCGTGGATACGCTGGTTACAGTCCAGCTAAGCGACGCGCCGGACGGCGGCACCCTGATGGACTTCACCCACGAAGGCCTGAAGTCCGAACAGAGCCTGACCGGACACAAGCACGGCTGGACCAGCACCTTCGAACGGCTGGAGGCCTTCCTTCAAGATCAAGCCAGAGGAGACTGACCGATGAAGATCGTCACCAGCCTGAGCTTCCGCGGCGAGTGTCGGGAAGCCTTCGAATTCTACGCAAAGGTGCTGGGCGGGGAGATCATCACCGCCATGCGCTATGGCGACGCCCCGCCCGAAATGCCTATCGGTCCGGAATACAGCGACTGGCTGATGCACTGCTGGCTGCAGGTTGGCGATCAGGCCCTGATGGGCTCCGACTCGCCGCCCGAATACGCCCCGCCCCTCGACCAGCTCAAGAACGGGTTCGATGTCAGCCTGCACACCGACGATGCGACCCAAGCCCGCCGCTGGTACGACGCCCTGGTCGAAGGCGGCCAGCCGACCATGCCGTTTTCCGCCACCTTCTGGTCGCCCGGCTTCGGTGGGCTGATCGACAAATTCGGCGTGCCGTGGATGGTCAACACCACGCCGGCGATAACCTGTGAGGCGGGCCAGTGAAGGCCTCCCCTTCCGTCTGGACGGGTCGGGTTCTGAGCGGACTGTTCGTCCTTTTCATGCTCGCCGCCTCCATCGCGCCGAAATTCCTTATGGCCGACATGGTCGCCGAACAGAGCATGACGCCCCTCGGCTGGCCGGCGAAATATCTGCTGCTGATCGGCCTGATCGAACTCGCCTGCGTGATCCTCTACGTCGTCCCCCGCACCAGCCTGTTGGGCGCGGTGCTGATGACCGGCCTCCTGGGCGGAGCGATCGCCACCAACCTGCGCGTCGAAAGCCCGCTGTTCAGCCACACCCTGTTCGGGCTCTATCTCGGCCTGTTCATGTGGTGCGGCCTGTGGCTGCGCGACGCCTCGCTGCGCGCGGTCTTCCCGTTCCGTCGGGCCTGAGATGCGAAAGACCGCCCCGGCCCCCAGCCCCGACGCCTATGTCGCCGCGCTGGACGGCTGGCGGCGGGACCTCGCCGAGCGTTTGAGGGCCGCCGTACGCTCGGTCGGCGGCCTGACGGAAGTGATCAAATGGGGTCACATCGTCTATCTGTCCGACGGGCCGGTCCTGCTGATCCGGGTTGAGGACGAGCGCGTCCTGTTCGGCTTCTGGCGCGGTCAGCGGCTGCGCGACATCGAACCCCGCCTCAAGCCGGGCGGTCTCTACGAGATGGCGACGCTGAACCTGCGGGAGGGCGACGACATCACGACTGAATTCGCTGTCCAGCTGACCCTCGCGGCCATCCGGCTGAATCAGCAGCAGGGCCATCCGGCCCGCACCGCCATACGACGCAAGGAGTAGGACCATGCGCAGGATCAGAACCGCCAGCTTCGTCAGCCTCGACGGCGTCATGCAGGCGCCGGGCGGCCCTGAGGAGGACCCGACCGGCGGCTTCAGGTTCGGCGGCTGGGTCTGGCCGCACTTCGACGAGGCTTCGGGCGGCCTGATGGGCGAGGCCATGGGTGAGGACTACGACCTGCTCCTCGGCCGCAGGACCTATGAGATCTTCGCCGCCTACTGGCCGCAGATGAACGGCGGGATTGCCGATGCGTTCAACGCCATCAACAAATACGTCGCGGCCGGGCCGGATACGCCCCTGACCTGGGCCCACAGCCACCGGCTGGAAGGTGATCTGGCCGGGGCCGTGCGGGCCCTGAAGGCAACCGACGGTCGGGACCTGCTGATCCAGGGATCGAGCGAAGTCATCCATACCCTGCTGGCTCATGAACTGATCGACCAGCTGACGCTGCTGACCTTCCCCGTGATCCTCGGTGCCGGCAAACGCCTGTTTGACGCCGGCGCGCACCCGGGGGCATGGACGCTGACAAGGACGCGACAGTCCGGATCCGGGGTGGTGGCTCACACATACGAAAGGACCGATCTTCCCCCACCGACAGGTTCATTCGGCGAGGTCGAACCAAGCGCTGCCGAACTGCAGCGGCGCGACCGGTGGGCCCGCGAAGGCTAGCGTGCCATGGCGGTCGGGAACGGCCGCCCAAGGGCTTCCGCCATACCCTGCTGCGACAGCAGGAAGACCGCGTCGCGTTGGTGGAAATTGTTGGACAGGACGATCACCGTCACGTCCGCGGAACCCGGACCAGCTGCCGGTGTGGAATATCTGGCGGTCCATGAAGGCCGGCGAGACGCGTTGGCCGATGCTGTTGTTGAACAGGCCGAAACCCCAGTCGCGTCTCGGTCGGCCGCGTTCCGCTGGCGTGTCCGATGGGGCGTGGTCGGCGATCATCATCGCATGGCTGCGCGGACTGAGCAGGCGTCCGTGGTGCAGCGCCCGCTGCCAGACCAGCAGATCGTCCAGCGTCGAATACAGGGCCCCTGCCCCGACGATGATGCTGACATTGGCGTCCGGCTGGGGTGACGGACCGCCACCGCCGAGGTTGGCATAGCCCATGACCACATCCGATGCGTCGTCGTCATAGCCGGTGTCCGCCATGCCGAGCGGGTCAAAAAAGGCGGTGCGCAGGTAGTCATGCAGCGGCTTCCCGCTGGCCTTCTCGACGACGGCGCCCAGCAGGTTGTAGGCGGCGTTGTTGTACCGGACCTTGGTACCCGGCGGGAACTGAAGGCCGTACTGCATGGATTCTGATGTTAATTCTTCCATGGAGGCAGGCGTGACCCGTCGAATGCCCCAGCCGGGTCGCGCCATCAGGTCCGGAATGCCAGAGCTGTGCCCGAGCAGATGAACCAGCCGGACCGGGGCCCAGGCTGACGGACACGGCTCAACCCATTTGCACAGTGGGTCATCGACCGACAGCACGCCATCGTCCTGCAGTCTCAGGATCGCGGCGGCCGTGAACTGTTTGCTGACCGAGGCGAGCCTGAACCGGGAATTCAGGGCCAGCGGGGTCCCCAACCTCCGGTCAGCAAAGCCGTGGACCTGTCGGAACAGCACCTTGTCGCCCCGCGCGACCAGCACGCCACCGGTGAACTGGCCAGACGCTCCCCAGCGATTGAGCTGCTCCGTCAACTGCGGAAGAGCCTCAACCACGACGACCGGCGGGCGCGGCGACAAGGGTTCAGGCGTCGGCACTCGCGTTGCAGGCCGCAAGGTCGGCCAGGCCACCAGCCCGACGACGACAACGACCAGCAGGGCGATGATGGCCATCGCCAGCCGGGGATGGCCCCCGGATTTTCTGGGAACGTCGAACAACGGTCTAGACGTCGAAATCCAGCCCGAACTGGGCGTACAGGGCGCGGCTGTCCTGCCATTTCGGGTCGACCTTGACCGTGATGAACAGATGCACGGGCCGGTCCAGCAGTTCGGTCAGTTCCTCACGCGACTTCTGGCCGATCCATTTCAAGGTCTGGCCGCCCTTTCCCAGCACGATGGGCCGTTGGCTCTCGCGCTCGACATAGATGATCTGTTCGATCCGGGCCGAACCGTCGGCTTTGTCCTCGAAGGCCGTGGTCTCGACCGCCGCCGAATAGGGCAGTTCCTCGTGGACGCGCAGATAGACCTTCTCGCGCGTGATCTCGGCCGCCAGAACCCGCATCGGCACGTCGGCCGACTGGTCTTCCGGATACAGCCAATGTCCCGCGGGCATCGAGCGCGCCAGACGCTGCTTAAGGTCATCCACCCCGTCGCCGCTCAGGGCAGAGATCATATAGACCTCGGAATAGACGCCGGTTTCGAACATCGCATGCGACAGCGCCAGCAGGGTGTCGCGGCGCATGCCGTCGATCTTGTTCAGGGCAAGGATGACCTGGGTATTCGACGCCTTCAGATTGGCGATGATGGTCTCGGTGTCCTCGGCGGAGCGCCGGTCGGCCGCCTGGCCTTCCTTGCCCTCCGAGGCGATGTGCGAGGCCGCGTCGATCAGGTGCACGACCACATCCGCGTCCGAAGCCCCGCCCCAGGCCGATGCGACCATGGCGCGGTCCAGGCGGCGTCGAGGGGTGAAGATGCCGGGCGTGTCGACGAGCACGATCTGTGCGTTGCCCTCGATCGCAATGCCACGCACCGGGAAGCGTGTGGTCTGGACCTTTTGCGTGACGATCGAGACCTTGGTTCCGGTCAGCCGGTTGACCAGCGTGGACTTGCCCGCATTGGGCGCGCCGATGATGGCGGCGAAGCCGGCCCGCTGGTTTTCTGTATCGGTCAAATCACGCCTTCACGCTGCAGCAGGCCGATCGCGGCCGCCTTCTCCGCGTCCTGACGCGAACGGCCTTGTGCGGTCAAGGGCGGATATCCGGCAACGCTGGCTTCCACCGTGAATGTGGGAGCGTGATCGGAGCCCTTCCGTTCCACGATCCGGTAGGCCGGCAGGGGCTTTCCGAGCCCCAGCGCCCATTCCTGCAAGGCGGATTTCGGATTGGTCAGGGATTTTTGCGGCGGGGCAGACAGTTCGTCCTTCCACGCCGCGTCGAACACCATCCGGACCGCTTCAAAGCCACCGTCCAGCCAGACAGCAGCGAGAAGCGCCTCCATCGCATCGCCCAGCACGCCTTCGCGCCGCCGTCCGCCCTGTTTGGCCTCGCCGGGTGACAGACGCATCGCGTCTCCGACGCCGAGCGCCTCGGCCACCCGGGCGCAGGCGGCCTTGTCGACCAGCGCATGCAGGCGGGAGGACATCTCGCCTTCGTCAGAACCGGGGAAGTCGCGCACCAGCCGGTCGGCGACCAGCAGGCCCAGCACCCGGTCCCCGAGGAACTCAAGCCGCTGATTGTCGGCGAACGGCCGCCCGCGCGCGTCACGTTCGGCCCCCTCCCCCACACTGGCGTGGGTCAGCAGCGCAAGATCCCTGAAGTCGTGGCCGAGGCGGCGCCGCAGCGCCTGAACTGCCTCGGCCCGTCTGTCAGCCATCAGTCGAGGACGGTGAAGAACCGGCTCGGCTGAACCTTCGTGAACCAGCTGACGGGATTCCACAGCGAGGCACCGGGCTTCCACGAGAACAGGATGATCTCGGCCTTGCCGATCAGGTTCTCGGCCGGGACATAGCCCACGCCGGCGGCCTGGTCGTAACGGCTGTCCTGCGAATTGTCCCGGTTGTCGCCGATCATGAAGTAGTACCGGGGTGTTGTCGGAGATATTGCCGGGACCCCAGTCCTGGATGTTGATCTCGCGCCCTTCCGGCAGCGTCTCGCGCAGCTGGATGACGGTCTGGGTGCCGTACAGGTTCTGCACGTCCTGGCGGCTCATCTCGACGTCGCGAACCGCTGTGCCGTTGATGAACAGCACATTGTCGATCATCTGGATGCGGTCGCCCGGCAGGCCGATCAGGCGCTTGATGTAGTCCGTCGTATTGTCACGCGGCAGCTTGAACACCACGATGTCGCCGCGCGTGGGCTCATGGCTGACGCCCGGCAGCATGATCCGGCCGTTGAAGACCGGCGGGCTGAACGGGATCGAGTGTTTAGAATAGCCGTAGCTCCACTTCGAGACGACGATGTAGTCGCCCTCATAAAGGTTCGGCTCCATCGACGCCGACGGAATGGTGAAGGGCTGGAACAGCACCACGCGCAGCACCAGGGCGATCAGCAGGGCGAAGAAGATCGTCTTGAAGATCTCCATGCCTTCGCTGCTCGAGCCCTTGGACTTGCGCTTCTTGCCTGAACCACGGGCGTAGACGGGGGTCGCTTCAACGTCTTCGAAGGGCGCGTCGCCGGAGTCGCTCCAAACCGGAGGCTTGGCCGAGGCGGCCACAGCGGCGCCCGCGACGGCGGCCGCGGCAACCGGTGCTGCGTGACCGTGACCGTGGTCGTCGTGGCCGTGGGCGGCGGGGGCTGCGTGGCCGTGATCGACATGGCCATGGGCGGCAGGCGCTGCGTGGCCATGGTCGTCGTGGCCGTGAGCGGCGGGGGCCGCGTGGCCATGATCGTCATGTCCGTGGTCGTCATGACCATGCGCAGCGGGAGCAGCGTGTCCGTGGTCGTCGTGGCCGTGAGCGGCAGGGGCTGCGTGGCCATGATCATCATGTCCATGAGCGTCATGACCATGCGCGGCGGGAGCAGCGTGACCGGGGTCGTCGTGGCCATGCGCAGCAAGGCCGGGATCGTCATGTCCGTGGCCGGCGTCGTGGCCATGGCCCGTGTCATGCCCGTGGTCGTCATGACCATGCGCGGCGGGCGCAGCGTGCCCGTGGTCGTCGTGACCGTGGCCGTGATCGTCGTGACCGTGGCCGTGATCGTCGTGCGGCTTGTGCTCGTCGCTCATTGTGACTCTGTCCCCCAGCCGCTGTCCGCGGTCTTTGCGGCGAAATCGGTATAACGTGATTAAGATATCGGCAAGGCTTCGATCACCACGAAGGCGAGTGCATAGGGGTGCTCGTCACTGAGAGTCAGGTGTATCCGGGCTTCGTGACCCTTTGGCGTCAACCTGGACAGGTGTTCGGCGGCATGCCCGGTCAGCGCCAGGGTGGGCTGGCCCGAACGCATGTTCACCACCCCCATGTCGCGCCAGTAGACGTCGGCCCGCATGCCCGTACCCAGCGCCTTGGCGCAGGCTTCCTTGGCCGCGAACCGCTTGGCGTAACTCCAGGCGGGGTCAGGCTTTCGGTCCGACCGGGCGCGCTCGATATCCGTGAAGCAGCGCTGTTTGAACCGGTCTCCGAAACGCTCCAGCGAGGTCTGGATCCGGCGAATGTCGCACAGGTCCGCGCCGACCCCGATGATCATCAGGCCACAACCGGTGCGCGGGCAGCGTCCATCAGGGCGCGCATTCGGTTGATGGCCGGACCCAGGCCGACGAAAATCGCCTCTCCGATCAGGAAATGCCCGATATTCAGCTCCGCGACCTGGGGGATGGCGGCGATCGCCTGCACGGTTTCATAGTCGATGCCGTGACCTGCGTGGACTTCCAGGCCGAGGACGGCGGCCCGGGCGGCACCAGCCTTCAGCAAGGCGAGCTCGGTTTCGGCTTCCTCGGCCCGTCCTTCGCGTACGGCGTCGCAATATGCGCCGGTATGCAGTTCGATCACCGCTGCACCGGTGCGGTGGGCGGCTTCAATCTGGGCCGGGTCGGCGCCGATGAATAGCGACACGCGCGACCCGGCCTCGTTCAGCTTCCCGACGAAGGGTGTGATCCAGTTATGGCCGCCGACGACGTCCAGGCCGCCTTCCGTGGTCCGTTCCTCACGCTTCTCGGGCACGAGGCAGACCGCATGGGGACGATGATGCAGGGCGATGGCCAGCATCTCCTGCGTCACGGCCATCTCGAGGTTCAACGGTCGTGATTGGTCGCGCAGCAGGTCGGACAGGCTGTCGATATCGGCGTCCGAGATATGGCGCCGGTCTTCCCGCAGGTGGGCGGTGATGCCGTCGGCGCCCGCCGCCAGCGCCTCATCCGCCGCCCTCACCGGATCGGGATACTGCCCGCCCCTCGCGTTCCGAACGGTCGCCACATGGTCGATGTTGACACCCAGTCTCAAGCGGGAGGGTGCGCTTAGCGGCTCAGCCATCACTCAGACCTTCGCCAGCCGGCGGCTGCCCGGATCCTCGACCGGCAGGGCCGCCAGCTCGGCCGGCAGGGCGTCAGCCGGGTATGCGGGCACATCCAGCGTCGCCAACGCCACCAGCGGCACGCCGACATCGGCCCGCCCGCCCGAGCGATCGACGATACAGGCCGCCGCGACGACGGTTCCGCCCGCCGCCTCGATGGCCGCGATACATTCGCGCGAGCTCAGGCCCGTGGTGACGATGTCCTCGACCATGACAACTTTTTGCCCGGGCTCGACATGAAAGCCGCGCCGCAGTTTGAACTCGCCCCCCTCGCGCTCGACATACATCGACGGTACGCCCAGCCAGCGCGCGGTCTCATACCCCGGGATGATGCCGCCGACGGCCGGCGAGATCGCCACATCAACCGGCCCGACCGCCGCCGTGATTTTCCCGGCCAACGCCTTGCACAGTCGCGCGCAGCGTTCGGCGTCCATGAAGACCAGATTCTTCTGGAGGAAGACGGGGCTGTGCAGTCCTGAAGACAGCACGAAATGGCCTTCGCGCAGGGCGCCGGCACCGCGGAATTCGTCGAGTACGTCGTCTGAGGTCATGGCGGGGTGTCTAGCTCAGCCGTGGCCGCAACAGAAGTCGCGCACCTGCGTCATTCTATGCTTTCACCCGGCCTCAGGCCGCAACCCAGCAGAGTCCGCCAGATTCCTTCGGCGTCTTCGGCGAAACGGAACAGGCCTGGATCACTGGCAGCAATCATCCCGTGCTCGATCAGGGCGTCGAAATTGATCACCGAGCGCCAGTAGGCCTCGTCGAAGAGAACAATGGGAATCGGTGGCGATTTTTCAGTCTGGCGCAGGGTCAGAATCTCGAACAGCTCGTCGAAGGTGCCGAAACCACCTGGGAAGACCACCAGTGCATTGGCCCGCATGGCGAGGTGCATCTTCCGCATGGCGAAATAGTGGAAGCGGAACGTCAGCTCGGGCGTGGACCAGGGATTGGGTTCCTGCTCGTGCGGCAGGGTGATGTTGAAGCCGATCGAGGGGGCACCGACGTCGTGTGCCCCGCGATTGGCCGCACCCATAACGCCGGGACCGCCGCCTGTCGCAATGACATTGTCCCTCGGCTGGCCGGGCGTATTTCGGAGCGCCCCGCCACGCTCGGAGGCCAACCGCCCAAAGGCGCGGGCTTCATTGTACCAACGCGCATGCTGACCGGTCCCGTGCTCCGCGATCCGCGCGCTGCCGAAAACCACGATGGTCGATCGTACGCCCCACGCCCGAAGCGATTCTTCCGCTTTCGCGTACTCCATCAGGAAACGCACGCCGCGCATGGAATCGCCGAGAATGAAGTCCGGATCGAGGGCCGCCAGACGGTAAGAGGCCGAGGCCATCTGGTCCGCGTTTTCCGGGGAACCTCGCGTCTCGCTCACCCCCTCGCCCGCTCCACCGTATCCACCGACGGATTTGTCCGCAGCGCCGCCATGATGGTGGTGGCGTGTTTGGCGTCCTCGACCTCCATGTCGATATCGACGTCGAAGAAGTCCTGCTGCCGGTGGCTCATCACCAGATTGATGATGTTGCCGCCTGCGTCTCCGATCAGGGTGGTCACCTGACCCAGCACGCCGGGTGCATTCTTGATCGTGGCACGGATACGGGCGGCGGCGACGGCCCCCTGCTCGGCCTGGGGCGTCCATTGCAGGTCCTGCCAGACCGAATCATCGTCGGCGAACTCGGCCAGTTGCTGGCAGTCGATCGTATGCACGGTCAGCCCCGCCTCGGGCTCGAGGATGCCCACGATGCGGTCGCCGGGCACGGGCGAGCAGCAGTGGCCGAAATGGACGCTGATGCCGGGCGTCAGGCCGCCGCCGCGCACGAACAGCCGC
>VFBG01000002.1:0-48442 GCA_006515835.1 bacterium | reverse complement strand
CCTGCTCATCGGCGATCCGCTTGCGGTCCGGACCGGCCTTCAGCCGTCCCTTCAGCGCCGGGAACAGCGTCTCGCCGACCTTGGCCGCCGAGACGCGCCCGCGGCCGATGGCTTCGTAGAGATCGTCCTCCGAAGCGAAGGCGAAGGTCTCCAGCATGGCCTTCAGCGACACCTCGGCCAGGGTCTTGCCGGCGCGCGACAGGGTCTGGTCCAGGGTGGCGCGGCCCAGCTTCTGGAACTCGCCGCGTTCCGAGGTCCGGATGTGCCGGCGGATCGCCGACCGCGCCCGGCCCGTGATGGTCAGGGATCGCCAGTCGACCGGAATTTCCCGTTTTGCACCGCGCACGATCTCGACCACATCGCCGTTCTGCAGCTGGGTCCGCATCGGCTTGAGCTCGCCGTTGATCTTCACCCCGACGGCCGTGTCCCCGACCTCGGTGTGGACCGCATAGGCGAAGTCCAGCGGCATGCCGCCGCGCGGCAGGGTGATCAGCGAGCCCTTGGGCGTGAACACGAAGACCTGCTCGAGATACATCTCCAGCTTGGCGTGCTCGACCCAGTCCTCGCCGCCTTCGCCGTGCTCGATCACCTGCACGAGATGGCGGAGGTTCTGAAGCGGATCGCGACCGCCGTCCTGCTCCATGGCCTCCTTGTCGAAGCCGTACGACTTGTTCTTGTAGGCCCAGTGCGCCGCCACCCCGTCCTCGGCGACCCGATCCATCGGCTCGGTGCGGATCTGCATCTCGATGCGCAGGCCCGATGGCCCGACCACGGTCGTGTGCAGCGAGCGATAGTTGTTGGACTTGGGCGTCGAGATGAAGTCCTTGAACCGCTCCGGCACCATCGGCCAGGCGCGATGGATGACGCCCAGCGCCCGGTAGCAGTCGTCCTCGGCCTCGACGATGACCCGGAAGCCGTAGATGTCGGACAGGGACGAAAAGCCCACCGACTTGCGTTGCAGCTTGCGCCAGATCGAATAAGGCGTCTTCTGTCGGCCGAACACTTTGGCCCGGACCCCGGCCTCCCGCAGCACCCGCTCGACCTCGCGGGAAACGCCGTCGATGGCGCGCCCGTGCTCCAGCTTCAACGCCTCCAGCCGCCGTTCGATGGCGGTCCGGGCGGTGGGGTTCAGATGCTCGAACGCCAGCTCTTCCAGCTCGGACGCGATCGAGTGGATGCCGATCGACCGGCCCAGCGGCGCATAGACCTCCAGCGTCTCGCGGCTGATCCGCTCGCGCTTCTCCGGCTTGACGTGCTTCAGCGTCCGCATGTTGTGCAGACGGTCGGCCAGCTTCACCAGCAGGACGCGGACGTCCTTCGAAATGGCGAGGATGAATTTGCGCAGGTTCTCGGCTTGGCGCGTGTGCTCGGCCTGAAGCTCCAGCCGCGACAGCTTGGTCACGCCCTCGACCAGCGAGGCGACCTCCTCGCCGAAGCGTTCGGCAATGTCGTCGCGGGTCGCCGAGGTGTCCTCGACCACGTCATGCAGCAGGGCGGTGACGATGGTGGCGGTGTCCAGCCGGTAGTCGGTCAGGATGCCCGCGACCTGGATCGGATGGGCGAAATAGGGATCGCCCGATGCCCGCAGCTGCGAGCCGTGCATCTTCATCGCATAGACATAGGCGCGGTTCAGCAGCGCCTCGTCCGCGGTGGGATCATAGGCGCGCACGGCCTCCACCAGTTCGAACTGGCGCAGCACCCTTGAGCGGGGATGGGGTTCCGGGTCCACGTGAGGACGTGGTCCGCCGGGATCGTTCAGATTGGCGGGTTCGGGCGTGGGCGCGGGCTGCCGCGCCGGCAGGATGGTGATACCGTTGGCGGGGTCCGCCGTCAGTAGCGTTCCTCCTGCCCGCCGTCCCGGTCGCTTTGCAGCGCGCGGATCAGCTCGGCCTCGGCCATGTTCATGTGCTGGGGTTCAGCCAGCAGGCCCACGATTTCCGCCTCGTCCTCGGCTTCGGTGCGCTCGTCGACGCGTTGCAGCGCCACGATGACCGTCTCGCGCAGCTCGTCCGGCACGACAGTCGCATCGGCCAGTTCGCGCAGGGCCACGACGGGGTTCTTGTCGTTGTCCCGATCGAGGGTCAGCGGCGCGCCATTGGCGATCGCGCGGGCGCGGTTGCCGGCCAGCAGGACCAGGCCGAACCGGTTCGGCACCTTCTCGATGCAGTCTTCGACAGTGACGCGAGCCATGAATATCCTCGGGCGCGGGGGGAGAACCGCACAAACTATAGGGTCAGGCTGAATTGTGCAACGCCGCATGGGCGGGAATGAGGCGTCAACCCAGCGGAGTCGCGTCTTTTCCGACCGAAGCCGACGCGGACAGCGCCTCCGCCGTCTTTCCGTCGGGATGCCTCCACCCCGGCGCGATCTCCGCCAGCGGTCCCATAACGAACCGGCGCACCGCCGCACGCGGGTGCGGCAGGATCAGGCCGTCGAGGTCTCCGGTCGTCCGCCCATAGGCGATCAGATCAAGATCCAGCGTCCGCGGCGCATTGGCGGCACCCCTCTGCCGCCCGAACGCCTCCTCGATCCGGCCCAGCGCCGCCATCAGTTCATGCGGGCCGTGTGCGGTCTGGATGATCACCACCCCGTTCAGGAACGGCGGATCGGTCGGGTCGGGCCAGGCCGCCGAACGCCACCAGGACGACCGCGCCACGACATCGATCCCCTCGGCCCGGAACCGCGCCAGCGCCGCCTCCAGCGCCTCTCGGCAGTCCTTCCAGACCCCGCAATCGTTGCAACCCAGCGCCACGATGACCGCGTCGTCCAGCCCGGCCGCGCCGTCGAGCGGAACGGGCGGCGGCGCTTTCTGCTGCGAGCCGGGCTTCTCCATCCCCCCGTAATACACCAATGAGGACATGCGCGCCCGCCCCTCGCCGAAGGATTCGCCCGCCTTGCCGTCCACACCCTCCGAACCGCCCCGCGACTGCCCCCTCTGCCCCCGTCTGGTGGAATACCGCTGCGAGAACCAGCGTCAGAACCCCGACTGGTTCAACGGTCCCGCCCCGTCCTTCGGCGACCCGGACGCCCGTCTGCTGGTCGCGGGCCTCGCCCCCGGCCGCACCGGCGCCAACCGCACGGGCCGCCCGTTCACGGGGGATGGCGCCGGCGTCATCCTCTACGAAACCCTCATCAAGACGGGTTTCGCCACCGGCCGTTACGAGGCCCGGCCCGACGACACGCTTCAGCTGGTCGATTGCATGATCACCAACGCCGTCCGCTGCGCCCCGCCCGGCAACAAGCCCCTGCCGGTCGAGGAGGCGACCTGCCGCCCCTTTCTGACTGCGCGGCTCGCCGCCCTGCCCCGGCTCAAGGTCATCGTTACCCTCGGCGACGTCTCGCGCCGCAATGTGCTGAAGGCCCTCGGCCTGTCGGGCTCTGCGGCACCGCCCGGCCACGGCGTCGAGGCGGCGCTGGGCGGCTATGTGATCCTGAACAGCTATCACTGCTCCCGGCTCAACACGAACACCGGCCGGCTGACACCCGCCATGTTCGAGGCCATCTTCCGGCGCGCCCGCGAAATCATCGAGTCCTGACCGAACACTGCTCTCCAAACCGGCGAGTGTGGCTCTCCTGCCACGCGAATCAGCAGGTGCCGGGTGTAGCGTCGTCTGTCAGGAACAGTGCTGCGTACCTTGCGTTGATCGAACAGCTTTGGAGGGCTGTGATGCGTGGGTCGAACGGGGTCTTTTCACCTCAGGAACGGAAGACAGCGCTGTGGGCGCTGCTGATGGCGGGCCTGATCGCCGTCATGGGCATGGTGATCCAGCAATGGAGCCAGCCCTCGGTGGGCCCGGGCGGGTACGAAGCCTATATGACCGCCCCGCCCCCCGGCGTCGTGGACGCCCAGCCGATGATCGACCTGGGCCAGCCGCTGGGCTGACCTACCCCCGGTCCTTCATCAACCGGGCCTTGTCACGCTGCCAGTCGCGCTGGGCCGTGGCCTCGCGCTTGTCGTGCAGCTTCTTGCCCTTGGCCAGGGCGATCTCGATCTTCGCCTTGCCCGCCTCGTTCAGGTAGAGCTTGACCGGAATGATGGTCTGGCCGTCGCGCTGGACGGCGCCGATCAGCTTGTCGATCTGCTTGCGGTGCAGCAGCAGCTTCCGGTGCCGCCGCGGCTCGTGATTGAAGCGGTTGGCCTGTTTGTAGGGCGGGATATCGGCGTTCACGAGCACGATCTCGCGCCCCTCCACCGCCGCATAGCTTTCGGCGATATTGGCCCGGCCGTCGCGCAGGGCCTTGATCTCGGTGCCGAGCAGCATGATGCCGGCCTCGACATAGTCCTCGAGGAAATAGTCGAATTTCGCTCGCCGGTTCTCGGCGATGATCTTCATCTTGGGGGCTGTGGACGCCATCAGCCCAGACCCGCATCCGCCATGGCGCGGTCGATGGCCGGCTTCACCGCATCGGACGTCAGGGACAGGGGCAGACGGATCTCCTCGCCGCATAGCTGCAGCCGCGACAAGGCGTATTTCGTCGGCGCCGGCGAGTTATCGAGGAACAGCGCCTTGTGCAGGCCGATCAGCCGGTCCTGCCAGTCGCGCGCCGTGGCGTAGTCGCCCGCCGACGCCGCCTCATGCAGGGCCACCATGGCCTCCGGCGCGACATTGGACGTCACCGAGATCACCCCCACGCCACCCTGGGCGTGATAGCCGAGGTAGCTGGGGTCATCGCCCGAGATCAGGTCGAACTGCCCGCCGATATTGGCCCGCATCCAGCTGACCCGCGACAGGTCGCCGGTCGCGTCCTTGATGCCCACGATGTTCGGATGCGCCGCCAGGCGCGCCACGGTCTCATTGGCCATGTCCACGCCGGTCCGACCGGGGACGTTGTACAGCAGCACGGGAAGCTGAACCGCGTCGGCGATCGCCTCGAAATGCTGGGCCAATCCCGCCTGTGAGGGCCGGTTGTAATAGGGGGTGACGATCAGGGCACCGTCGGCGCCGACGGTCTTGGCGAACCGCGCCAGCTCGATCGCCTTGTCGGTCGCCGACGATCCAGCGCCCGCGATTACACGGATCCGGCCGGCCGCGACCTGCACGCACAGTTCCACCACCCGTTTGTGCTCGTCGGCGGTCAGCGAAGCGCTCTCGCCCGTCGTGCCCATCGGCACGACGCCGTGGATCCCGGCGGCTATCTGGCGTTCCAGAAGTTGCGTGAAGGCGGCTTCGTCCACCTTTCCGTCACGAAGTGGTGTGATCAGGGCGGTGATCACGCCCTTGAACAAGGGGGCGGTCATTGAGACAGATGGTCCTGCGTGGAAAATCGGGGCGACAGTCGCCGGATATTAAGCGTTGGAGGGTAGGTTGCCGGTCGCCCGACCGCAACCGCGACGCATGGAGATCGGACAGGTCATGATCGCTACCAGCCTCGCGGCCGTCCTGGCCCTGCTCGCCCCCGCGCCTGAATCCCTGCTGCCGCAGGAGGTCCCCTACAGCGCCGTGGCGTCCGCGGGTCCGGTCAGCAACCAGCCGCGCCTGCTTAACGATCAGGACACAGCCCTTTTCCGTCAGGGTCTGGCGGCCGCCCGCTCGCGCGACATCACGGGGGCCCGCAACGCCGCCTCGCAGATCGGCGATCCGGTCGCCCGCAAACTGGTCGAATGGGCTCTGTTGGACACGTCGGCCGACCAGATGCCGGTCAGCGACCTCGTCGCCGCCCGCACCGCCTTCGCGGGCTGGCCCCGCGCTGACAGCCGTAACGCCGCCGCCGAGCGGGCGCTGGACCGTGCCTATGCGGGGCCGGACGCCGCCATCAACCTGTTCGCGCATAGCGGCCCCACGACCATCCAGGGCACCATCGCCCTTGCCGACGCTCTGGAACAGCGCGGTCGCGCGGACGAAGCCCGCCGCCTGATCACCGACTTGTGGCGCACGCGTTCGTTCGACGACGCGACCCAGACGCGCATCCTGACCCGTTGGGGCTCCAGCCTCACCCAGGCCGACCACACGGCGCGCCTCAACATGCTCCTGATTGGCCCGCACGGTCCGGCGACCCGCGCCATGATCCCGCTTGTCCCGTCCGACCGGCAGGCCATCGCCAATGTCGTTATGGCCCTGCGCACCGCCTACAGCCCCGACGCCATCGTGGCGAACCTCAGCCCGACCCAGGCGCTGGACCCGGCCGTGGCCCTGGAACGCGTCCGCATTCTCCGCTCGCAGAACCGCCAGTCCGAGGGCTTCGCCCTGCTGGCCGCCCTGCCTGCCGCGCCGTCCCACACCGAGGGCCAGAACACCCTGTGGAGCGAGCGCCGAAACTATTTCCTCGACGCCCTCGAGCGTCGCAATGGCCAGGCCGCCTATGACGCCATGGCCGGCCACGGCTTCCCCGCCGGCGAGCGCAAGGTGGACGCCGAGTTCTTCGCGGGCTGGGCGGCGCTGGTGAAGCTGAACGACCCGGTCCGCGCCGCGCGCCATTTCGAGGCCCTGCGCCAGATGTCGTCGACGCCGATCACCCAGGGGCGCGCCCTCTACTGGCTGGGTCGTGCCGCCGAGGCCCAGGGCAACCGCCACATCCAGACCTTCTACGGACAGCTCGCCGCGGAGAAGGCCGGGCTGACCATGATCACCCTGCCCGCCGATCCCGTCCTGACCGCCGCAGACATCGCCGCCTTCGACAACAACGAGGTCGTTCGCGCCATGCGGATCCTCGGCGAGACAGGCGAGATGAGCCTGTTCCGCGTCTTCGCCTACCAGCTGGACGACGACCTCCCCGGCCCGGCAGGCCTGGCCCAGCTCATGGACCTGTCTCGCAACTACGGCGAGGGCTTCACCGCCATGATGGTGGGCCGCGCCGCAAGCCAGCGCGGCTTCCTGATCCCCGAGCGTCAGTATCCGGTCCGCCTGCCGCCGCCGGTGGCCGGAGCCGCGCCGCTGGAGTTCACCCTCGCCATCACCCGCCAGGAATCCAGTTTCGACCCTCGCGCCCGGTCACACGCCAATGCGCGTGGAATGATGCAGTTCATCCCCGCCACGGGCCGCGCCGTCGCCCGCCAGCTCGGGCTGCCCTATTCGGATGAGCGGCTCTATGACGCCGACTTCAACATGACCCTGGGCAGCTATCATCTCGGCGACCTGACCAGCGATTTTGGCGGCTCGATGCTGCTGACGACCATCGCCTATAACGCCGGCCCGGGCCGGCCCCCGCAGTGGGTTGCCCGCTGCGGCGACCCACGCGGCGCGGCGGTCGATCCCGTCGACTTCATCGAATGCGCGCCCTTCACAGAGACTCGCAACTATATGATGCGAGTCATGGAAAACATGCAGGTTTATCGCGCACGATTGAACGGCGGATCGGCGCCATTGACCCTGTCCTCGGACCTGCGCCGCGGTGCCCCGGCGGGACCGGCGCCCTACACCTATGCCGGCGAAGACGCGATCCGGACGCCGGAGGGAGAGCCGTCGGAATAGCGGCCGCTCGACAGCAGCGGACCGTCCGGCCCCTCGACCCAGCGCGCAACCAGACCGAACACCCGCGCCATGACGTCCGGCGTCAGCGCCTCCAGCGGCGCGGCCTGACTCTCTACACGGCCGGCGTTCATCACCACCACGCTGTCCGCAAACCGGGCCGCAAGGCCGAGATCGTGCAGGCTGACCAGCACCGCCTGCCCCGCTATAGCTCGCGCCTTCAACCGCTCCAGCACCATCAGCTGCGCTTCCGGATCCAGTCCGGCCGTCGGCTCATCGGCCAGCAGGGCCGGCGCATTCGCCGCCAGCGCTCGCGCCAGCAGCACCCTCGCCCGCTCCCCCCCTGACATCTCGGCCACGCCGCGGTCGGCCAGATGCCCTGCCTCCACCTCGTCCAGCGCGGCGCGCGCCGCCGCAAAGGCTTCAGCGCCTGCAAGGAACGGCGCGCCAAGGGCGGCCACCTCGATCGCGGGCAGGTTCCAGGCGACGGGCCCGCGCCGACAAGGTGGACACGTCGTCCCCCTGCAGTCGGACGGCGCCCCCGGTCAGTGGCAGCAGGCCGGCGAACGCCCGGATCAGGCTGGATTTGCCCGCTCCATTTGGTCCAACGACAGCCACCAGCTGGCCCTTGGCGACCAGCACATCGGCGCCGTCCAGAACCATGCGGCTGCCCAGGCTGGCGTCCGCGTCACATATCATCAGGAACGGCGTCACAGCCGCCACTCCCGCGCCGCCCGCCAGGCGATCACCGCGAACAGCGGCGCGCCGATCAGCGCCGTGAACACACCAAGCTTCAACTCCTGATCCGTCGGCGTCATCCGCGCCAGCAGGTCCGCCACCACCAGCATCAGCCCGCCTGCGAGCGCGGACGGCAGCAGCAGCCGTCCCGGATCGCCGCGCACCGCGCTGCGCACCAGATGCGGTGCCGCCAGACCGACAAAGCCGATCACCCCGGCCACCGCCACCGCCGCCCCGGTCGCCAGCGCGGTCGCCAGCAGGGCCAGCAGCCTCAGTCGTCCCATCGGCAGGCCAGAAGTCCGCGCCGTCTCTTCGCCGAGGCTCAGCATCCTCAGACCCGGCGCCGCCAGCGCCGCCAGCGCGCCCGCAGCCCCTACCGTCGGCGTGACCCAGGCCACATCGATCCAGCTACGGTTCTGCACCGAACCCAGAAGCCAGCTCATCACCTCGGCCGTGGCGATCGGTGACGGCGACAGGTTGAAGATCAGGGCCGTGGCCGCGCCGGCAAAACTCGACACCGCTACGCCGAACAGGATCAGAGCCTCCGGCGACCGCACCCGCGCCGAGAACAGGATCAGCAGGCCTCCGGAGATAGCGGCCCCTGTCAGCGCCGAAATCTCCACCGCGCCCGGAACCGCCGCCGCGCCCAGCACGATCGCCGCCGCCGCCGCCAGCGCCGCCGAGGCCGACACCCCCAGCACCCCCGGATCAGCCAGCGGATTGCGCAACAGCCCCTGCATGACGGCGCCGGACAGCCCCAGCGCCGCCCCGACCATCAAGGCCGTCGCCACGCGCGGTGCCCGCACCTGCCACAGCACCTCCGCCGGTCCAGAGCCGGGATCGGCAAAGGCCTGGGTCATCTGCGCCATGTCGAAAACCGTCTCGCCCAGCAGGATTCCCATGACTGACGCGGCCATGATCAGCCCCGCCAGCACCAGCGTCAGCCGCGAAGGCCTGGTCATGCTCCCGCCTTCAGCATCGCCGCCGCATCGGCCGCGAACCAGGCCGGACAGGTCAGGGCCGCTGCCGGCAGCCTCGCCGCCACACGGCCCTGAGCCGCCCGCTGCACGACCGGATGCCGCCCCGGCCCCCGCCAGTCGCCGCGGACCTGATCGAAGAAGCCCAGCACGAACCGCGCCGGGGGATAGAGGGCGATCCTCTCCACGCTGACCGGGGCGAAGAAGGGTCCCGGTGCCGCATTGGCGAACCCCGCCGCGCCCAGAATGGCGTCCACCAAAGTCCCCTTGCCCGCCGTGAACCCACCCGCTGTCAGATACAGGGCCGACCGCTTGGCGGCTGAGGGTGCAGGCGCCGCCGACCGCAGTCGCGCATCCATCCGCGCCGTCAACGCCTCACCCCGCGCAGGCACACCAAGGCCTTTCGAGACGGTCCGAATAGCCGCCCGTACATCATTGAAATCCTTCGCATCCGAGATCGTCACGACCCGTACGTCCGTGGCCTCGAGGCGAGCCAGCAACCTTGGCTCCCCGCCCCAGTAGCGCACTACCACGTCGGGCCTGAAGGCGATGGCAGACTCCAGTGTCGGACGAATCCGTAGCCGTCCGGCCGCCCTGTCGCGCATCCAGGCGTCGGGATCATCGGCCCGCGGCGACAGGGCCAGTTCGGCGTCGGGCCTCAGCGCCAGCACATACTGGTCGGCGCACTGGTCCAGCGCCATGACCCGCAACGGCCGGGCCTCCGCGACGCCGGCCCCGAACAGCACCAGTCCGGCCAGCGCACCCGCCAGCCGCCTCACGGTTTCAGCAGACCTGCAAACAAGCCGTCCAACAGCGTCGTCACCAGCGTCTCGCGCTCGACCCAGTCGAAATACGGCTTGGTGATCATGAGCGACACCACCCCGTGGCACCCGGACCAGAGCGCTTGCGCCGTTGTCCGTGCATCGCCACGCAGCAAGCCGGCCACCTCGGCGTCCTCGACCACAGCCTCGAAAGACCGGTACAGGCCGCCGCCCAACTCCTGCGCCGCCGAAAGCGCGCCGTGCTGAAGCTCGGCCGGACGGGTCATATAGATCAGCCGGTAGGCGTTCGGATTGGCGAAGCCGAAGTCGATATAGGCCCGCAGCATGCGCCGCAGCCGTTCCTCCGGCCCGCCGGGCTCGGCCACAATGGCCTGGTTCATCTCCAGCAGGGCTGCGAAGGCCTGCCGGCAAATCTCGTGCAGGATCTCGCCCTTTTCGGCGAAATGCATGTAGAGCGCCGTCGACGAAAGGCCGACCTCGTCCGCGATCTTGCGGATCGTCGCGCCCTCGTAGCCGTGCTCGACGAAGATGCGTTCCGCCGCAGCCAGGATTTCCGCGCGGCGGGCATGGCCCTCGCCCTTGGGCTTGCGCTGGGAGCGCAGGTTCAGCGGGGTGGCGGCAACAGTCACGCGGAGGCTCCGGACGTCGATGTCTTGAATAGCGGCATTCCCCGCTTCGCGCCAATCGCTTGCCGTGCGCGAATCACCAAGGTAACCTGTGGTGGTGGAGAGATTTCAGGTCAGCGATCTGGAAGGTCGTCGGCGCGACGCCGCGCGATACGGACCGCCGCTCGAACAGAGCGCGGCTCTGCGGGCCTTTGCGCCCTTTCAGACCGTCTGCCTTGCAGGGATCATTGTAGCCCTTGCGCTCGCGCTCAGGTTCTTTCCTTACCGTCTCGCTGACGGTCTCATCGCCCTCGCGGCCCTGGCCTTCCTGACCGTAGCGATCTGGAGGGTTGTCCTGATCCTGCTCAGCGCCGCGTCTCCCCCCACGGCTCCTGTCCCGGTGGTCTGGCCGCGCTACACCGTCCTGGCGGCGCTGCACGATGAGGCCCGAACGTCTTTCACGTATCGACTACCCGTCCGACCGGCTTCAGGGGTTTCTGGTATTGGAAGCCCACGACCACGTGACGATCGCCGCTGCCCTGGCCGCGCCACGCCCGGACTGGCTGAAGGTCCTGGTGACGCCTCCCGGCAAGCCGCAGACCAAGCCGCGCGCCCTGAATTTCGCCCTGACCCACGCCGCCGGGGACCTTCTGACGGTCTATGACGCCGAGGACGCCCCCGATCCCGCGCAGCTCAGGGAAGCCGCCTCGCGGTTCGCCCAGGACCGTAGCGGCCGTCTTGCCTGCCTGCAGGCACCGCTCAGGATTCGGCCTCCAGTCAGCGACAAGACCCGCTTCATCGACCGCCAGTTCGCGGCAGAATACGCCAGTCTCTTTGAAACCATCCTCCCCGGCATGGCCCGCCTTCGCCTGCCTTTTCCCCTCGGCGGGACCAGCAATCATTTCCGCGTGGATGTCCTTCGCGCCGTCGGCGGCTGGGACGCGTGGAATGTTACCGAGGACGCCGATCTGGGCTTTCGGCTCTGGAGCCGGGGCTGGACCCTCGGCGTTCTGGCTTGCCCGACATGGGAGACGCCGCCCGGCGGGCTGGCGCACTGGCTGCCTCAAAGAACCCGGTGGCTGAAGGGCTATCTGCTGACCTGGGGCGTCCATACCCGCAAACCATGGCGACTGGGCTGGCGGGGAGCACTGGCGCTCGTGATGACCCTCGGCACCGGTCTTGTCTCGGCCGCGATCCACGGCCTGACTCTGGCCTGGGTGTCGGCGGCGGTGCTGGTCTCGGCCATAGCCGGCCTGCCGCCGGAGACGCCTGTTCTTGCGCTCTGTGTGCTGGTGCTGGGCACGGCGGCCGCATGGCTGTCCTGCGCGATCGGCGCTCGGCGGGCCGGCGCGCCCTACGACGCCAGCGACATGATCAAGGCACCCGCCTACTGGTCTCTGCTATCCCTCGCCTTCGTCCACGCAGCGTGGCGTCTGGCGCTCGACCCCTTCGCCTGGGACAAGACGCCCCATCAGCGCGACGCAACGCCTGATACGGAATCTGCCGGCGATGCCGCATGCAAAGACAACGACATGCTGGACGCGACCGCGCCTCTCCGCCTATCAGGGGGTCATGCCGCCGCGCCTCAATCCGTCGCCTGAGACCCTCGTCACCCGCGCCTGGGCGGACTATGCCCTGCTGGACAGCGGTGGAGGGCGCAAGCTCGAGCGCTACGGTCGCTACACCGTGGTCCGGCCCGAGCCTCAATGTTTCTGGTCGTCGCGAGATCCGGCCGCCTTCGACGCCGCCGACGCCGTCTTCGATCCGACGGACGAGGACGAGACAGGCCGCTGGCGCTTCGCCGGCAATCCGATCGACAGCTTCCCCCTGGCCTGGCGTGACGTGCGCTTCACCAGCCGCTTCACCCCCTTCCGCCACCTCGCCTTCTTCCCGGAACAGGCTGCAAACTGGGAGTGGCTGGACGACCGCATTCGGCACCTGAAACAGCCGAAGGTCCTCAACCTGTTCGGCTACACCGGGGTCGCAAGCCTCGCCTGCGCCGCCGCCGGGGCCGAGGTCACACACGTCGACGCGTCGAAGAAGTCAGTGGCCTGGGCGCGCGAGAACGCCGAACTCTCGGGCATGGCCGACAAGCCCATTCGCTGGATCGTCGAGGACGCCCGCAAATACGTGGCGCGCGAGGTCCGGCGCGGCTCGAAATATGACGGTATCATCCTTGACCCTCCGAAATACGGCCGCGGCCCGACCGGAGAGGTCTGGCGCCTGTTCGAGGACATGCCCGCCCTGCTCAAGGACTGCGCCGCCCTGCTCTCCGACGACGCCTCCTTCCTGTTGCTCAACGCCTACGCCGCCCGTGTCTCCGGCCTGTCACTCGCCCATCTGATGGCGGAAGCGACGGCGGATCGCGGCGGGGTCATCGACTGGGGTGAACTGGCCCTGGCCGAGGATGGCCCGGACGGCCGCGCTATCGGCCTCAGCTTCTTCGCGCGCTGGTCGGCCAAATGACCGGACCGGCGGATCGACTCATCACCTCCCTGACCAATGATACGGTCAAGAACGTCCGCGCCCTGCACATGCGCAAGGAGCGCGAGGCGACGGGCCAGTTCCTCGCTGAAGGACTGAAGTTTATTGGAGAAGCCCTTGATCAGCAATGCGCTCCGCGTCTGTTGATGGTCGGCGAGGACGCCCGGCCGCATCCCATTCTTGAGCGCGCCCGCGACGCCACCCGCGCCGCCGGCGGCGAGGTCGTGGTGGTCACTCACGCCATCCTCGAGAAGATCAGTCGTCGCGACAATCCGCAGACGGTGCTGGGCGTCTTCGATCAGATCTATACGCCCCTGTCCGCGATCCAGCCCGCCACGGCCCCGGCGTGGGTGGCGCTTGAGCAGGTGCGCGACCCCGGCAATCTGGGCACCATTATCCGCACCGCTGACGCGGCCGGCTGTGGCGGCGTCATCCTGATCGGTGACTGCGTTGATCCCTTCTCGGTCGAGGCCGTCCGCGCGACCATGGGCTCGGTCTTCGCCGTCGCCATCGCTCGCGCTACCCCGGCCGAGTTCATCGCCTGGCGCCAGATGTGGCCCGGCAGCGTCATCGGCACCCGACTGGACGCCACGGTCGGCCACCATGACGCCGCCATCGAATATCCGGCGCTGATCCTGATGGGCAATGAACAGGCCGGACTGACCGATGCCCTGGCTGCGGCCTGCGACGTCAACGTCAAAATCCCGATGCGCGGGCGGGCTGACAGCCTGAACCTGGCCGTAGCCACGGGTATCATGGTCTATGCGGTGACGGACAAGGCCTGAAGGTGGCCGGAGATGACGGCGGATTCACTTGCCGCTCGCTTCCCGGCGAGCCAGCCTCGGCTGATCACATCCGGGGCTTTCCATGCGCGCCTTCCTGACCCTGTTGCTCGTCCTCGGTTGCGCCGCTTCGCCGACGCACGCGCAGGCACAGCGGGCTGAACCGACGGCCGCAGCCTTCCGTGAGGACGCGCTCTCGATCGAAGGTCTGATCAACAGCCAGTACGCCTATCTGGACCGCTTCCCGAACGGCGCGATGCCGATGAGCGATGCCATGCGTGCCGAGGCCGGGGCGGTCAGTGACCGTCGCACGCTGCTGCGTTATGCCGAGCGCGCTGTCTTCGCCCTGGCCGACCACCACGCCATCACCGGCGGTTCGTTCGCCGACAGCTGGGGCCTCGTGCCAAGCTATTCCGACCTCTGGATCGAGCCCGAAGGCGACGGCTGGCGGATCACTGCCGTACGCCAGGGCTCACCCGCCGCCGGGGCCGGTGTCAGGGCCGGCGACGGGCTCATCGCCATCGCTGGAACATCGACAACGGAAGCCGTCGTCGCCTTCTGGGCCGACCTGGGCCTCGAGCCGACCGGCGACCGCGCGGGCTACGCTGCCCGCGTCCTGGCCGCTGGACGCCGGGACAGGCCGCGCGACCTGACCATCCGCGATGCCTCCGGTGCCGAGCGCCGTCTCACCCTACCCAACCTCTATGCCGCCGCCCCCGGCGAGCGGCCTCCGGTCTCGGCGCGTCAGGCCGACGGCGCGCTGGTGATCCGCTTCAATGACTCGCTCGGTGACAGCGACACCGTCGAAGCCTTCGACGTCGCCATGGCCGCCGCCCGATCGGGCCAGCCCATTGTGCTGGACCTGACCGACACCGCCAGCGGCGGCAACACCGTGGTCGCCCGCGCAATCATGGGCGCCTACCAGATCCACAACCTGCCCGCCGAGGAACGCCGGTCCGGCGGGCCGCGGCAGTGGATCGAACAGGCCCTGCCCCGTCCCGGAAAGCGCCACTACGGCTCCGTCACGGTCCGAGTCGGCCGCTGGACCGGCAGTATGGGCGAGGGGCTGGCGATCGGCCTGGATGCGCTGGGCGCTGACGTCGTCGGCGACCCGATGGCCGGGCTGCTGGGCGCGATCTACGATCACCGGCTGGAGCACTCCGGGATGGTCATCAAACTGCCCACCGAGCGGCTCTATGCGGTCGACGGGACGCCCCGCGAAGCATTCAGACCGCGGGCCGAGTGAGACTCAGAAGCTCCGTCCGTCCACCCGCTGCGCGGTCCAACTGAACGGCTCCACGTCGATCAGCGTGCGGACGTTGACGGCCACCATCTGTTTGCCGTCGGCGGTTGAGCCGCGCGCGAAGGACTGGACCCCGCAGGTCTCGCAGAACAGGTGGGTGATCTTGTGGGTGTTGAACTGATATTCGGCCTGCGCCCCATCGGCGGTCAGGCGGAAGGCTTCCGGCGCGACAAACGCCAGCACCAGCCCCTTGCGGTAACAGTGCGAGCAGTTGCACTCGATCAGCCCATCGAGATCAGTCTCGACCTCATAGGCCACGGCACCGCAGCGGCAGCCGCCGGTATGGGTCTTCACTTCGGCCACTACGCATCCTCCAGCAGCACCACGCCGGGTGCCGACTTCAGCGCCCCGCGCAACGCTCCATCCAGCCGATAGCGACCCGGCAGCTTCAGCTCGACCTCACGCCGGCCGTCCAGCGAGGCGATCAACGACACCTCCCCGCCCTTGCCCTGCGATCGTGCCCGTTCGAGCCGCGACCTGAGCGCTTCGGCATCAACGCCCCGGGCCGACACATGAATGCGTAGCCCCATCGCCCCATCGTCGATGAGGGTGTCGAGCCGTGACGCGTCATCGCCGAAGAAGCGCACCTCGCCATCCGCCGACTTGGCACGAACCCGCACCATGATTGAGGCACCGACCTCCAGCACCTCGCGGCATTTCCGCAGCTGCTCGGGCGGGAACAGGCATTCGAACTCGCCGGTCGGATCCGAGAAGGTGACGAAGGCGAATTTCTCGCCGGACTTGGCACTGGCCCGCTCCTGACGCCGGCGCACGACGCCGGCCATCAGGAAGGCTTCGTGGCCGCTCTCGGCCAAGGCCGTGGCCTCGGCGACAAAGGTGACGCGCTTGCGCTTCAGCGCCGGCGCCATGTCCTCCAGCGGGTGGCCGGACAGGTAGAAGCCGACAGCCGCCAGTTCCTGATCCAGCTTCTCCGGTCCGACCCAGGGTTCCACCGGCTTCAGCCGCGGGCGCGCGGCCCCGGCCTGATCGCCGCCGAACAGCGACACCTGCGACGAGGCGCGCTCGGCAGCCACGCTCTGGCAATAGGCCATCAGGGTGTCGGCCTGTTCGACCAGCTGGCGACGGTTGGAATGGAAACTGTCGAAGGCCCCGGCCCGGGCAAGGTTCTCCAGCGCCCGCTTGTTGACGCTGCGCGGATCAACGCGTTCCAGAAAATCGAAGATGTCCCTGAATCGTCCGCCGGTCTCGCGCACCTCGACCAGATGCTTCATGGCCTCCAGTCCGACGTTGCGGATGGCACCCAGGGCGTAGAGCACCGCCCCCTGCCCCTCGTCCCACGCCACGTCGAAATCCGCCGAGGACCGGTTCACGTCCGGCCCCTTGATCGGCACCTCGAAGCGACGGCAATCCTGATAGAAGACAGCAAGTTTGTCGGTATTGCTGAGATCGAGCGACATGGACGCGGCCATGAATTCGACGGGGTGGTTGGCCTTCAGCCAGCCGGTCTGGAAGCTGATCAACGCATAGGCGGCGGCGTGTGACTTGTTGAACCCATAGCCCGCGAATTTGGCCACCAGATCGAAGATGAAGCCGGACTGTTCTTCCGAAACGCCTTTCTCGGAGGCACCCGCGACGAAGCGCGCCCGCTGAAAGTCCATCTCCTCCTTCTTCTTCTTGCCCATGGCCCGACGCAGCAGATCGGCCTCGCCCAGCGAATAGCCGGCCAGGACCTGGGCGATCTTCATCACCTGCTCCTGGTAGATGATGACGCCATAGGTTTCGGTCAGGACATCGACCAGCGACGGGTGCAGGCAGTCGACCGCCTGCCGGCCGAATTTCCGGTCGATATAGGTGTCGATCATCTCCATCGGCCCGGGCCGGTAGAGGGAGATCAGGGCGGTGATTTCCTCGATCGAGCCGCACCGCATCTTGCGAAGGGTGTCGCGCATGCCCTGGGATTCCAGCTGGAACACCCCGACCGTCTGGCCCGAGGCCATCAGCTCATAGGTCTTCGGGTCGTCCAGCGGCAGGCTGTTCCAGTCGACCGCCGCGCCGCGCCGCTCCAGATAGATCCGGGCGCGGTCCAGCACGGTCAGGGTCTTGAGGCCGAGGAAGTCGAACTTCACCAGCCCGGCGGCCTCGACCCACTTCATATTGAACTGGCTCGCCGGGATCGTGGACCGCGGATCCTGATACAGGGGCACCAGTTCGGTCAGCGGCCGGTCGCCGATGACGATGCCGGCAGCGTGGGTCGAGGCGTTGCGATACAGCCCTTCCAGTTCCAGCGCCGTGTCCAGCAGGGTGCGGACCGCCGCCTCGGAATCGCGCGCCTCTTTCAGCCGCGGCTCGATCTCGATGGCCTGGGCGAGGGTGACGGGATTGGCGGGGTTTGCCGGCACCATCTTGGCCAGCCGGTCGACCTGGCCAAGCGGCATCTGCAGCACCCGGCCGACGTCGCGCAGCACGGCCCGCGCCTGCAGGGTGCCGAAGGTGATGATCTGAGCCACCCGGTCCTTGCCGTAGCGGTCCTGGACGTAGTCGATCACCTCTTCCCGCCGCTCCTGGCAGAAGTCGATGTCGAAGTCGGGCATGGAGACCCGTTCGGGGTTCAGGAACCGCTCGAACAGCAGACCGAACCGCAGCGGGTCCAGATCGGTGATGGTCAGGGCCCAGGCGACCAACGAGCCGGCGCCGGACCCCCGGCCCGGCCCCACAGGAATGCCGTGGTTCTTGGCCCATTTGATGAAGTCCGACACGATCAGGAAATAGCCGGGGAAGCCCATCTGCTGGATGATCCCGACTTCCCATTCGAGGCGGGCCCAGTAGTCCGCTTCGGGCGCGACCGGGGTCACCGCCTGCAGCCGCGCCTTCAGACCCTCGCGGGCCTGATGCATCAGCTCCTCGGGTTCGGTCCGCCCGGCCCCGGCCTCGAACCGCGGCAGGATCGGCGCGCGTATCGGCACCAGGAAGGCGCAGCGGCGGGCAATCTCCACCGTCGTGTCGCAGGCCTCGGGCAGGTCGGCGAACAGCGCCCGCATGGCCGCTGCCGGCTTGAACCAGTGTTCGCCCGTTACGCGGCGGCGGTCCTCCTGACCCGTGAAGGCGCCGTCGGCGATGCACATCAGGGCGTCGTGCGATTTCGCCTGGGCGGCCTTGGCATAGTGGACGTCATTGGTGGCGACCAGCGGCGTATCGTGTGCATAGGCCCACTCCACCAGCCCGCGTTCCGCCTGCCGCTCGCTGGCCAGGCCGTGGCGCTGAAGCTCGACATACAGCCGGTCGCTGAACACACGCGCCATCTCGTCGAGAGCGGCATTGGCTTCTGCCGGCTTGCCCTGCACGAACAGCGGATCGACCGGCCCGTCCGGCCCACCCGACAGCAGGATCAGACCTTCCGACCGCTCCGCCACCATCGACCACGGGACACTCGGCTCGTCCATCGACCCGGCGTCGAGAAAGGCCGACGACGACAGGGCGCACAGATTCAGCCACCCGGCTTCATTCTGGACCAGCAGAACCACGGTCGGAGCCTTGGCCCAGCGTTCGTTGATCTTGCCGCCGATCCCGGTCACCGGCAGGGCGCAGGCCACGATCGGCTGCACGCCTGATCCCTTGGCCGCTTCAGAAAACTCCAGCGCCCCGAACAGATTGACGCGGTCCGCCACGCCTACCGCTGGCATGCCCGCATCCGCCGCCAGAGTCGCGACCTTGCTCGCCTTGATCGCACCTTCCAGCAACGAATAGGCCGAGCGGACCCTCAGATGGATGAATTGCGCGGCTGTAGTGGCGGTGGAGATGGCCAGACCCTCTTTGAGCTGGCCCATTCCCGACTCACGAGATCAGAAATGCAGCCTGCCACGCCATCCAAACGAAGCCGCCGCACGACGCAAGCGACAGCATATCTCTCACCCAACGCGCCATGACCTTGTCCCCAGATTGCGTGTTCTGGCTATGTTCTATGTTCCCCTTGCGTTCTCGTCAATCCCCTTCGATGCAGCGGGTCGCGACCTCCCCCCTGATGACGAATGCGGATGCAAAAAACAATCCGGCGCGACGAAGGCAACGAAATGCGGAGCGCCCTCAACGGCCGCCAGCCGGACAGGCCCGCTCGTCTCGAGCGCCGCAACATGGGCCAGGGCCCCCGCGAAGGGTGTCTTGGGATCGAGCGTGCCCTGCACCACCAATGTCGGCGGCAGCTTGTCCGGGCTGCGGCCCCAATAGGCGTCGGGAGCATACAGAGGCAGTGGGTTACCCGCGAGGAAGCCGGCCAGGGGGCTCGTGAAGAGCGCCGCCTCCGACTCGGCGGCCACGGTCTCCGGCGTCAGATCCGGGCGAAGATTGTTCTCTGATCCGCTTATGAGCATGACCAGCGGCAGCGACGAGGCGGATTGCGGATAGTCGTCCAGCGTTCCGATGAGCGTCTCGAGATCGGCGAGAATGCCTTCGAGTGTTGCGGTGTCGCCGACGGCCAGTTCCTCTACCAGCTTGCGCATCCGGCCTCTCATCGACGGAAAGTCCAGCAGCGTCCCCATGAACTGCTTCAGATTGCGGCCCGGGATCCTGTCACTCCACGCAGCGGACGGGGCCATCAACAGAAGCCGTTCATACGCCTCGATCCCCTCGGGGCCGAGGTACGCCCGGCCGATCCCGTCCACGACCTGGGTGCGGTGGCTCAGGTCCCAGCGGGGATCGCCATCCGGCGGTACCAGCCCGTCGAGAATGATCGAATCCAGCGCGGGCGGTGCCACCTGCAGCATTCGCAGCACCAGCTGGGTGCCATAGGACACCGCATAGACGTGAACCTCTCCGCCGCCGCGATAGCGCCCGATCAGGCCTGACAGATCGTGAGCGGCATTGGTGACAGAGAAGGCGTGGGTGCGGGTCGGGTTGGAGAAGGTGAAGCCGATGCACGGGCCCCATTCCGTAACGCCAAGGGCGAAGGCGTCCTCGCTGGAATGCGCCTCCTCTGCCGGGCAGATGCGCGAGGAGTAACCCGTGCCGCGATGGTCAGGCACGACGAGGTCGTAGGCCGGAAACGCGCGCCGGAAGGTTTCAAGAAGGGGGTAGAAGGATGCGCCGGGCTCGCCGGGACCGCCTGCAATCAGCCAGACCTCGCCCCTCGCCTCCCCGCGCGCCGGAAATTTTCGCACGAAGAGGCCGAGGGATTGCGGGTCATCGCTCAGGGCGGGGAAGGAGTCGGCGTCCGCGCAGGGTGCGAACGCCTGGGCCCGGGCGGATTGCGCGCCGCAGGTCGCAATCAGGGCAAAAGCGACGACAAGGAGCGTCCTGACCATGAAGCATATCCAGATGTAAGGCGCGGCGGCGGCGCAAGGCGGTTGTCATATCTTACGCGCGTGCCCGACCTGTTGTTACAGGCCGGAGAGCGGGCGGCTCGCCATGGTTCCCGATCACGGCCGGGCCCGGGTCGACAGGAAACACCTCGGCAACGCGTCAATCCGGTTCGTTCCGTTCTCCGGAAGTGTATGGTGCGCCGTGCATCGGACGGTCGCCCACTGGCGGCAGGCGACGCAGGAGTTCCGGTCATGGCCAAAGGTCAAGTCAAGAGCAACAAGGAAGTCCGCAAGCCCAAGGCCGAGAAGCCGAAGCCCTCCGTCTCGGTCGGCAGCAGCTCGCCCTTCACCACGCCTCCGGGCAAGAAGTAGGGTTTAGCCTCCAGCGTCTGCGGCCAGCCGCGCATCGCATTCCGCAACGCCGGCCTCGACCTCCGCATCGGCGTAGAGCGCCCGCGCCACCTTCCAGGCGGCTTGGGCCGGTCCGCCCCGGCGCAGGCCATCGAGCGCCAGGGCCTTCAGCCGCAAGGCGTTGGCCAGATCCGTCCCTGCCGCCTGCCCGTTCGCCTGATACAGCGCCGCCGCCTGTTCGGCGTGGGCGAGGGCCTGTTCCAGATGATCCGCCTCCCTGTCGAGGTCGGACAGGTGCCGCAGCGCACGGGCCTGAAGCAGGGGCGCACCGCTTTCCCGGCTGAGGGCCGCCGCCCGGGCCCAGGAATTGCGGGCGTCCCCTGCCCGGCCCTCCATGGAGGCTTCGCGCGCCGCGGTCATATGGGCTTCGATGGCATCGGTCATGGCGGGCTCCGGACAAGCCGAAGCCTAGCACGGCCGGCGCCGAAAACGGACCGTCCTGTCGCAGGCAAGACCGCTGGCGCGGCATGAACAGGCTTGCCATGGTGGGCGATGTCCGATGAACGCCCGAGCCTGAGTCCCGCGCCCCTGCCACCGCCAGAGCCGTCGACCCGCCGCGGCCTGCTCGTCGCCATCGCCGCCGGCCTCGTCTATGCGCTGGGCGTCTATGGCTGGACCCGGCTGAACGCGCCGGAATCGGGCATGCTCCTGATCGGCTTCCTGCTGGGCGCGCCGATCGCCGCCTGCATCATAGCCGTGCGGATGGCGGACCCGAAGGGCGTCAGAGGCGGCAGCTCACATGCCGGCGTCTCCGCCCTGACCGTCACCGTAATGCTGGTCTGCGCCGGTGTGGTGCTTCGCGAGGGCGCGGTCTGTCTGGTGATGGCGGCGCCGATCTTCTTCGGCTCCGGCATCCTCGCCGGCTGGCTGGCCGGCAAGGCGATGCGCCGGCGCGCGGGGCGGCTTATGTCGCTGTCCATCCTCATCCTGCCGCTGATCGGCGTGCCCGTGGAAGCCGACCGACCGCCCGAGGCCCAGACCCGTTACGTGACCACCCGCGTCCACATCGACGCCAGCCCGGAGACGGTCTGGAACGGCCTCGTCGATATCCGCGCCATCGGCGATGCCGAACACCGGTGGAATTTCAGCCACGACATCGTCGGCATTCCGCGCCCGAAGGACGCGCGGCTTGAAGGCACGGGCGTCGGGGCCGTGCGCCACCTCGAATGGGGCCGTGGCGTGCGGTTTGAGGAACACATCATCGCATGGCGGCCCGGGCGCGAGCTGGGCTGGACCTTCCACCTCGGGCCGGAGGCGCAGACCCGCATGCTGGACGAGCACCTGAAGGTCGACAGCGCCTATCTGCGCCTCGAGGAAGGCCGCTACCGCATCGAGCCGACCGCTGACGGCGGCTCGGATCTCGTCCTGACCACCCGCTACTGGATCCGCACGCCGATGAACGAATACGCTGCCTGGTGGGGCGGCGTATTCCTTGGCGACTTCCACAGCAACGTCCTGGGCGTGATCAAGGCTCGCGCCGAGGCCGCCGCCTGATCAGTAGGCGTGGCTTTCCGCCGGCCGTTCTTCCAGATGGCCGTCCTTCAGGGCGAAGACCCGGTCCATATGGCCGGCCAGCTCCATGTTGTGGGTGGCGATCAGGGCGGCGACGCCGGTGTCCTTTACCAGCCTTTGCAGGGCCTCGAACACGCTCTGGCTGGTGGCGGGGTCGAGGTTGCCGGTCGGCTCGTCGGCCAGCAACAGGCGCGGCCGGTTGGCCAGGGCGCGAGCGACGGCGACGCGCTGCTGCTCACCGCCTGAAAGCTGGGCCGGCTGGTGCGTCAGCCGCTCCCCTAGCCCAAGAGCGGTCAACACCTCGCTCGCCCGCTCGCGAGCTTCGGCCTGACCGACTCCGGCGATACGTAGCGGCAACGCGACGTTGTCGCGGGCGTCGAACTCGGCCAGCAGGTGGTGAAACTGGTAGACGAAGCCGATGCTGGCGAGGCGGATATGGGTCCGCGCCCGCTCGTCGAGGCCGCCGACGTGCGCGCCGTCGATGCGGATCTCGCCCGAGGTCGGCCGCTCCAGAAGGCCGGCGGCATGGAGCAAGGAGGACTTGCCCGAGCCTGACGGCCCGATCAGCCCCACGACCTCGCCGGGCATGACGTCCAGATCGACGCCCTTGAGCACCGTCAGGCCGCCCGAGGCGGTGTCATAGGTGCGGGTCACCCCGCGGACGGAGAGAACAGGCCTACTCATAACGAAGCGCCTCAACCGGATCCATTTTCGCGGCCCGCCACGACGGCAGCAGGCTCGCGACGCAGGACATGAAGACGGACCACAGGGTCACCCAGACCACATCCATGGCGTCGACCTCGGCCGGAATGGAGTCGAGCATATAGACGTCGGCGTTGAACAGCTGGACGCCGAGCGCCCACTCGAGGAAATGCTGGATCGCCCCGATGTTCAGGCAGAACACCAGGCCCAGCACCAGGCCTGTGACGGTGCCGGCCACGCCGATCGCGGCGCCGGAGATGAAGAAGATGCGCAGCATCGACATCTGGCTGGCCCCGACGGTGCGCAGGATGGCGATGTCCCGGGTCTTGTTCTTCACCAGCATGACGATGCCGGAGATGATGTTCAGGGCGGCGATGGCGACGACGAGGCCGAGGATGATGCTCATTGCCACCCGCTCGACCTTCAGCGCGCCCCAGAAGGCGGCCAGACGGTCGCGCCAGTCGCTGACGATGGCGCTGCGTCCCGAGGCCGCGCGCACGGCCTGGGTCAGCTCGCCGACGCGGTCAGGCTCCGCGACCTTCAGCTCGATGACATCCCAGACGCCTTCCTTGCCGAAGAACAGCTGTGCCTGCTCGAGAGGCATGAACAGGAAGGCGCGGTCGAAGTCGGCCGTGCCCGAGGTGAACACCCCGCCCACGCGATACGTCTTCTCCAGTCCGCCCAGATTACCGAAGGCGCTGTCGGCGCCGGTCGGTGAATACAGGGTGATCGGATCGCCGATCCGCAGGCCCATGCTTTCCGCCAGGGCCTTGCCGATCAGGATGTTGTCGCCGCCGTAGGCGCCTTCCCCGAAGGCGCGCCGCGCCTCGGGCGTCAGGCTGTCGAAGACATAGGACATGGAGTCCAGGTCCTGCGGACGGATGCCGCGCACGACCGCGCCAGTCGTCTGACCGGCCGCGCGCACCAGCGCCTGGTTCTCGGTCAGGGGCGATACGCTCACAACGCCGGGAACGGCTGCAATCCGCGTCACCGCAGCCTCGCGGTCAGCATCCACCAGCACCTGGCCCTGAACGTACATATGGCCGTTGAACGACAGCATCCGGTCCAGCAGCTCGTTCCTGAACCCTGCCATGATGCTCATGACAATGATCAGGGCCATGACCGCGAGCGCGATCGCGACATAGGAGATAATGGCGATCAGGGCGATGCCGCCCTCCCTCCGCCTGGCGCGCAGATAGCGCAGCGCCAGTTCGAACTCCCAGGCCGAGAACGGCCCCGCGGGCTTCGTGGGCTTCAGGGTCGCCGGTACGTCCGTCATCCGCGCACCTTCGCCAGCGCCTCATCCAGCGGAATCGAGACCTTTTCGCCGGTCGCCCGGCGCTTCAGCTCGACCAGGCCCTCGGCCACGCCCTTGGGCCCGATGGTGAGCTGCCAGGGGATGCCGATCAGGTCGGCGGTGGCGAACTTCCCGCCCGGCCGCTCGTCCGTGTCGTCATAGAGGACGTCCTTGCCGAGCGCCTCCAGCTTGGCCACCGCCTCCTCGCAGGCGGCGCAGACCGCCTCGTCATTGACCCGCAGGTTGATCACCACGACGTCGAACGGGGCCACCGAGTCCGGCCAGATGATGCCGCCCTCGTCATGGCTGGCCTCGATGATGGCACCCAGCAGGCGCGACACGCCAACGCCGTAGCTGCCCATATGGACCTCGGTGTCCCTGCCGTCCGGCCCCGCGACCTTGGCCTTCATCGGCGCCGAGTATTTGGTACCGAAATAGAAGATGTGGCCGACCTCGATGCCGCGTGCGGTCAGGCGGTCGCCCTCGGCGGTTTCGCTCTCGAAACGGGCCGCGTCGTGCATTTCCTCGGTGGCGGCATAGAGGTTGGTCCGCTCGTCCACGATCGCCTGCAGCTCGTCCCAGTCAACGCCTGTGCCCGGCGCAGGCATCTCGACCAGCTTGCGGTCGCAGAACACCTGGCTTTCACCGGTGTCGGCCAGCACGATGAACTCGTGGCTCAGGTCGCCGCCGATCGGCCCGGTGTCGGCGCGCATCGGCACAGCCTTCAGACCCATGCGGGCGAAGGTGTTCAGATAGGCCACGAACATCCGGTTGTAGGCCTTGCGGGCCGAGGCCTCGTCGATATCGAAGGAATAGGCATCCTTCATCAGGAACTCGCGGCCGCGCATGACGCCGAACCGCGGCCGGCGCTCGTCGCGGAACTTCCACTGGATGTGGAAGAGGTTGAGGGGGAGCGCCTTGTAGCTCTTCACAAAGCCCCGGAAGATGTCGGTGATCATCTCCTCATTGGTGGGCCCGTACAGCAGCTCGCGCTCATGCCGGTCGGTGATGCGCAGCATCTCCGGGCCGTAGGCGTCATACCGCCCCGACTCCCGCCACAGGTCCGCCAGCTGCAGGGTCGGCATCAGCAGCTCGACCGCCCCTGCCCGCTCCTGCTCTTCACGCACGATCTGCTCGATCCGGTTCAGCACCCGCAGGCCCAGCGGCAACCAGGCATAGATGCCCGCGGCCTCCTGTTTGATCAGGCCGGCGCGCAGCATGAGCTGGTGTGAAACGATTTGGGCGTCCGAAGGCGCCTCTTTGAGCGTGGGCAGGAAATAGCGCGACAGGCGCATGGAGCAGTCCTTGTTCGGGAGGCCTCTGCTCTAGCCCGTGCCGACGAACCTTGGCAACGCGATGGCGGCGCGATTTGACAGCCTCACACTCTTGGACTTTAATCGGTAAAGTACTTGGCAATCGTTACCGTGGAATTACAGATGAAGCTGCTTTCCCTCGCCGTCGCGTCGCTCGCCGCAGCCATTCCCACTCTCGCCATCGCCGGGCCGGTCGAGGTCCGCCTGACCGGCGTGCGAGCCGGCGGGCATATGCTGGTTCAACTTTGTGCAGAAGCCGAAGGGCTAACCCAGTGCGCGCGCCGCGTCCGGGTCACGCCCACGCCTGGCAACATGGTGGTTCGGTTCGCAGACGTTCCGCCCGGCCGCTACGCCGTCTCAGCGTTTCAGGATCTGGATTCAAACGGCCGGATGAGATTCAACATGATGGGCGCGCCGGCCGAGCCCTGGGGTTTCAGCCGGGGCGCGCGTGGCGTCATGGGTCCCCCGAACCTTTCCGACGCGCTCCTGACCATATCGGCCGCCGGCGCCGTCATACCCGTCGCACTGGGCCTGTGATCGCCATGAACCTGGATCTTGTTCCGCTCGGCTGGATGCATAGCCTGGCCTGTCTCGTCGCACTCGCTGCCGGCGCCTTCATCTTCGCGACGCCAAAAGGCACCAGTCGGCATCGACAGCTAGGGCGGGCCTATCTGGCCTCAATGTTGGTACTGAACCTGACGGCACTCGGTATCTACCAGCTTGGCGTGTTCTTTTTCCCCCACGTGCTGGCCGTCGTCACCCTGGTGCTTATGGCGGCGGGTTGGGGCGCGGCGCGTATGATCCGTCGGCATGTCGCGTGGAAGCACGTCCACCTCAGCTGCATGATCCTGACCTACTACATGCTGATCGGCGGCGGCGTGAACGAGGTCTACCTGCGGATCGATGCACTGAAGGTGATCCTGAATCAGGAAGGGCCCGGACTGATCGCCATGACCCACCGCATCGTGATGCTTGTATTCGTGATACTGCTACTGGGCTGGAACGCGTCCGAGATCGGGAAGTTGGCGATGCGGAAGCGACAGCGCGCCAGCATCCCGGGCTCCTGATCAGAACCGCTCAGGGATGCGGTCGCGCAATCCCGTAACGCGCGGCCAGATAGGGGATGATCGCCTCGTCCTGCAGGAAGCGTCGACCCGTCGTGTCGCTGGTCCGCGCCTCCGGCCAGTCGAACGTACCATCCAGCACCAGGATCGGGCAGCTCTGGTGGTCCTCGCCAACCAGTTCAATCACCGGAGGGCGCGGCCTCGGGTGGTCGAGGTAGACGATCTCAAGCACGTCGCCGAGCGCGGGATGGAACACCAGCACGCCCTCAATGATGGCACCGGCCGGGCAATACCACGGCCCGCCCTGGTCGTCGGTCCAGCCGGGATTGAGCAGGAACAGGCGGTCGGTCATCGCAGATTCAGGGGACCGGCGGCGCGAGATCGGGCAAGGGCATCCAGCCGATGTAGACCAGCACCATCACCAGCAGCCACAGCAGGGCAGAAACCCATGTGGTGGTGATGAATTTGCGCTTCAGGTCCGGCTTGTCCGGCGCGCCCCACTGGGCCCCGTCTGTCGGCGCCTCGTGCCTCTCCTGCGACGTTCCCAGCGGCAGGACGGCGAACAGCACCGTCCACCAGCAGATGATGTAGACACCCAGCATGGTGACCCAACCGATCGGCATCAGTGCGCTCCGCTCTCGTGATTGGCTTTCGGCGTTTCCATCAGTTCGACCAGGACCCCGCCCATGTCCTTCGGATGAACGAAGATGATCGGCGTGCCGTGCGCGCCGATGCGCGGCTCGCCCGTGCCGAGGATCGTCGCCCCCTTCGCGCGCAGGGCATCGCGCGCGGCAAGGATGTCCTCGACCTCGAAACAGACGTGGTGCTGTCCGCCCTTGGGGTTCTTCGCCAGAAAGCCGTGGATCGGGCTGTCGTCGCCCAGTGGCTCGATCAGTTCGATCTGGGCATTGGGCAGGTCGACGAAACAGACCCGCACCCCCTGCGCCGGCAGGTCGAACGGCTTGTGCGCCTTCGTCGCGCCGAGCATGTCCCGGTACATGGCGACGCTGGCCTCGATGGACGGGGTGGCGACACCGACGTGGTTGAGTCTTCCTATCATCAGCAGGACTTAGCCGGTCCGGCGTCGCCGGAGAAGGTGGTTGCTTTGTCGCGCCCGCAGCTAGCGTAGTCGAAGCGCTGCCGAGACCATGTCCTGGGTCTGTCGATAGAGCCCCGGGTGATCCAGAATCCGGCCGTGAGACGGTACGATGATGACCGGCGGACGCTGCATCAACTCGGCCGATAGCCACGACAGCACAGCAGCGCGGTCAGCAACGGTCCGCTTCATAGCCAGGTTGAAGATGCGATAGCCCGGCCCGCTGCCGGTCACTCGGAACAGCAGCCGGACCGGCAGCGACGCGTTCACGCGCTCCAGATTCACCAGAAGGTCTGAGGCAAACCAGGCCCAGCCGCTCCGGATCCGGATGGCTGTCACCGACTCTCCACAACGGGTAAACGGCGCTTCGATGACGTGGATCCGGCCGCGGAGCCGGCCGGTCAGGCTGTCGAACGGCAGAATGGACCCGAGGCTTGGTGATCGTTTGCGGAGTCGGGTCATGGCAGCGCCCGGCGCATGGACGCTCGCGTTCGGGAAGCGGGCGGCCCATTCGGCCAGTCCCAGATAGTGCATGCCATTGTTGGCCACGATGGCGCCGACATGCCCCAGACGCTGCAGCGTCTCGAATGCGGCTTCGGTCATATTGCAGGCCGGACTGATGACCAGCAGGTTGTCGTCGGCCATGCGGGCGACCAGACAGTTCGCCGTAGCCCGGCCATCGAAACTGTATTCTCGCATCCAGACGCCGGCCTCGGCGTCGATGATGGTCCAGCCGCCATTGATGGGTGTCACGATACGCTGCCCCGCTCGTCGCGAAGTGGTCGCGTCGATGAAGCCGGGGAGTCTGGGCGCGCAACCCTTTGTTCCGTCGCGCCCCGGGTGAAGGTCGTCGCGAAAGGACTGCCGTCAACGCGCCGTCACGCCGGCCCGGCGTGGAACTGCAACCGGGCCGGTCAGGAACTCAGTTGGCAGGGAATGCGAACGGGTCCGTCGGCGAGGGGCGGGTCGGGACGGGCATGCGCGGAAGCGGCTCGTCGCTATTGGCGGCGTTCAGCAGGAAGGCAGCCATGATGACCGCGGCCTGACGCAAATCCTCGGCCCGCAAATGGTCATAGCTGTCGATCGAGGTGTGGTGCAGGCGCACGCTGTAGTCCAGCGGGTCCTGGATGAACTGGAAGCCGGGAACGCCAACGGTCTGCAGATAGACGTGATCGGTCCCGCCGGCGGTCCGCATCGACACGGTCGTCGCACCCATGGCGTTGAAGGGCTCCAGCCACGCCTCAAAGATCGGAGCGGCGGCGACATTCCCCTCGGCGTTGATGCCCCGGATCTTCCCTGAACCGTTGTCGAGGTTGAAATAGGCGACCAGGTCGCCATGGCCTTCGCGCGGCTGGATCGGCCAACGCTGACGCCAGGTGCGGTTGTTGGGCTGGGCGTCCTGTGCGGCGTCGCCCGTCGGGGCCCGGGTCGCCAGATAGCGGTCAACATAGGCCAGC
Source organism: bacterium (assembly GCA_006515835.1). Classification (GTDB taxonomy): domain Bacteria; phylum Pseudomonadota; class Alphaproteobacteria; order Caulobacterales; family Caulobacteraceae; genus Brevundimonas. The sequence goes on along the minus strand of VFBG01000002.1, from coordinate 19,261 downwards.
GAGCCCCAGAGCCCCTGCTCTTCCCCATTCCAGAGGGCGAAGCGGATCGTCCGCTTGGGACGGACGCCAAGTGCCTTCAGGATCCGCGCGGCCTCCATGACCACGGCCGTACCGGCGGCATTGTCGACCGCGCCGTCCGAGGCGACCCAGCTGTCCAGGTGAGCGCCGGCCATGACGTATTCACCGGACCGGTCTGTGCCCGGAATGTCGGCGAGGATGTTGTAGGCGTTGGTGTCTTCCGCGTGGAACCGAACCTCGCTCATCAGTTCCAGCGTGGGTTTGGCGTCCTCGGTCAACGCCAGCCGGGCCAGCCGGCGATAGTCTTCTGCTGCCAGCTCCATCCCGGGGGTCAGCCGCTGGTCGTCCATGCGATAGCCGGAGCCCGTGCCGTGTAGCAGGCCGCCGTCCCGCTGGGACATGCGGACCCAGGCCAGCGCGCCTTCCTCCTGGAGAAAGGCGTCCAGTTGACCCGCGAAGTCGCGCGTGACCGGCCCGCCGGTAGACGGCGCGCCATGGCTGGGGATGTTGTAAGTATTGGCGTTGCGCAGGTCCTCGTCCGTCAGGCGACGAAACGCCGGCTGGGTCGGGTCGGTAACCGCGGTCGGCCGTGAGACGAGCACGATCTTGCCAGCCAGCTTGCCGCGCCATTTGGCGAAATCGCCGGCGTTCGCCATCGGGGCGACGATCACCTCGCCACTGATCACGCCAGGCGTGGACGGCGTCCAGGCGATCGGGATGGCGCGCAGGTCCAGGGGACGCGGGGCGGTCATGCGGGCGCTCGAGCGCACGATCGACCAGCCGCGGCCGAAATCGAACGGGTCGGCGCGGACGTTTGACAGACCCCAGTCGCGGAACTGCTGGGCGGTCCATTCCTCAGCCTGCCGCATCTGGGGCGAGTTGGTCATCCGCCCACCGATCCGGTCGGTCAGCCACGCCGCAGTCACCATGACCTCGCTGTGGTTCAGCCCCTGATCGATGATGCCATTGATGGCGACCCGATCCACGTCCTGTGCGGCGGCCGGAACGGAGGCGAGGATGGAGAGAGCGGATACGGCGACAAGCAGACGCTTCATGGACAGGCCTCTTGAATCAATCGACCCCCATTTGACCTGAGACGCCATTGTCCGCAAACGCCGGAACGAAAAAGGGGCCGGCGATTGCCCGCCGGCCCCTTCGTCAGTGACTATTCGAACAGGCCTTACTGGCCGCCCGACATCTGGGCGACTTCGGTGGCGAAGTCCGGGCCCTCGACCTTCTCGACGCCTTCGCCGAGCGCGAGGCGGACGAAGCCGGCGAGGTGCAGGCCGGGCGCGCCCAGTTCCTTGCCCGCGTCAGCAACCAGCTGTTCGATGGTCACGTCGGGGTTCATGACGAACGGCTGTTTGATCAGCACGACGTCCTTCTGGAACTTGTTGATCTGGCCTTCCACGATCTTGGCGATCATGGCTTCAGGCTTGCCTTCTTCCTTGGCCTTTTCGGTCAGGACCTGACGTTCCTTCTCGATCGCGGCCGGGTCCAGATCGTCCGTGTTCAGCGAGAGCGGAGCCGTCGCGGCCACGTGCATGGCGATCTTGCGGCCCAGTTCGCGCAGGGCGGTCTTGTCACCGCCGCCGTGCAGGGCGACCAGCACGCCGATACGGCCGAGGCCCGGCGAGACAGCGTTGTGGACGTAGGAGGCGACGACGCCTTCATCGACCGACAGACGCGCGGCGCGACGCAGCTGCATGTTCTCGCCGACGGTGGCGATCAGCTGGGTGACCTCGTCCTGGACCGACTTGCCGGCTTCCAGCTCGGCGCCGTGCAGACCTTCGAGCGTGGCGTGCTCGAGGCCCAGCTGGGCGAACGACTTGGCGGCGTTCTGGAACAGGTCGTTGCGAGCGACGAAGTCGGTTTCCGCGTTGAACTCGATGGCGGCGCCGACTTCACCGGCTCCGACTTCCTTCGAGGCCACGGCGACCAGGCCTTCAGCGGCGACGCGGTCAGCCTTTTTGGCGGCCTTGGACAGGCCCTTGGCGCGCAGCCAGTCGATCGCGGCATTGATGTCGCCGTCGGTTTCCTGAAGCGCCTTCTTGCAGTCCATCATGCCGACGCCGGACTTGGCGCGCAGTTCCATCACGAGGGCGGCTGTGATCTCGGCCATGGGTAGTCTCCTTGGGTATGCGTATGCGGGAACGGCCGGGCATCTAGCCCGGCCGTATGTCAGTTTCACCGTCGATAGAAAGGCGGGGTCGCTTAGACCGCGGCTTCCTCGGTTTCGACGGCGTCGTTGGCTTCCGAGGTCGCAGCCTGGGCGGCTTCATCGGCGACGGCCGGCTCAGCAGCGGCGATCATTTCCTCGGCAACGGCTTCAGCCTCGGCGGGAGCCACTTCGGCTTCAACAGCCTTGGCGGCCTTCGGAGCCTTGGCTTCGCGCAGCATCGGCTCGTCCGGGTTCACCGCGGCACCCAGGTCGACACCCTGCGATGCCTGGCCGGCGGCCAGACCGTCGAGGACGGCGTCGGCGATCAGGTCGCAGTAGGTCTGGATGGCGCGGGCGGCGTCGTCGTTGCCCGGGATCGGATAGGTGATGCCGTCCGGGTCCGAGTTGGTGTCGAGGATGGCGATGATCGGGATGTTCAGCTTGCGGGCTTCAAGGATGGCGATGGCCTCCTTGTTGGTGTCGATCACGAACATGATGTCCGGGATGGAGCCCATGTCCTTGATGCCGCCCAGCGACAGCTCGAGCTTGTCCTTCTCGCGCTGCAGGTTCAGCAGCTCTTTCTTGACGCGGCCGTCGCCACCCGACTCCAGCAGGCCTTCCAGCTCGCGCAGGCGGGCGATCGAGCCCGACACGGTGCGCCAGTTGGTCAGGGTGCCGCCGAGCCAGCGGTTGTTCATGTAGTACTGGGCGCAGCGCTTGGCGGCCTCGGCGACCGGGTCGGCGGCCTGGCGCTTGGTGCCGACGAACAGGACGCGACCGCCCTTGGCGGCGACGTCGCGCACGGCGACCAGCGCCTGGTGCAGCAGCGGGATCGACTGCGACAGGTCGATGATGTGGATGTTCGAGCGCGAACCGAAGATGTAGCGCTCCATCTTCGGGTTCCACCGGTGCGTCTGGTGGCCGAAGTGGGCGCCGGCTTCGAGCAGCGAACGCATGGAGAATTCTGGCAGAGCCATGGTGTAGTCCTTTATCCGATTGATCCGCCGCAGACGGGTAAAGGCCGTTTGGCCCTCGGAACGGAGCAAACGGGATTTCTCCCCGTCAGCGCCACGCCTGCGTGTGAAGTGGGCGGGCTTCTAGGCGCGTTGGCTGCAAAAGGCAAGCGAAGTCGGCACGCTCACGTCCCGCGCGGCTTGGCCCGGCTGGTGGCCTCAGCCTTGGTCGGGTCCTCCGGCCAGGGATGGCGCGGATAGCGGCCGCGCATTTCACTGCGCACCGCGGCCCAGCTGCCGGCCCAGAAGCCGGGCAGGTCCTTCGTCACCTGCACCGGTCGCCGCGCGGGCGACAGCAGCGCCAGCGTCAGCGGAACCCGCCCGCCGCCGACCGTCGGATGCACGGTCGTCCCGTACAGTTCCTGCACCCGGATATCGACCCGAGGTCCGCCCTCGGCCGCATAGTCGATGGCCGCCGAGCCGAGCGGCGTCGCCAGCCGCGCCGGCGCCATCTCTTCCAGCGACCGCTGCCGGTCCCACGGGATCAGCGCCCGCAACCCCGCCTCCAGCGCGCCGTCGTCGATCTTCTCCACCGCCTGCACCGCATCCAGCAGCGGCCACAGCCAGGTCTCGCGCGCCGCCAGCAGACCCTCGTCGGACACATCCGGCCAGCCGTCCTCGAGGCCGCCCACGAACGCCAGCCGTGCCCTCAGCCCGCCAGCCCGTTCGCCCCAGCGCAGGCCCGACAGCCCGTCCCGATCGACCTCCGCCCGCAGCGCCGCCGTGATCGACGCCCGGTCGGGTGCGCCGACGATCTTCTCGTCGACCACGATCGCCCCGATGCGGCGGATGCGGCGCAGGGTCATCCGCCCCGATGGTTCACGCGCCAGCCGGTCCTCGACCTCGATCCGCCGCTCCAGCGCCGCCGGATCGACGGGAACCGCCAACCTGATCCGGTCCCGCGCATCCCCGCCGCCCAGTTCCGCGACCGCCAGCCAGGGTTCCCGCGCCAGGGCGTCGGTCGGATCGAGGAAGGCACCCCGCCCCGACGCCAGCAGCACCTCGCCCGGCTTGCCCCGCGCCTTCGCCACCCTTTCTGGAAAAGCCTCTGCCAGGAGCGCGCCGACGTCGGCCTCGCCGCCCTGCCCCCCGCCGGCTGCGCGCGCCCACCTGTCGGCCAGCTTGATCGCATCCCGCGCCCTTGGCGACCGGTCGCGCTCCAGTCCACGCAGCCGGTCCCTCAGATCGACGTCGTTGCCGCCCAGTCCCGGCTCGCCCAGCACCGCGGCGATCCTTGCGCCCAGCGCCGCATCCCCGCCATCGCTCGCCGCAGCGACCATATGCGCCAGCCGCGGCGGAAGCGGGATGCGCGTCATCCGCCGTCCGTGCGCCGTCAGCGCCCCCGCCTCGTCCAGCGCGCCAAGTCTCGCAAGCACCTTGCGCGCCTCGGCAAAGGCCCCCGCCGGTGGCTGGTCAAGCAACGCCAGCGCCTCGGTCGACCGGGTGCCCCATCGCGCCAGATCGAGCGCGAAACCCGTGAGATCGGCCTCCAGAATCTCCGGCCGCTGGTGCGGAACCAGCCCCCGCATCGCCGCCTCGTCCCACAGACGATAGCAGACGCCCGGCTCCATCCGCCCTGCCCGGCCGCGCCTTTGCTCCGCCGACGACCGGCTGACCCGCACTGTCGCCAGCCGGGTCAGTCCGCTGGACGGCTCGAACCGCGGCACCCGCGACAGGCCGCCGTCAATGACCACCCGCACCCCCTCGATGGTCAGACTGGTCTCCGCCACCGAGGTCGCCAGCACCACCTTGCGGCGTCCGGGCGCGGCCGGTTCGATGGCCCGGTCCTGCGTTTCCCGGTCCAGCGCGCCGTACAGGGGAACCACGTCCACCGCCGGATCGCGCAGCCGTTCCGCCAGCCGCTGTACCGTGCGATGAATCTCCCCCTGCCCCGGCAGAAAGACCAGCACCGAGCCCGTCTCCTCGCCCAGCGCCTGCATCACGGCCCGGGCCAAGGCATCCTCGATCCGCTCGACAGGATTGCGCCCGAGATGGCGGGTCTCGACCGGGTACATCCGCCCCTCCGCCTCGATGACAGGTGCGCCGTCGAGCAGGCGCGACACGCCGCCGATATCGAGCGTCGCCGACATCACCAGCAGCCGCAGGTCGTCCCGCAGCAGCCCTTGCGTCTCCCGCGCCAGCGCCAGCCCCAGGTCGGCGTCCAGCGACCGCTCGTGAAACTCGTCGAAAAGAACGGCCCCGACGCCCTCCAGCCCCGGATCGTCGAGAATCATTCGCGTGAACACACCCTCGGTGATCACCTCGATCCGGGTCTTCGGTCCGATCCGGCTCTGCAGCCGCGTGCGATAGCCGACTGTCTCGCCGGTCGCCTCGCCAAGCGTGGCCGCCATCCGCTCTGCCGCAGCCCGCGCCGCCAGCCTCCGTGGCTCCAGCACAAGAATCTTTCCACCGTTCAGCCATGCCTCGCCGAGCAGCGCCAGCGGCACGACCGTGGTCTTGCCTGCCCCCGGGGGCGCGGCCAGCACGGCGGAGACGCCCGCCTCGAGGGCGGCCTTCAGCGGCTCAAGAACAGCGTGGATCGGCAGCATCGCCCAAGGCTCTAGCCGCTCGGGCCCCCTTCACGAAAGCGTCGTCAGGCGTTCACCGTTCGGAAACCGCGTTGCCAGCGCGCCCCCACGCCGCTAGCGTCCGCGCCATTGAAGGCAGTCCGGGGAGGACTCGCCGTGTATCAGGGGGCGAGACTCGATGTCCGCAGAAGGCCTTAGGCCCAAGGGGAACCGCCTGTTCCTCAAGAAATCCGTAGCCCAGATCCAGAAAGAGGCCGCCAAGAGCGAGCTGAAGCGGTCTCTGGGACCCATCAACCTGATGAGCCTCGGCATCGGCGCCATCATCGGTGCCGGTATCTTCGTTCTGACCGGCCAGGTCGCGGCCGCCAACGCGGGCCCGGCGATCATGCTGTCATTCGTGGTCGCGGGCATCGCCTGCGGTCTCGCCGGCCTCTGCTACGCCGAGCTGGCCTCGACCATGCCCGTTTCGGGTTCTGCCTACACCTATGCCTACGGCACCCTGGGCGAAGTCTTCGCCTGGATCATGGGCTGGCTTCTGGTGCTGGAATACGGCGTCGCCGCCTCGACCGTCGCGGTCGGCTGGTCCGGCTATGTCGTCTCCATCCTGCGTGACTTCGGCGTGGCCGACGGCCTGTTCCCGATGATCCAGTACGCCGGCGGCGAAGGGCCCTCCTGGGCCACGCCGCTGATCCAGTCGGTCACCTCGGATACGGGCATCGCCAGCTTCCCGCTGACGGGCACCTTCAACCTCGTCGCCGCCATCGGCATCGCCGCCGTTTGCAGCCTGCTGGTGCTGGGCGTCAGCGAATCCGCCTCGATCAACAACATCATCGTGATGATCAAGATCGTAGTGCTGCTGACCTTCATCGCGGTCGGGATCCAGTACATCAACCCTGACAACTGGGTGCCCTTCATCCCCGAGAACACGACCGGCAAGTTCGGCGAGTACGGGGCCTCCGGCATTCTCCGTGGCGCCTCCATCATCTTCTTCGCCTACGTCGGCTTCGAAGCGGTCTCGACCGCGGCGGCCGAGGCCAAGAACCCCTCCAAGGATGTCCCCGTCGGCATCCTGGGCGCCCTGATCGTCTGCACGCTCATCTATATGGCCGTGGCCGCCGTCATGACCGGCGTGGTCCCCTACCTCGAGCTGGCCAGCCCGGCGCCGGTGGCCGTCGCCATCGACCGCATGGGTCTGGAATGGGCCGACACGGCGTTCATCACGCCCGATGGCAGCCCGCTGAACCTGATCAGCTTCCTGATCAAGGTCGGCGCCATCACCGGCCTGACCTCGGTCATGCTGGTCCTGTGCTACGGCCAGACGCGCATCTTCTACACCATGGCCCGTGACGGCCTGCTGCCGCGGGTCTTCTCGGTCATCCATCCGAAGTTCCGCACACCCTGGATCGGCACCATCCTGCTGGGCATCCTGATCGCCATCGCGGCGTCCTCTGGCCGGCTTCAACTTCTGGCCGATGATCCAGCACGCCATGGACGGCAACCCGCTGCCGCTCACCATCCTCGGCGCCTACGCCGCGGTCGGAGCCGTGATCTACATCATCTACGGCTTCTGGAACTCCAAGCTCGCCAAGGGCATCGACATCACCGAAGACTCCACGATGTCGTCGCCGGCCGAGGCCATGGGCTCCGGCGTGGATAATCAGAAGGACTGATCCTCGCGATCAGGTCTGGAAGACGAAAGGCCCGGGAGCGATCCCGGGCCTTTTTCGTTGCCGGTTGATCCGGGCTCGCCTAGACGCTCCATCGGACCTGGCGGATGTGGCGGAACTGGTAGACGCACCAGATTTAGGTTCTGGCGCCGCGAGGCGTGGAGGTTCGAGTCCTCTCATCCGCACCATCCTGCTTCGCGCCTCGGCGCTTCGCAGGACTTGTCCTGCGGGGCGTCAAGGCGCGAAGCAGGATGCCCTGCGAAGCCTTGGCGTAGCAGGGCTAACAGCGACAATGCTCGCAGGCCGGTCCGGCGCTGCTAGCCTTCGAGAGCCATCGCAACAGCGGCTTCGGCGTGGAGCGCGGTCGTATCAAAGACCGGGACCGGGCTGTCCTCTGGCTTCACCAGCAACATGATCTCGGTGCATCCAAGGATCACCGCTTCCGCGCCCTCCGCCACCAGCCGGGCGATCACCTGACGGTAGGCTTCACGCGATTCCGCCGTCACCTTGCCGGCGACCAGCTCGTCATAGATCACCCGGTGGACTGTCGAACGATCCCGGTCATCGGGAACGATCACGTCCAGCCCATGCGTGTCCCTGAGCCGGCCCTTGTAGAAGTCGTGCTCCATCGTGAAAGCGGTGCCCAACAGCCCGACCTTGCTGAACCCCGCGGCCTTGATCTGAACGGCGGTGGGATCAGCGATGTGCAGCAACGGAATCGATACCGCCGCCTGCACGTCTGCGGCCATCCGATGCATCGTATTCGTGCAGATCAGCAGCACGTCCGCGCCTGCGTCCTCCAGACGGCGCGCGGCGTCGGTCATGCGGGCGGTCAGGCCGGCCCAGTCGCCGTCATGCTGCAGGCGTTCAATCTCCGAGAAGTCGAAGGACCAGAGCAGACAGCGCGCGGATGCGGTCGGGCCCAGCCGGTCGCGGACCCCCTGATTCAGGATGCGATAGTACTCGGCCGAGCTTTCCCAGCTCATGCCGCCAATCAGTCCGATCATCTTCATCCGGCGACGATATGAGCCCGGATGGTCAAGGCAAGCCGACCCTCCGCACTTTCAAAACAATTACCTTTCGGCGGACAAAGTTCTTGCTTTGTTCTCTTCGATCGGTAACGTCTCTGTATGGTCGAGACGGCGAAAGGACGAGGCGCGCGGTCGAATGCGAGCGGGCGGTTCGAACCGGAAACCGTGGAGGCCTTCGATGACGGCTGGACCGGCGACGATGTCGAGGCCGCGCCCATGCGCACGACCCTGACGCCCGAGCACGCCCGGACCATCATCGCGAAGAACACCAGTCCGGACATCGGTTTCGACCGGTCCATCAACCCCTACAAGGGCTGCGAACATGGTTGTATCTACTGCTACGCCCGTCCGTCCCATGTACGCCCGTCCGTCCCATGCCTGGATGGGCCTATCCCCGGGCCTGGATTTCGAGAGCCGCCTCTTCTTCAAACCCGAGGCCGCGCGTCTGCTGGAGCAGGAACTCTCAAAGCCCCGGTACGTCTGCAAACGCATCCACATAGGCGGTAACACCGACCCCTATCAGCCGATTGAGCGCGAGCTGAACTCCACCCGCTCAATCCTTGAGGTTATGCGGCGCTTCCATCACCCGTTCAGCATCATCACCAAGTCGGTGCTGATAACCCGCGACGCCGACATACTCGGGCCGATGGGCAAGGCCGGCCTCGCCTCGGCCTGCGTCTCGATCACCACGCTCGACCGGGGACTGGCCCGCGCCATGGAGCCGCGAGCATCCACCCCCGCCAGGCGGCTGGAAGCCATCGCCCGCCTCGCCGACACCGGCTGCCCGGTCACCGTCGGCTTCGCCCCCGTCATTCCCGGCCTCAACGACCACGAACTGGAGTCTGTGCTTGAGGTCGCGTCGAAAGCGGGCGCGACCTCCGCCATGTACGTCACCCTGCGCCTGCCGCTCGAGATCAAGGACCTGTTCCGCGAGTGGCTGGCCGACGCCCGACCCGACCGCGCCGCCCGCGTCATGTCCCTGATCCGCCAGACCCGCGGCGGCAAGGACTATGACGCCGACTGGTCCCGGCGCATGAAGGGAACCGGCCCGGTCGCCGAACTGATCGCCGCCCGGTTCAAGGCGGCGGTGAAACGGTACGTTCTCGACGCGCCCCGCGTTCCGCTGGACGAGTCGCAGTTCCGGGTGCCGGCCGACATGAAAAAGCAGATGGACCTGTTCGATCTTCCATCAGGCGAGGCCGAGGCCGCCTAGTCCTCGGCTGCCGACGGATCGATGGCGTTGGTCACGAGCTCACGCCAGGTCGGATCCTCCATCTCCTCGCCATCCGGTCCCAGATGGGTCTCGGCCTGCACGGCCACCGCCGCCTGCTCACCGTCCTCGTCCCACCAGATCACCGGCTGCGGCAGGTCCATGGCGATCGGACGCGGGTCATCGGTTTCGCCCAGCGCAAACACTGCCCGGCGCGCCTGGACATCGTCCAGGGTGGCCACCGAGCCAACAAACGGCGTCAGCCGGATCCAGTCCTCGGCGTCGAAGCCGCCGCCATCCTCGTCGGGCAGGTTGTCGTTCATCGTCATCGCCGGAACACTCCCACCAGCTCCACATGCGCCGACCACAGGAACTGATCCACCGGGGTCACCCGCTCAAGCTGGAAACCGGCATCGATCAGCACCCGGGCGTCGCGAGCGAAGGTCACCGGATTGCACGACACCCCGACCACGACCGCCGCCTTCGTCCCCGGCAGTTGCCGCGTCTGTTCCAGCGCCCCCGCCCTCGGCGGGTCCAGCACCACGGCGTCGCAGCCGCGCAGGTCGTAGGGAGCCAGCGGCCGGCGGAACAGGTCCCGCGCCTCTGCCGTGACGGCCTTCATCCCCGGCCCCGAGCCGATGCCCGACTTCAGCGCCGCAATCCCTGCCCCCGACCCATCCGCCGCGAGCACCGGCGCCACGGTCGCCAAGTGGAAGGTGAAGGTCCCGGCCCCGCAGAACAGATCCGCGATCTTCTTCGCACCCCGCACCGCCTCAACCGCGCGCGCGACCATGGCCGCCTCCGCCTCGGGCACGGCCTGCAGAAAGCCACCGGGCGGCAGCGGCACGGTCGCCGGGCCGAAGGCCACCTTCGGCTGCCGCTCCATCATCAACACTTCGCCCGCCAGGCTCAGCCGCGCCAGTCCGGCTTCCGCCGCCGCTGCGATCGCCCGCATCCGGGCGTCGCCCGACAGCCCCCCCGTGCGCCGCTCAACCCCTGTCACATCCACATCCAGCCCGGTAAGGGTCGCCGTCACATGCAGGGTCGGGGCCGATTTCGGGTGCTCCAGAAACGCGTCTGCGACCCGCGCCAGCGCCGGAAACGCCGCCACCAGCCGCGGATCGGCCACCGGACAGGCAGTCACCTCAACCAGCCGCCAGCTCTTTCGCGCCTTGAACCCGAGGACGACCCGCCCGTCCTCACCGCGCCGGGCATGCAGCGCGAGTCGACGGCGCGTGCCCGGCGGCACCGCCACCGTGGCCTCGATCTCGGTCTCGATCCGTTCACGCGCAAGGGCGAACCGCACCTGCTCACGCTTCCAGTCGAGATACGGGCTGGCTGCCCAATGTTGCAGCGAACAGCCGCCGCAGTCGCCGTAATGGGGCGATACAGGCGCAATCCGCTCCAGGCTGGCGGTCAGGATCTCGGCCCCCTCCAGCCGCCCGTCGCGGACCTCGCCCCGCACGATCTCGCCGGGCAGGCTCAGGGGCACGAACACCGGGCCGGCCGCCGTCTCGGCGATCCCGTCGCCCTGCCCGCCCACGCGGCTGATGGTCAGCGTCTCCGTCATCGGCCGCTTCTAGAGGCTCCAGCGCGTCGGCGAAACCTGAACGAAGATGAACGGCCCGATCAAAGGCCGTTCAGTTTCACCGGCCTATTCATCGTCCTCACAAGCACAGGCGTCGACCTCCGGCGCCCGCCCTTCAGCCAGGATGATGCCGATGTTCGCCCGTCTGCCCCTCAAGACCACCTTCGGCGCCGCCGCCCTCGCCGCGGCCGGCCTGATGCTGACCCCGGCCACCGCCTCGGCCCAGGCCTACAGCTACCAGGGCGCACCCCAGGCCTATAGCGGCTACGGCAGCCAGCCCTACGGCTACGACCAGCAGTCCCCCTATGGCTACACCCAGCGGCCCGACTATCGTGATGACCGCGCCTATGGCCAATCATACGAGCGCTCAAACTATAACTGCCGCAGCGAGCGCAGCGGCCGTACGGGTGCCGGTGTCGCCGTCGGCGCGACCTTCGGCGCTGTCCTCGGCTCCCAGCTGGGTGCCCGCGGACGCCGCACCGAGGGCAGCGTACTCGGGGCCGTTATCGGAGGCGCTCTCGGCGCGGCCGTCGGCAACGACTCGGCCCGCAACTGCAGCGACGGTTACAGCGGCCACGTCCAGTACAACGACCGTGGCTACGACAGCCGCTACGAGGAATCGAGCCGTTATCGCTATGAGGACCGCGGCTACAGCAGCCAGGGCAATGGCAGCTACGGCGTTGACGACCGCTACGCCGACCGCGGCTATCAGGACCAGCAGTACCAGTCGAACGATCGCTACCAGTCCGACTGCCGCCCCGTTGCTGTCCACAGCCGCGACCGGTACGGGCGGACCGTCACCCGCTACCAGCAGACCTGCTGACAGAATTGCGCCGCTGATTATTTTTCAGCCCCCCTGTCGATCGGCGGCGTGACGGAGACCCCCGGTGGAGCAATCCACCGGGGGTTTTTCCTTGTTGATGGGGCGCTAACACTCGCGACGCGGTCGCTCGCTGCTTGAGCGCCGGAGGAGGACGCATCGCGTCCGACGACGCAACTTCAGTCGCCGGCCGAGCCAACAGCTTCCCGCCGCCTCGCCCAAAGCAGAAACTCCACATTCCCGTCGCCGCCGGTGATCGGGCTCTCCGTGGTCGCCTGCACAGCCCACCCCTCGCCTTCCAGCCAGTCGCAGACCGTCGCCAGCGCCGCCTGTTGCGCCGCCGGATCCTTGACCACCCCCTTCTTCGTTCCACCGGGCCCCGTCGCCTCGAACTGTGGCTTGACGAGGGTGACCAGATCCGCGTCCGAAGCGGCCAGCGACAAGGCCACCGGCAAGACCTTGGCCAGGCCGATGAAGCTGGCGTCGCAGACGATCAGCTGCGGCGGTTCGGAGATCAGCGCCGGCGTCAGCTCGCGCGCATCGGTCTGCTCCAGATTGACCACCCGCGGGTCCGCCGCCACGCGAGGGTGCAATTGGCCGGAGCCCACGTCCACGGCGAACACCCGTGCCGCGCCGCGTGACAGACAGACCTCGGTGAAGCCCCCCGTCGACGCACCGACATCCAGGACCGTTCGGCTCTCGACCACGACGGGCCACAGCGTCAGCGCGTGATCCAGCTTCAATGCCCCGCGCCCGACCCAGTGATGGGCGTCAGCATAGGCGACGAGCGCATCCTCAGCCACCGCCTGGGACGCCGCCTTCGCGGGTACCCCGTTCACTGTCACGCCGCCCGCCTCGATCGCCGCCTTCGCCCGGGCCCGGCTCTCCGCCAGTCCACGCGCGACCAGCAGTTGGTCGAGCCGCGTCTTCACCCCACCGCGTCCAACCGGGCCAGGGCCGCCTGCAGCTTGGCCTTTCCGGCCTCGGCTTCGGCCAGCTTCTGGCGTTGTTCCTCGACGACCTCGGGCGCCGCGCGATCCACAAAGTTCGGGTTACCCAGCTTCTTGTTGAAATGGCCGATGTCGCTGTCGAAGGCGGCGATTTCCTTGGTCAGGCGCGCGCGCTCGGCCGCCAGATCGATGATACCCGCCAGCGACAACGCCGCCGTCGCGCCGCCGGAGACGAAGGTCACTGCCCCCTCAGCCGCGGCGTCGACCGTCGACAGGTCAGACACGCGGCCAATCGTCAGGATCAGGTCGCGATGGCGCGCGATCCGGGCCGCCGTGACCGCGTCCGGCGCGATGAAGGACAGGCCGGGCTTGGCGCCCTGCGGCACATTCATCTCGGCCTTCAGCTGGCGGATTTCGGTGACCAGATCGACCAGCCAGCCGATTTCGCCCTCGGCCGCTGGATCGATGTAGGCGTCCGGCAGCACCGGCCACGCCGCCCCGATAAGCGTCGCTTCACTCCGCGCCGCGCCTTCGCCGGCCAGCTTGTCCCACAGCTCCTCGGTGATGAAGGGCATGATCGGGTGCATCAGCTTCAGCGTCTGATCGAGCGTCCAGGCCGTCATGGCCCGGGTTTCCGCCTTGGCGGCCTCGTCGGTGCCCATGAACACCGGCTTGGCCAGCTCCAGGTACCAGTCGCAGAAGACGTTCCAGACAAAACGGTACAGGGCCGAGGCCGCGTCGTCGAAACGCCCGCCCTCGATGGCTTCGCTGACGCCGCGCTCGGCCTTGGTCAGCTCGCCGCGGATCCATCGGTTGATGGTCTGGTCGACGTTCGCCGGGTCGAAGCCCTCGGCGCGCACGGCCTCATTCATCTGGGCGAAGCGCGCCGCGTTCCAGAGCTTGGTGCCAAAGTTGCGATAACCTTCAATGCGTTGCTTCGACAACTTGATGTCACGCGTACCCGACAGGATGGCCATGGTGAAACGCAGCGGGTCGGCACCCAGCTCGTCGATGATGCCGAGGGGGTCGATGACGTTCCCCTTCGACTTGCTCATCTTCTGGCCCTTCTCGTCGCGGACCAGACCATTGATGATGACTCGCTTGAACGGAACCTCATCCATGAAGTGAAGTCCCATCATCATCATCCGGGCAACCCAGAAGAAGATGATGTCAGCCGCCGTCACCAGATCGCTGGTCGGATAGAAGCGCTCCAGGTCTTCCGTCTTCTCCGGCCAGCCCATGGTCGAGAACGGCCACAGGGCCGAACTGAACCAGGTGTCCAGCACATCCTCGTCCTGGGTCAGCGGCTTGCCGCCGGCCTGCGCCACGGCTTCGGCCTCGCTCTCGGCGACATAGATGTTGCCGTCTGCATCATACCAGGCGGGGATACGGTGACCCCACCACAGCTGGCGCGAGATGCACCATGGCTCGATGTTGCGCAGCCATTCGAAATAGATCTTTTCGTAGCTCTTCGGCTCGAAGACCGTGTCGCCCCGCTCCACCGCCTTGATGGCCGGCTGGGCCAGGGTGTGGGCGTCGACGTACCACTGGTCCGTCAGCCACGGCTCAATGACCACGCCAGAGCGGTCGCCATGCGGAATCACGTGGCGGGTCTTCTCGATTTCCTTCAGCCAGCCCGCTTCTTCCGCGAGGGCGACGATGGCCTTGCGCGCGGCGAACCGGTCCATGCCCTCGTACTCGGCTGGTACGTCAGGCGTGTCGGCGGCGGTGATGCGGCCGAAGGCGTCCATGACGTTCAGCGCCGCCAGCCCGGCCCGTTTGCCGACCTGGAAGTCGTTGAAGTCATGCGCCGGCGTGATCTTCACCGCGCCTGAACCCTTGGTCGGATCGGCATAGTCGTCGGCGACAATGGGAATGCGGCGACCGACGATCGGCAGGGTCACGAACTTGCCGACCAGCCCCGCATAGCGCGCGTCATCCGGATGCACAGCCACGCCGGTATCACCCAGCATCGTCTCGGGCCGGGTCGTGGCCACGACGATGAAGTCGCGCGTCTCCCACGCCGTCGCCTTGCCGTCCTCGTCGAAGGTGACCGGATGCTCATAGGTGACGCCGTCGGCCAGCGGATAGGCGAAATGCCAGTAGGCACCGTCCATCTCCTTCTGCTCGACCTCGAGGTCCGAGATCGCCGTCTGGAAATGCGGATCCCAGTTCACCAGCCGCTTGTCGCGATAGATCAGCCCGTCCCTGTGCAGCTGGACGAAGACCTTGCGCACCGCCGCATTCAGACCCTCGTCGAGGGTGAACCGCTCGCGGCTCCAGTCGCACGAGGCGCCCAGCCGGCGCAGCTGCTGGACGATGGTCCCGCCCGACTCCGCCTTCCACTCCCAGACCTTCGCCACGAAGGCGTCGCGGCCCATGTCGCGGCGGCTGACATTGCCCGCGGCGGCCAGCTGGCGTTCGACCACCATCTGGGTGGCGATGCCGGCATGGTCCGTGCCGGGCAGCCACAGCACCGCCTTGCCTTTCATCCGGTGATAGCGGGCCAGGATGTCCTGCAGGGTGTTGTTCAGCGCATGGCCGATATGCAGCGAGCCGGTCACGTTCGGCGGCGGGATGACGATCGAATAGGCATCCGCGGCACCGTCCGTCGCTGCGGCATCGCGCGGCGCGAACAGGCCGCTGTCCTCCCACATTGCGTACAGGCGGGGTTCGGCGGCGGTCGGGTCGAAGGTCTTGTCGAGCATGGGGAGGGTCTTCAGACAAAAGATAAGGGCGGCCCCGACTGGAGCCGCCCCGAAATGATCTAGCCTTGATCGGGTCGCGGGTGAAGTCAGCCGGCGCTGCGGGCGATGCGTTCAACTTCCTTGCGTACCTGGGCCTCGACGATGGCCGGCAGATTGGCGTCCAGCCAGTCCTTCAGCATCGGCCGCAGCAGGCTGCGAGCCAGTTCATCGACGGTCGGCCCGGTGCCGCCCGCGCTTTCAATGGGATCGGGCTTACGGATGGTGGAGGCGAAACCGGCGAAGGCCGATGCAGCGCTGGCCGCCGCGCTGTCGCCAACCAGTGCGTCATAAGCCGGCGCGGGCTCGGGTGCATAGGTCTCGGCCGGTTCGTCAACGAACACCGACTCAGCGACAGGCGCGCTGGGGAAGGGCTCGTTGGGAGAAATATCGAGGTCGCCGAGGCTCTCTGCGGCCGGGGCCTCATAGGCGTCGGTCAGTTCCAGCACGTCCTCTTCGGAGGCATGAGGCTCCTCCATCGACGGCGTTTCATCCATCAGGGCAGACGAGAGGACGGGCTCCGGCGCGGCTTCCGGCTCCGGCGCGGCGGCGACCGGTGCGGTCTCGGCCGGGGCGTCGTCTTCGGAAATGATCCGGCGGATCGACGCCAGGATTTCCTCCATCGTCGGTTCCTGGGCGGTCTGGTCGGTCATGTCGAAACCCCGGGGTGCGCTGCGAACGCACGATCAAGTCGAATTGCGGCAAGGAAGAGGAGACCCCTCCCACACCTTGTCGTCGCATCTCAGCCCGCTGGAATCAACGGGCGTTTTTCGCCTGTCAGGTTAACAGTCGCGCCCACAGTCGCGCGACAGGCGACCTTGGAACAGTCAGTTGCGCGGTGCAGTCATGATCACATCAGACTTCAGCTGGGTATCGATCGGCGCGTCAGCGGCGTCGTTCGCAGGCACAACCGGCGGCGCGGCAAGACGGTCGATCGTCTCAATGATCCCGTCCCACGGCAGGCCGCCGCGATTGCGCACCCGGTTATAGTTGGCGGCCGGGTCATAGACAGTCAGGGCGGAGTCGAGATCGGTACCTTCCAGCCGGCCCATGGCGGCCAGCAGGCTGGCCTGGGCGACGTACTCGTTGCGACGGGCGCTGGCCAGTGTGATCTGGGCGTTGCGCAGCTCCAGCTCCTGGTTGAGCACGTCGAGGGTGGTGCGCAGGCCGACCTGTGCCTCCTGCCGAACGCCCTCGGCGGCCACGGTCGCGGCTCGCACGGCTTCCTCACCGGCCTGCAGCGTGGCGCGGGCCGAGATCGACTGGGCATAGGCCGAGCTGACCGCCTGAAGGGTGTTGCGGCGCTCACCCTCGACGTTGATCTGGGCCACATTGGCGCGCTCCCGCGCCTGGGCGACGCGCGAACTGTTCAGGCCGCCCGTGAACAGCGGCACCGAGACGGTCGCGCCGGCCTGGAACCGGGTGTTGTTGCCGAGGTCGTCGATAGCGCCCAGATCGCTGGTTGTTCCGCCGTAGGAGGCGGTCAGACGCGCCGACGGCATATATTCGGCCTTGGCGGCCGCGACATTGGATTCGGCCGCGGCCAGGGCGTAGGCGGCCGCGCGGATCGACGGATTGTCCGTCAGGGCGACGTCGAGGGCCGCGTCAAAATCGGCCGGTATACCCGGCAGGACCGGCATCGGTGCCAGGTCGCCCGGCGCCTGGCCGACGACCGCAGCATAGACCGCGCGCGACACCGACAACTGCGCCCGCGCATTCGCCAGATCGGCCTCGGACTGGGCCAGTCGGGATTCGGATTGTGCCACGTCGGTGCGGGTGATCTCGCCGACCTCAAAACGCGCCGAGGCTTCCTCCAGCTGGCGTTGCAGCACACCCAGGTTCGACTGGCGGATGGCCAGAATTTCGCCGTCGCGTATGACGTCGGCATAGGCCTGGATCACCGATGCGAGGACGGTCTGTTCAATATCGCGCAGGTTCTCGCGGCCAGCCAGAATGTCGGCCTCGGCCGCGGAAATGCCGTGGCCGACACGGCCGCCCGACCAAAGCGTCTGGGACAGGCCGATGCTGGCGCTGCCGCTGTCGCTGTCCGGGTTGCTGAACGCCGTGCCGCTGTAGTCGCGGGCATAGTTGGCGGTGGCGCTGACGTCGAGCTGGGGACGAAGGCCGGCGCGCGCCTGGACGATGGACTCATCCAGCGCCCGCTGGTTGGCCCGCTGGGCCAATAATGACGGGTTGGTCTGGTAGGCCAGGGCCAGCGCATCCTTCAGCGTTTCCGCCCAAGCCGGAGCGCCCATGCCGGCGATCACGGCGATGACGGCGACCGAGGCGAGCGCGCGCGTACGTTTCAGCATGTCTGTTCCTGCCTGGCGCGGGGAAGAGCGCCCTTCGTGTCTCATAGGTCTGATGCGGGACGGTTTGCGCCCACGCCAGTTAAGTTTTTTTCACGCACCGGCCGGAAAAGTCCGTCGAGGTTCGCGATCCTACAGCGCGAAGATGGGAAGGGGCGAGAGTTCCGCCAACATCGGCGGCGCGGCGTTGAACAGTTCCCGCCGGGATACCCCCTGCTGGCCCCGCACATAGAGCACCGCCTTGCCCACCGGGCCGGCGCGTTCGACGACCGCCATCCGCCCTCCGACCTTCAGGGCGTCGAGCCACGCCTCTACGCGTCCCGGGACCGCTGCTTCGCAAACGATGACGTCATAGCCGCCTTCGGCCGGAGCGCTGAGCGGTGCCGTCACGGCCCGCACGCCCTCTTCCGCCAGCACCTCGCCGACCACGTCGAACACCGCGGCGTCGGATTCCTGGGCCGAGACCTCGAGACCCAGCCTTGCCAGGACCGCGGCGGCATAAGGTGCCGCAATCGCCAGGGCGGTCTCACCCGGCCGAGCATCCAGCGCCATCAAGAGTTTCGACAAATCGCGAGCCAGCATCAGTTTGCGGCCGCCCGCGATCTCGGGCTCGATCTCGGCATAGGCCGAATAGGCGCGTTCAGCCGGCAGGAAACGTTCCCGCGGCACCGCCAGAAGCGCGGCCTGCAGCGCACGGTCTGTCACATCATTCACGCGGACCTGGCTGTCGACCATGACCTTGCGGGCGGCGGCGAAATCCATGGAGCGACGATCCTGCGGCTAGGGCACCCGGTGAAATCCGGGAAATCTGGCGCGCTTATAGGTCTGTGCGTTGCGGGGGACAATCCGATCTGATAGCGAACGCCCCTCGCGATGGCGCGGTCGTTTTCAACGGCCCAGGGCCTGATGGCGGAGTGGTTACGCAGAGGACTGCAAATCCTTGCACCCGAGTTCGATTCTCGGTCAGGCCTCCATCGCGATTTTCTTCAGATCGGTCAGACCGGCGCGGTGATCCAGCCGATCACGCTGGCCGCGCTGACGCCGGCCGTGACAATGCCCACCGCCAGCGCCAGGCGCGCGTTGCGATGGATGAAGACGAAAACGCCGCCAAACATGATGGAACTCCCCCGGACCCCGTCACAGCGACACAAGTCCGACCGTTCATCAAGGTGTACAAAGCGTTAATCGCAATTCCGTGATCGTTTCACGCCTGTCGGGTGAA
>VFBG01000001.1 GCA_006515835.1 bacterium | reverse complement strand
GATTATCCGGGTCACCAATCTGGACGCCGCGGGTCCGGGTTCGTTCCGCGAGGCCATTGAGGCTGATGGGCCGAGGATCATCGTGTTCGAGGTCGGTGGAGTCATCGATCTGGGCCGCAGGACGCTGAAGCTGCAAAACCCGTTCGTGACCATCGCCGGCCAGACCGCGCCGTCGCCGGGCATCACCGTGATCCGCGGCGGCATGGACATCACGACGCACGACGTGGTGGTCCAGCACATCCGCATTCGCCCCGGCTCAGCCGAACAGACCTGGATGAGCGGCTGGGACGAGGACGGCATCTCCACCATCGGGGCATACAACGTCATCATCGACCACTGCAGCCTGACCTGGGCCACCGACGAGAACCTGTCGGCGTCGGGCCCGCGCTTCACCGGGTCGACGCCCGCGGAATGGCGTCAGGGCACCAGCCACAACATCACCTTCTCGAACAATCTGAACGGCGAGAGCCTGGCCTATTCGACCCATTCCAAGGGCGAGCATTCCAAGGGGTCGCTGATCCACGACAACGTCACCGGCCTGCTGATCGTCGGCAATCTGTACGCCCACAACTATGAGCGCAGCCCCCTGTTCAAGGGCGGGGTGCACGGGGTGATCGTCAACAACCTGATCTACAACCCGGGTCCGCGCGCCATCCATTACAACCTCGCGCCCGAGGAGTGGGGAACCGTCCCGTTCGAGATCGGCAAGATGACGGTGATCGGCAATGTGCTGCGCGCCGGACCCTCAACACCGACCGAGCATCTGGCCTTCATGATGATCGGCGAGGCGGGCGACGTGGAATACTATGGCAGGGACAATATCGCGGTCGATCAGGTCGGCGAGCCGCTGCGGATGTTCGGCCGCTACACCACGAGCAACGCACGGATCATCCAGACGCGCCGGCCGCCGGTCTGGTGGGAAGGGTTGACGCCCATGCCCGCCGTGGACGTTCAGCGGGCGGTCCTGTCGCAGGTCGGGGCCCGACCCTGGGACCGTGACATGCGAGACGTCCTGCTGATCGCGGAGGTGGCCGAGGGCCGCGGCGAGATCATCGACCACGAGCGCGAGGTTGGCGGCTATCCGGCGGTGGTCGAGGCGACACGCAAGGCCTTCAACCCGGATGACTGGGATCTGCGGTTCATGACGCCGCTGCGCGACGAGGTGCTGGATCGCCCGGCCATGCGGCGCGGGACGTGACCGCTGACAGCGCGCGCGGCAACGTCTAAGGACACGGTTCGGCCAGAGAGACGCCCTCAGTGAACGAACCCCGACGGACCGGCGGCAAGCCCGCTACGATCAACGACATCGCCCGGCTCGCCGAGGTGTCGAAGAAGACCGTCTCGCGGGTCATCAACAACTCGCCCTTCGTCAAGGAAGAGACGCGCAAACGGGTCGAGGCGGTCATCGCCGAGCACGGCTTCACGCCCGATCCGCAGGCGCGGGGTCTGGCCTTCCGGCGGTCGTTCCTGGTCGGAATGATCTATGACAATCCCAGCCCGAACTACGTGGTCAACATGCAGCAGGGTGTCCTGGATGCCGTGCGAGGCTCGGGTCTGGAACTGGTCGTTCATCCCTGCAATCGGGCGTCCGACGCCTTCCTGAACGACGTGCGGAACTTCATCGTGCGGCAAAAGCTGTTCGGTGTGGTGATGCCGCCGTCGGTGTCCGAGGACGACCGGGTCGTGGCCATCCTGAAGGAGGCGGACTGTCCCTATGTCCGGATTGCCTCCGTCTCGCTGGACGAGCCGGCGCGCATGGTTGTGACCCACGACAGCCGCGGCGCGGCCCGGGCGGCGCGGCATCTGGCTGAACTGGGCCACACGCGGATCGCGTTCATTTCGGGGCCTGACACCTTCCGTTCGTCGCACGAGCGGGGCAGGGGGTTTGCCGAAGGACTGGCCGAGCACGGGCTTTCGCTCGACCCCGCCTACGTCCGCCGCGCGGCCTATACCTTTGAATCCGGCGTGGAGGCCGCGACGGAACTGCTGGCCCTGCCGCAGCGCCCGACGGCGATCTTCGCCGGCAATGACGAAATGGCCATCGGGGTGATGAAGGCGGCGCGCGACGCCGGTCTGGACGTGCCGCGCGACCTTTCGATCGTCGGCTTCGACGATCTGCCGATGGCGTCCCGCGTCTGGCCGAACCTGACCACCGTCCGCCTGCCGATCCGGGACATGGGCCGGATGGCCGCCGAGAAACTGACCGCCGGCCTGCGCGGTCTCGATCCGGCCACCCTCGTCCAGCCTGAAGTCGACCCGTCGCTGGTGGTGCGGGACTCGACGGCGGCACCCGGGCGGTAGGTCCGCCTCCTCGTCGCGGTCACGCTGACGCGTTTGCCCTGCGCCACGCTTCCCGCCGCCATACCCGTAACGCGGAACCGGGCGGACCAGCCCGGCGTCGAGGGCCGCCTCCGCAATCTGCATCCCGGGCAGCTTCATCCTGCGGGCTGCAAGTCGCCCGGCTTGCAACGTCCAAACTAAATGCATTCAAGTATTTAATTTACCTGATGCAGTGTCGGCACAATGGAAATGTGCTCGTGCCAAATTATGACAATTAGTTTGTCAAGTTGTGGCAGCTTGTAGTCAGAAGAGTCTGGGAGCGTGACTGACCAAGGTCCGGATCGCTGTTTGCAAAACCAGATTTCCCGCCGTGCGCCGTCGAGGCCACCGGTGAGGGCTCAAGGAGGGGGTTCCATGAATATCAGACACTCGACGCGGCAGCGGCTTTTGGTCGGAACGATTATCGGCGGCTCGATGCTCGCCATGGCGGGGTCGGTGTTCGCACAGACGGCACCCTCGCCCGGCGTGACGGTCCAGAGCGGGACCGACCCGGACGCTACCGAGATCGAGGAAGTCATCGTTACCGGCTCGCGCATCGCGCGGCCTCAGTACGACGGCGTCATCCCCGGCGTTCAGGTCGGTGAAAAGGACATCGAGGAGCGCCTGTTCACCAACGCGGGCGATGTGTTGAACGACATTCCGCTGGTGGGTGGCGGCGCGAACCTGAACGGGACCAACGGTGGCCAGACAGCGTCGCTGGGCGTCACCTATATCGACCTTCTGAATCTCGGCACCGCCCGTACACTGACGCTCGTCAACGGGCGCCGCTTCGTTTCGAACAACTCCGCAACCATCTTCGTCTCGGGGAACGAGACGGGCTCCCAGGTTGACGCTTCGACCATTCCGGTCGCCCTGATCGATCGGGTTGATATCCTGACCGTGGGGGGTGCCGCCGCCTATGGCGCGGACGCCGTGTCGGGCGTCGTGAACTACATTCTGAAGGATGACTACGAAGGCGCCGAGATCAACATCATCGGCGGCCAGACCTTCGAGTATCAGGACGCGGGCCGGGTGTCCGTGAACGCGACAGCGGGCGCTGCCTTGCTGGACGATCGGCTGAGCGTGGCTGTTTCTGCTGAATATAGCCAGATTGACAGTCTGCTGGGCACCGCGCGTGACTTCCGCGCTGACAACCAGGGTGCGCTGACCAACTTTGCGAATGGCGGTTTGCGGAATCCCGCTTTTGTGCCTGGAGCTGTCGGCTCAACAGCGTTCCTGGCCGCGAATGCCGACGGTATCCCGTCGACAATCTTCGAGCCCAGAATTCGTCAGGTGAACAATTGGTTCGGCGGCGTCGTGTTCAACACGGTGGCGGGGAGCGGTACATCCGAGTCGACCCAGACCCAGCCGGGCTGGGCGCGGGTAGCGTCTGCGGGCTCCTCGGCCATCACGGGGACGCTTCAACAGATTCCGGGGGCACCCAACCTCTGCAACGGCGGCGCATTCTCGACCGCCCAAGCGCAAGCGGCAGCCGTGGCAAACCCGCGGATCTGTAACTTCGCCCCCTCGACCCTGCCCGGCTCTAACGACGCTGAGCGGAACGCCAACGCGACCCGAGTTTTCGACTTCTATGGCGTGGCGCCGCCGGCCGGCGCGAGCGATGCCCAAAGGCGCGCCGCGGCCCTCGCTATCCTGCAGCAACGCAATCCGACAGCGCGGGAGTATTACGCCGCCAACCCCAACACGCCCCTGAACGCCTTCCTCGGAAGCTTCCTGGCCGGCCTGCCTGATATCGCGAACGGGGGGATCGGGTCCGGCGTCCTGTCCCGCCTGGCTGTGCCGCTGCGGTTCAACCGAGCCGGCGACCTCGAAACCTTCAACTACGGCGATACCTCTCCGACGACGGGGGGGACATTTGCGAACTCGGTCGGAGGAGACGGAGCCAACCGCCAGGACTCCAACGTGCTTCGCGTGGAGCAGAAACGATATGTCGGAAATCTGATCGCCAACTACCGGATCACCGATGATATCCGGTTCTTCACCGAGAACCTCTATTCCGACATCACTGTCTTCAACCCGATCAGCACCGGCGGCCTGTTCAATGGCGTCTCGTCGAGCGCCACGGAAAACGCGGCGATCCTCGTCCACGTCAACCACCCCTTCCTGACTGCGCAGAACCGCTCGATGCTGGCTTCAGCCGGGATCACGGGCAACTTCACCGTCTCGCGCTACAACGAGGACCTCGTCAACGACACAAGCCAGACCTCGACCAACGAGACCATCCGGTCGGTCAATGGCTTTGATGGCCGCTTCACCCTGTTCGACCGCGATTTCACCTGGGAACTGTCGCACACCTACGGCAAGGCGGAGACGCACGTCGAATTCAGCGCCATCAACGACGTCGCCTTTGCGCTCGCGATCGACGCCGTCGATGTGGGCGGCACGGTTCAATGCCGGGCCAAGCGGGACGGCCTGAGCGCGTACCTGGCCTCCTACGGCGGCCAGATCCCGGGCACCCAGGCCAACGTCATCAGTCGCGTCGGCGCTGACGGGGTGCGCGAACAGCTGGTGTTCCAGACCAACGCCACCCAGGCGCTGGTCGATGCCTGTCAGCCGCTGAACATCTTCGGAGAAGGCCGGGCCTCTCAGGCCGCGAAGGACTTTGTCAGCGTCCGCAACTTCTTCAACAACGTGTCGACGCAGAATTTCACCCAGGCCGTCTTCACCGGCGAGCTGTTCGATCTGCCGGCCGGCCCTCTTCAGTTCGCCGCGTCGGGCGAAATTCGCAAGGAGGACCTCGCCTACACCGTCGACGAAGTTACCCGGATCGGCGCCACGCGTTCGGCACCTTCTGCAACGACGTTCGCCGAAGTCGAGACGATGGAAGGCGGTGTCGAGCTGCGGATTCCGATCTTCGGCGAAGGCTTCGAACTTCCCTTCTTCCAGTCGCTCGAGTTCAGCCCCTCGGTTCGCTACACAAAACTGGAAGGGTCGGCCCCGCAGTTCCGCGACACGACAGGCACGTTGCGCACGCCGGCCTATGAAGGCGACGTCGAGGAAATCTACACACTGGCGGCCACCTGGCAGCCGTTCGACGACCTGCTGATCCGCGGGAACGTGTCCAAATCGGTCCGCCAACCGAGCATCGTCGAGTTGTTCCTTGGCGGGCAGCCGTTCTTCACCTCGTCGGCCGATCCGTGTGCGACCAACAATATCGGTCTGGGCCCCAATCCGACCGCGCGTCGCGCAAACTGCATCAAGGACGTCCAGCGACGGGCTGCGGCAAACGGAGGTGGGCTGACCGGTTCGGCGGGTTCGGTGGTCACAATCACTAACGCAGCGGAAGCCGAGTCGTTTTTGAATACTCAGTTTACCCCCTCGGCGGCCTCCTTCACCGGTCTGATCTCGGGAACGCAAGCCCTGCTCCCCGAAACAGGCGAATCGTTCACCCTTGGCTTTGTCGCAACGCCCAGCTTCATCCCGAACTTCATCTTCGCGACAGACTACCTGGAGATCACCGTATCGGGCGCACTGGGTCCTTTGCTGGCCCAGCCGGCGGCCGAATTCTGCTACGACTTTGCAGGGTCATTTGACGATCCATCCGCTCCGGACAACAGCGCCTCAATTGGCGTGAACAGCTGCGCAGGCATCCGGCGCGACGCAAACTTCAACTTCACCAATGGCTTCGAACTGCCCTTCTTCAACCTTGGCGGAACGCGCGTCAAAGCGATCAACTCGAACTGGAGCTATTCGCTGGATGTCGCGGACGTATTCGGAGGCGACCGCGACCTCGGCACGTTCAGCCTGCGCGGAAACATCTACTACCTGCTCGAGTACTCGACCTCCGGAAGCGGTGAGTTCGACGACGCCCAGTCCAATGAGGACACGCTGGCGAACCCTGTGTGGTCAACCCAACTGAACGCGCTTTGGGACATCGGTCCGTTCAACGCGCGCTGGACGACGGAAATCCAGGACCACACGATCATCAAGTCGGCGGGCAGCCCGATCGGGTTCGAGTCCCAGAACATTCTGGGACACCCCGGCTATATGCTTCACACCCTGTCGCTTGGATACGACATCAATGAGCAGACCCGTGCTCAGCTGGTCATCGATAACGTGACCAACGAAGACGCCCTGGGGACCAACGGTTTCCGGAGCAACAACTATATCGACAATATCGGCCGTCGCTGGACCGCATCCGTACAGATGCGCTTCTAGGTCATGTGAAACGGGCGGATTTCCGGATCTCCCCATCGTCGTCCCAGGGCTGCTCTCTTCGGAGAGCAGCCCTGAATCGTGACGGGACGCCCTACGCAGGGCCGGCAGGCTCCCGGCCGCGCGTGATCGAGAAGATCCCGCAGCTTTTGGAACAGAATCACCAGTTTTCGCAGGGACGAAAGGTCCGACGCAGAACTCGATCCGTGAATGCGGGCATCATTGAAGCGCTGCTTTTCGGGGAGCCAATTCCGGCAAAGCTCGTTGTTTCTCGGCTCACGCTCCCGAGCAACTGCCGAGAAGGCCCATGCCCGCAACGTCCAATTCCGCCTCGCCTCGTGTCTCCACGGGCGTTCCCGAGCTGGACACCATCCTCGGGGGCGGGCTGACGGCCAACCGGTCGTACCTGCTGGAAGGCACACCTGGCAGCGGCAAGACGACCATCGCGCTGCAGTTCCTGCTCGAAGGCGCGCAGGCCGGGGAGCCCGGTCTCTACATTACGCTGTCCGAAACCTCGGCGGAGCTTCGGGAAGTCGGGCGCAGCCATGGCTGGACGCTGGACGGGATCGAGCTCTTTGAGCTGGTCAGCGAGGATGGGCTGCATCCGGAGAGCGAGCAGTCGATCCTTGATCCGTCGGAGGTCGAGCTTGGAGAAACGATCGCAGGGGTGATGGAATGCGTCGACCGCCTGCGGCCCGCGCGGGTGGTGTTCGACAGCCTGTCGGAGATGCGGCTGCTGGCCCAGGACTCGCTGCGCTACCGGCGGCAGATCCTGGCGCTCAAACAGTATTTCTCAACCCGGCACTGCACCGTCCTGCTGCTGGACGACCGCAGTTCCGACCCCGGCGATCTGCAGCTTCACAGCATTGCCCACGGGGTCATCACGCTCGAGCAGGCGGCCCAGGAATATGGCGCCGAGCGCCGGCGTCTGCGCGTCGTGAAGATGCGTGGCGTCAAATATCGCGGCGGCTTTCATGACTTCGCAATCGAGACCGGCGGCGTCTCGGTCTTCCCACGGCTGGTGGCGAACGAACACCATGCCGAGTTCAACGCTGACCTGGTGTCCACCGGGATCCAGCACCTGGACGAGATGCTGGGCGGCGGCCTGTCGCCGGGAACCAACACCCTGCTCAACGGGCCGTCGGGCGTGGGCAAGACGACCACGGCGGTCTGCTGCGGCCTCGAGGCGATCCGGCGCGGCGAGAAGGCCGCCTACTATCTGTTCGACGAGGGCGTCACGACCATGCTGGCCCGGTCAAGGGCCATGGGGATGGACCTGCAACCGCACATCGACAGCGGCATGTTGCAGGTGTTCCAGATCGACCCTGCCGAACTGACTCCCGGCGAGTTCGCCAGCTGGATCCGTCGGGCGGTCGAGCAGGACGGCGTCAGCTTCATCGCGATCGACAGTCTGAACGCCTTCCTGCAGGCCATGCCGGGCGAGAAATACCTGCTGCTGCAGATGCACGAGATGCTGAGCTATCTGAACCAGCAGGGCGTGATCACCGTGCTGATCCTCGGCCAGCACGGCATCATCGGTGAAGTCCGCTCGGAGATCGACCTGAGCTATCTGTCGGACACCATCGTGCTGTTCCGGTATTTCGAGTCGCGCGGCAATGTGTTGAAGGCGGTCTCGGTCGCCAAGAGCCGGACAACCGAACACCAGTCCAGCATCCGGGAGTTCCGCCTTGCACGCGGCGGCATCCGGATCGGAGACCCCCTCAAGGATTTCGAGTGCGTCCTGACCGGCCTGCCCAACTATCGCGGTTCCACACCTTTGATGTCTGCGGGCCCTGCCGCCGGCGAGGCGTGAGCGGGTGGAGTGGCGCATCCTTTTGCTGGCCCTGAAGGGGCGGGATTCAGCGGTCATCGAGCAACTTCTGGCGCGGGCGGGCCATGCGTGCCTGACCTGCGACAGCCCTGCCGCGCTGGCACGAGCAGGTCGCCAGGGTGCCGCCATTGCGGTGGTGACCGAGGAATCGCTGCTGGACGCCGATACGACCGCGCTCGACGCCTGGCTGGGCGAGCAGCCATCCTGGTCGGACTTCCCGTTCGTGCTCCTGGCCACCAAACGTGCGGGCCGTCGGCCGCGTGACGCGCTGAGGATGCTTGAGCAACTGGGAAACGTCGTCGTGTTGGAACGGCCGGTGCACAGCGAGACCCTGGCCAGCGCCGTGAACTCGGCGATGCGCGGACGCAGCCGCCAGTATGAGGCGCGCCGTCGACTGGAAGACCTTCAGGCGGCTGAGGGAAGGCTGACCAGTCTCAACGGCTCCCTCGAAACGCGCATCGCTGAACGCACCGAGGCGCTGTCCTCGGCAAACAATCAGCTGATGCAGGAGATCGCCGAGCGCGAGCGCGCACAGGCCGCGCTGGCGCAGTCGCAGAAGATGGAGGCGGTGGGCCAGCTGACGGGCGGGATCGCGCATGACTTCAACAATCTGCTGACCGTCATTTTCGGCAATCTCGAACTGATCCGGCGACGAACCGGTGATGACAGGACGGCCCGGCTGGCGGATTTCGCCCAACAGGCGGCGGATCGTGCGGCCAAGCTGACCCACCAGTTGCTGGCGTTTTCGCGAACCCAGAACCTCACCTTGAAGGCGGTCGATCTGAACGCACTTGTCATGGGGATGCACGATCTGCTCGGCCGCACCATCGGCCCCATGGTGCGCATCGAGATGGCGCTCGACGCTGGGGGGCCCTGGGCGCAGGCGGACGCCAATCAGCTTGAACTGGCGATCCTGAACCTGTCGATCAACGCACGGGATGCCATGGCCGACGGCGGCGTCCTGACCATCTCGACGGGCCGTCAGGTGGCGCAGGGCATCGACCTGGCCCCCGGGGACTATGCGGTGATCAGCGTCAGGGACAACGGCTCGGGCATTCCGCCCGGCCTGATGGCCAAGGTGTTTGAACCCTTCTTCACCACCAAACCGATCGGCAAGGGCACTGGCCTTGGCCTCAGTCAGGTCTACGGTATCGCCCAGCAGTCCGGCGGCACGGTCCGACTGGCCAGCGTCGAAGGACGGGGAACCACGGTCGAAATCTGGCTCCCGGCGGCGGAGGCGACGATTGCGGCACCCGAGCAGCCGTTCAGCGCGGAGGCCGATGCGGAGGGGCCGCACCAGCGCATTCTGGTCGTTGATGACGACGAAGCGGTGCGGCGTTTCATCGTCGAGTGTCTGCAGTCACTCGGCTACAGCGTCGAGGAGGCCGCCGACGGGGAGGCAGGCCTTCGCGTGTTGCAGAGGTCGCCGCCCGACCTGATGATCGTAGACTACGCCATGCCCGGAATGACCGGCGTCGATGTCGTGCTTAGGGCGCAGGCGGTGGCGCCGGGCGTGCCGGTCATCCTGGCCACGGGGTATGCCGACATGGAGGCGGTAGACCGGGTGATGCCGACCGAAAGCGTGCTGCGGAAACCCTTCCGCCTCGCTGAACTCGGCGTGGCGGTCCGCCAGGCATTGGCCCCGCCCACCGCCTGACCGTCCGCGCGTCAGTGGCTGACGAGATCCTTCACGTAGTCGCGGATCGCTTCATCAGTGGCGTTGGCGAAGAAATATTCCTGGAAGCGTTCGCCGGCGATGGCGGCCTTCAGCAGGTCCTGGTCCACCGACTTCAGGACGGTCAGCATGTCGTGGCAGGTGGCGGCCTTCAGGTCCTTCAGGATGCCGCGGTTTTTCCGCATGATCTCGGCGCGTTCCCTGGGATAGCCCAGGCCCCGCTCGCCATTGAAGAGCTTCCGATAGCAGTCCTGAAGGTTCAGCTCGGCCGCCCAGCCAAAGCCCTTGGCATAGGGCATGGCGATGGCGTTGCCGTCGTTGATCTGGCCGAACAGGAAGGCGTCGGTCGGATCGATGACCAGGCCGCAGAACACGCCCGGCATGGCGTTGGCGGCCAACATCGAGCCCATGCCGGTTCCGCACCCGGTCACCACGAAATCCGCCGCGCCTGAGTTGATCAGGATGCCGGTCAGCAGTCCGTTCATCACATAGGTCAGCGACGCCTTATCCTCCGGCGTGTACATGCCGTAGTGGAAGACCTGATGACCCAGCGGCTCTGCGACGGCCTGGAGGGCGGCGTGGACGATCTCGCTCTTGGCGGCCTGGCTGTTCTCGATGATGAGGGCGATTTTCATGGAATTTTCTCGAGGCTTGATGAGGGGCGGGCCGCCGGCCAGCGTTTGCATAAGCTTATGACACCGGTTACCTATCCACACAATCCGCACCAAACCCGCACAATACAGGCAAGCTGAAATGGGCGTCTCTTTCGACCTGACGGGCAAGAAGGCCATGGTCACCGGTGCCAATACGGGGCTGGGCCAGGCCATCGCCGTCGGACTGGCCCAGGCCGGGGCTGACATCGTCGCCGTGGGCCGGTCGGTCCCGACGGAAACCGCGGCTATGGTCGCGGAGACCGGGCGGGCCCTGCACGCCATCCCCGCTGACCTGTCCTCGATCGCGCCGATCGCAGACGTGGTGGCGCAGGCCGTGGCCGCGGTCGGTGCCATCGACGTTCTGGTCAACAATGCCGGCATCATCCGCCGCAACGACAGCCTCGACTTCACCGAAGAAGACTGGGACGCGGTCATCGACACCAATCTGAAGACGGCCTTCTTCCTCAGCCAGGCCGTGGCCCGGACGTGGGCGGCGACGGGCAGGGGCGGCAAGATCATCAACATCTGTTCGATGCTCAGCTTCCAGGGCGGCATCCGCGTACCGTCCTATACGGCGTCCAAGAGCGGTCTGGCCGGACTGACCCGTCTGCTGGCCTGCGAATGGGCGTCGAAGGGGATCAACGTCAACGCCATCGCGCCGGGCTATTTCTCGACCAACAACACCGAGGCCCTGAGGGCCGACGAGACCCGAAATCGCGATATCCTCGCGCGCATCCCGGCGGGCCGCTGGGGCGATCCGTCAGACATCAGCGGTGCGGCGGTTTTCCTCGCCTCCGACGCGGCAGCCTATGTCCACGGCACGGTTCTGGCCGTCGACGGCGGCTGGCTGGCGCGATAGGCGGTCGATACGCACCCGAAGGGTCTATGCGTTGTCATCCCCGATCTCCGCTTCGCTCCGTCGGGGATGACAAGCTCCGGCTCGTTGATGAGCCGGCTACGTCCCAGCGAGGCTGTTCAGCCAGTCCTCGAGGTTGGTGAACCCGTCGCTATTCCGGTCGGCCACGCCGTCCGTTGCATCGTCCGGGTTGAGACCATGAGCGGCTTCCCAGTCGTCCGGCATGCCGTCGGCGTCGCTGTCGTTCCAGGGTGATCCCGCCTCGAGCGCGGGCCAGCCGCCGACCTGGACCTGGCTGTCGATGATGTGGCCTGAGCGGGTGCGGACTCCCTCAAGGATGCGGGCGTCGACTGCGTCGCGGATCCGGCCCGCGCCGACGTGGGCCAGAACCCGGGCCTCGGCCTCCGCCGCCGTTTCGGTTGCAGCATCCGCCCAGTCCGGCCGGGCCGCCAACCGATAGTCCGGGCGGTCCGAGTCCTTGACCAGACTCCACGGATCGGCCGGGACGGCGCCGTCCATCGCATTGCCCTCGAACCACGCCCGGGCCAACGGGTTCGATTCCTCGAACGCCCACCGGCCAACCGAGTCCGGTCCGGGGACGTAGGCGTTGCCGATGAAGGCGTAGGCCGACCGGCTTTCGGTGTCGGCGTTGTAGCCCGCATGGCCACCGCTCCAGTCGTAGAAGACGTTGGACCGGAACTCGAAGCGGGGCCCTTCGGGATCGACTGCGGGCGGATTGTAGTTGCCGGGGCGCGGCATGCGGGCCCGGTGGGCGGCCCACAAATTGTGATGGAAGGTCATCCGTGCGCCGTGACCGCCGCGGACCAGCGTGCCGTAGCCGTGATCGCCCTTGGCGTGACCCGATGCGTTGAGGGATTCCGCGATCAGCGACCACTGCACAGTGACATCATAGATGCCGCGTTCCGGCGGGCTGTAGCGGCTTCCGACCGACAGGGTCTCGTCGACCGACCAGGAGGCGGAGATGTGGTCGAGGATAATCCGTCGTCCGCGTTCAACCGATACGGCGTCGGCCTCGACCCTGCTTTCATTGCCCAGGCGGGAGCGGAGGTGACGGACGATCACATCGTCCGCGGCGACGACCAGCGGATGATCGCGCAAGGTGATCCCGCCGCCGGGTGCCGTCTGGCCCGCAATGGTGATGCGGCCGCGCCGGATCGTCAGGGGCGACGCCAGACGGATCACGCCGCCGATATCGAAGATGACCGTCCGCGGACCGTCCGCCTCAATCGCAGCGCGCAGGCTTCCCGGGCCTGAGTCGCCCAGATGGGTGACCCGCAGGACCTGCCCGCCGCGTCCGCCGATCGCGAACCGGCCGGCGCCTTCCGCGCCGGGAAAGGCATGGATCCCGTCCACCGCCTGCGCGGCGGCGGGGTGTGCTTCCCACGACACGCCGATCGCGGTTACGGCGGCAATCGTGGCGACGAGATGGCGAAGCGGGCTTGCGAAAACACGGATCATCGGGTTAGGCTCATGATTGCTACCGGTGTCAGAGCTTATTCCACGCGAAGATGACACCGGTGTCAAACGATTGGGCCAAGGACGCCGGGTCGCAAAAACACATAGACCGGGGCTACCTCGGCGTTCTGTATGCCCATTGGGAGGGAGCATATGTTGCAAGCCATTCAGCCGGGGATGACCCGCACTCTTCGCCGTAGCCTGTTCGCCGGAGCGTCCGGCCTTGCCGTCGCCCTGTCGCTTGGCCTGGGGGTCGGGGCCGCCGCGGCACAGACCGCGCCGCCACAGGAAGCCACCGAGATCGACGAGGTGATCGTCACGGGCTTCCGCGCCAGTCTGACGGCCGGCCTCGACGCCAAGCGGCGGGACGCCAACGTCATCGACGTCATCGTCGCTGAGGACATCGCCGACTTCCCCGACCTGAACCTCGCCGAGTCGATCCAGCGCGTTCCGGGCGTCGCCATTGACCGCGACGCCGGTGAAGGCCGTTCGATCACTGTCCGCGGCCTCGGCTCCGATTTCACCCGCACGCGCATCAACGGCATGGAAGCACAGGCCACCGCCGGCGGCACCGACTCGTCGGGTGGTGCCAACCGCGGTCGCGGCTTCGACTTCAACGTCTTCGCATCCGAACTTTTCAGCCGCATCACGGTGCGCAAGACCGCCGCGGCCGAGACCGAAGAAGGCTCACTGGGCGCCACTGTCGACCTGCAGGCGACGCGCCCGTTTGACTACAGCGGCTTCACGATGGCCGCCTCGTTCCAGGGCGGTTACAACGATCTGTCGGAGTCCTGGAGCCCGCGTACGGCCTTCCTGATCAGCGACCGGTTCGGTGAAAACGACCAGTTCGGTGCCCTGGTCTCAGTGGCCTACAGCGAGCGTGACTCGCTGGAAGAAGGCTTCAGTTCGGTGCGTTGGGCTCCGGCCGCGGCGCCGGGTGCCACCAACAGCGGCGGCTTCTGCTCTCCGGTCGGCGTCGCACCCCAGAACCCGTCCAACAGCGGAACGACCGGATCGTCCGCGACCAACTGCGCCACGGGCGTCGCGCGTCCCGCGAACACCGCTGCCAACGTCGCCGCCTACAACACGGCGAACCAGGCCAATGTCTTCATCCCGCGCCTGCCGCGCTATGGCCGCCTGAGCCACACCCAGGAACGACTGGGCGTCACCGGCGCCTTCCAGTGGCGGCCCGCTGACAGCACCACGATCTCGCTGGACGTCCTCTATTCCAAGCTGGACGCAACCCGTCAGGAGGACTTCCTTGAGGCCCTCTCGTTCAGCCGCAACGCGGCCGCTGGCGGCCAGACCCAGATCCACGTCCGCGACGCCGTGGTCGAAAACAACATGCTGGTCTACGGCCTGTTCGACAACGTCGACGTCCGGTCTGAAAGCCGCTTCGACGTCCTGTCGACCGAGTTCCTGCAGTGGAGCCTGACGGCCGAGCACGACTTCAGCGATCGCCTTCGCGGCAGTTGGTACTATGGCCGGGCGGAGTCGAATTTTGACAACCCGATCCAGACAACCGTCACGCTCGATCGTTCCAACATCCAGGGCTATTCCTGGGACTTCCGCGGCAATCCCGATGCCCCGGTGATCAACTACGGCTTCGACGTCACCAGCCCGGTCGGTTGGGAATGGCGTCCGTCCACAGCCGGCGTCCCTCGCTCTGAAATCCGCCTGCGGCCGAACGGTGTGGACACGCTGTTCCAGTCCTTCCAGGCGGACATGGAATACGACGCCCAGGACTGGCTGACGATCAAGTTCGGCCTCAACTGGAAGAGCTATGAATCCAGCTCCTTCGAAATGCGTCGGACCGACGAGACGGTCGTTCCGGTTCTGCCGGGCGGCGTTACGGTGGCGAACATCTCGAACCTGCTGACCGGTTTCGGTGTCAATCTGGTTCCGGCCGGGACATCCACCAGCTGGCTGCGCCCGGATCTGGATGCGATCGCCAGCCTGTTCAACATCTACTGCAACTGCGACACCGGCGTTGCGGGGGGCGACTTCCGTCTGACCGGCATCACCAACGGCAACGCCCGCGGCGGCAACCGGACGATCCGCGAAGAAGACGCCGCGGCCTACATCCAGGCCGACTTCAACACCCTGCTGTGGGACATGCCCTTCCGCGGCAACGTCGGCGTGCGTCAGGTCCAGACCGTGCTCAACGCCGAGGGCTACAGCTCGACGGGCGGCGGTACGCTGGTGACCGGCGAGAACGAATACATGGACACCCTGCCGTCCATGAACCTGGCGCTGGAGCCGGTCGAGGACCTGATCGTTCGCTTCGGCGTGGCCAAGGTCATGGCCCGGCCCCAGATCGGCAACACCCTGGCCGGCACCAACTATCTGGTGCCTACCACCTCGTTGGCGGCGACCGGTCCGAACTTCACCGCCACGATCGGCAATGTGAAGCTCGAACCGTTCCGGGCGACGACTTACGACCTCAGCGTCGAATGGTATTTCGCCGAGGAAAGCCTGCTGTCCTTCGCCTATTTCTACAAGGACATCGACACCTACATCCAGATCCTGCGCCAGGACCTCCCCTATGCCAGCCTGACGACGCTGAACCCGTCGGCGTTCGCGCCGGCCTTCTGCTCCGGGGCCTGCTCGCCCTCGACCATCTTCCAGCTGACCGCGGCGGTGAACACCGAGGGCGGCCCGTTGAAGGGCTTCGAGATCAGCTATCAGCAGCCCTTCCGCTTCCTGCCGGGTCCGCTGTCGAACCTCGGCGTCCAGCTGAACTACACCCACGTCGAATCCGAGATCGACTACTGCGCCAACGCCCTGTGCACGGTGTTCCAGACCGAAGACCTGATCAACCTGTCGCCGGCCTCCTGGAACGCCACCCTCTACTATGAAGACGACAGCTTCTCGGCCCGCCTCTCGGCGGCATCGCGTGACGGCTATATCCAGAACGTCCCGGGCCGGAATGGCAATGCGATCGAAGGCAAGATGGAGACGCTCAATATCGACGCCTCCGCCTCGTGGCAGGTCAGCGAACAGGTCGAGCTGACGCTTGAAGCGCTGAACCTGACGGACGAAGAGAACCACCAGTTCGTCGGCGATGGCCTCGATCGCGAAAGCACCTCCGTCTTCCACCACACCGGCCGGCAGTATTTCGTCGGTGCCCGCTACCGCTTCTGATCTTTCCTGATCAAGGCGACCTCAACGCCGCCGGTTCTCGCGAACCGGCGGCGTTTTCTTTTGTCAGTCGCAGGCACCGGCGAGGTCCGTAAGGTCCGCCCAAACGCTCTCGGCCGTCGGTGCCCGACCGGCTCCCCGGCCTCGAGCGGTGAAGACCCGGCCATCGTCCGTCGTGACCCGCAGGGCGTTCCACTCGTCCTCCAGTTCGGCGAACAAGGTGTCGCCGTCGACGGCGCGAAGGGTGACGCCAACCTCGCCCGTGTTGACATCCAGTCCGGCCAGCTGTCGCACCCGGCCCGCGGGAAGTTCCACATCCGGGCCAAGCCTGTCACGGGCGACGCCCTCCACTGCCAGCCCGCCCTGCAGTGCCTCGTGGCCGAGGATGGCCAGTTTGGCGGCTGCGTCGAGGCCCGTCAGGTGGGCGGACGGGTCCGCCTCGGCGAAGCCCGCCTCGCGCGCGGCGATCAGCGCCCCCTCGAACGGCCGGCCCTCGGCGAGGCGGTTGAGGATGAAGTTGCAGGTGCCGTTCAGCACGGCTTCGATCCGCACCACGGCCCCGTGGTCTCGCGCCCGACGAACGGTCTCGATCAGCGGCGCGCCGCCGCCGACGCTGGCGGAGTAGAGCAGGCGCGCGTCGCTGGCTGAGGCCAGTTCCAGCAAGGCGGGCAGGTCGGCACCGACGGCCTGTTTGTTGGCGCTAACCACATCCACGCCACGCGCGAGCGCCGCCCGGATCAGGGCGAGCCCTGTGGATGCGTCCGAGATCGCCTCGACGAGGATATCCGGCTCGCGCGCCAGCAAGGCGGCCGGATCAGACACCGCCAGTCCGGCGGGGATGTTGGTGTCGCGGACCTTGTCCGGGTCGCGCACCAGCACGCCGATCACCTCGAACCGTCGATCGGCCAGCAGGCGCGGCAGCACGCCGCCGCCGACCACACCGCAACCTGCCAGCGCCACGCGCAGCACATGCTCCGGAACAGACCGCGTGCGTCCGGGAACCGCCTCGGGGCCGGCTACGATCGTCACGCCAGTGCCGAGTACGGCCTCGCCCGGCGCCGGCCGGTTGGCCACGACGCCGATCGCGTCCAGCGCCTGGGACAGGCGAACGGAGGCGTCCGGACCGC
Source organism: bacterium (assembly GCA_006515835.1). Classification (GTDB taxonomy): domain Bacteria; phylum Pseudomonadota; class Alphaproteobacteria; order Caulobacterales; family Caulobacteraceae; genus Brevundimonas. Next base: position 8,573 of record VFBG01000001.1, on the reverse strand, counting down.
CGCAGGCGACGGCCACGACCCTGCGGCCGCGACGCACCTCGCGATAGACGGCGGACGCCGCCTCGACCGGGTCGGAGGCGTCGAGTTGAAGAAGGGCGATGGGTTCGTCCGTGTACGGAATCTCCGGGCAGGAGTCGGACGGCGGTTTCGGCAGGGGAAGGGGCAGGGCGGTCATGGCGGCTCCCCTCACGCGGCTTCGGCGGCGAGCGGGAGCGCCACGACGCCGAGCGCCGTCGACAGATCGGCCAGCAGGTCGTCGGCATGCTCAAGGCCGATGGACAGGCGCAGCAGACCGTCCGTGATCCCCGCCGTCCGCCGCGCCTCGGGCGTCATGGCGGCATGGGTCATCAGGGCCGGATGGGCGATCAGGCTTTCGACACCGCCCAGAGACTCGGCAAGGGTGAAGACCTCCAGCTGGTCGACGAAGGCGCGCACGGCCGCGATGTCGTGGAGCTCGAAACTGAGCATCGCGCCGAAGCCCGCCTGCTGCCGCGCCGCAACGGCATGGCCAGGGTGGGATGGAAGACCGGGATAGTGGACAGCGCGCACCGCCGGCTGTGCGGCCAGCCATTCGGCCACCCGCTGCGCCGTCGCCTGCTGCCGTTCGATACGGGCGAACAGGGTGCGGACGCCGCGCAGCGTCAGGTAGGCGTCGAAAGGCGAACCGGTGACGCCTAGACAGTTGGCCCACCAGGTCAGCTGTTGAAGATCGGCCGGGTCCTTTGCCACGACACATCCCCCGACCACGTCGGAATGGCCGTTGATGTATTTGGTCGTGGAATGGATCACCAGATCGGCGCCGAGGGCGAGCGGCTGCTGCAGAGCCGGCGACAGGAAGGTGTTGTCCACCGCGGCCTTGCAGCCGACGGCATGGGCGCGGGCGCAGATGTCGGCCACGTCCACCACCCGCATCAACGGATTGGACGGCGTCTCGATCAGGATCAGTTTCGGCTTCAGCGCAAAGGCGGCGTCGAGGGCGGCGCTGTCGTTCTGATCAACGAACTGAACGTCGAAATGGCCGCGCTTCGCCCGGGCGCTGAGCAGGCGATGGGTGCCGCCGTACAGGTCGTGCGGGGCGATCAGCAGGTCGCCGGGCTCAAGCGAGAACAGGGCCAGATCGACCGCCGCCATCCCAGTCGCGGTGACCACCGCGCCGTAGCCGCCTTCGAGTTTCGCCAGCGTCTCGCCAAGCACATCGCGGGTCGGATTCCCCGACCGGGTATAGTCGTAGCGCCGTTTCCCATCGAGGCCGTCGAAACTGTAGTTCGACGACAGATAGAGCGGCGGCATCACCGCGCCGTGCGCCGGGTCGCTGTTCACGCCGTGACGCGCGGCGGTCGTACAGGGATGGGCTTGAGCAGGGGCGGTCATGCGGCGATCTCGCTGGGCTGGAGGGCGGTCAGTGGGTTGAGGGCGTCGTGCAGGACGCGGCTGATCAGCTCGCGCTCCTTCAGGAAGGCGTCGTGGCCGAAGATCGAGGGGGCCTCGACCAGGCGGCGCAGATTGGGTGCTCCGGCAGCCAACTCGCGACTGTCGGTAAAGGGCACGAGAGTGTCGGACGTGAAACCGACCACGGTCAGGGGGCAGCGCACGGCCCGCGGGTCGATGTTGTGCCGGTCCAGCGAGTCCGAGAGGCTGATCCAGCGGTCGGCGCTGGTTGCTGCGGCGTAGCCCGCGCCCTTGGAGATCAGATAGTCACAGACCGGCCACGCGTCGCCGGCCGCCGGGGGCGGCGTCTGGCTGAAGCGCAGGTCGAACTCATCGGCGGTTCGGTAGGTCGTCATGGCCAGCTGGCGAGCGAGGGCAATGCCATCCGCCTCACGGCCGCAGTCGCGGGCAAAGGCCAGCACGCGGCGCTGCACCCCGCGCACAGCGGTGGCCGCCGGATGAGCGCGGTGGGCGGCGGAGATGACCGTCAGCTCGCCGATCCGCTCGGGGAAGGCGACGGCGAAGGCCAGACCGATGCAGCCGCCGTAGGAAGCGCCGACGAAGGCGTCGATGCGCCGCTCGCCCAGCGCGTCGAGCAGCAGGGTCAGCAGACGCGCCTGGTCGGTGGTGGAGATCGTGACGCCCGGCGCGTCGCGGCCGGGCAGCAGGTCAAAGGCCAGCACGCGGAGGCGGCCAAGGTCGATCGGCCCGCCGTTCCTGACCACTGATGGCCACCATTCCGTAGCGAACCGGCCGCTGGAGATGCCGCCGGCAACGACGACGAGCGGCGCATGATCGGGGCCGAACAGGCGACCGACGACCTGCGTCGCGGTCAGGCGTTGGCCGGACTCCAGCCGGAAATCGTCGGGAATGGTCGCGTGGATGTCGCGGCCGACGGTCTCTTCAAGGGTTTCGATGGACGCCACGGTCCGCTCCGCTTTCGCTCAGCGAAACCGGTGGGGCGAACCAATTCTTGCGTGACAGACCCGTGAAGTCGGCCGGCTCCCGGGCGCGAGGGGGCCGTCGCTTCACTCATCTCTCGCGGCTTCCGGGGAGGCCTCGCAGGAGTTGGCACCATCTCCGGGACTGGGAAGTCCCGGAAGGTTGCCCCGGCATCAAAGGGCCTATCCCTCCGCCGGTCTTGATGAGTGCGCTTACGTTGGCTGACACGGCCCGCGGGGTCAATCCCCTTTGTTGCGATGCGAAATTGATGGGGGTTCGGCCTTCGATATTGGTTGGGTGCCAACGCTTTCTCTTGTCAGCGGATGATGACAAAGCCATACGGATTTTGGGGTTACTTCGGAGTCGCCAGTTGTTCTGTCATGTCGCGCCCCGGCCAAGGAACGCCGAGGCAACCCGCGCTGCGATTCTGACCGCCGCCCGCGAACGCTTCGCGCGCGAGAGCTATGACGACGTCGGCATGCGTGACATCGCCGGGGACGTCGGCGTCGACGCGGCCCTGGTGTCCCGCTATTTCGGCTCGAAGGAAGACCTGTTTCTCACGGTGCTTGACCACTGCGGTGACGGCCCGGACCTCATGGACGGTGATCGCGCCACCTTCGGCGAACGGGTCGCGAGACAGGCCATCTTCGGCAGCGAACAGGATGGCCAGCTGGAGCACCTTCTCGTGCTCCTGCGCTCCATCGGTTCAGCCAAGGCCAGCGAACTGGTTCGGCGTACGGCGGACGAATGTTTCTTCGGCCCGTTCGAGGACTGGATCGGCGGGGCCGACGCCGCTGTCCGCGCCCGCCTGGCGGCAGCCTTCATCATGGGTATGGAGGTCAGCCGCGAGATGACGGGGGGACAGACGCTGACCGCTGAGCAGTGTGAGGCCATGCACGGCCGAATGGCGGTTATCCTTCAGGATATTATCGACGGCTGACCCCAGGCGCACCGGGGCTTTTGGCTCAGTTGCGCTTTTCGAACTTCCGGATGACGCCTGAGAAGGTCATCAGCATCCGGTCCCCGGTCTGAATCTGGCCCCTCACGAAGATCAGGCTTTTGCCGGCGCGAACGACCTCGCCCGTCGCCTCGACCAGTTCCCCCACCCAGGCACCGTCGATGAAGGTTGAATCCAGCGAAACGGTCACGCCCGACGCCCCCTCCATCTCCTGATAAGCGGTCTGGAACAGGGCGATGTCGGCAAAGGTCATCAGGCAGCCGCCGTGCATCCGGTGGCCCGCGTTCATGTGTTTGGGCTCGGCCCGAAAGGCGCACCGCATCCCGCCGTCGGGGTCCGGCCTGAAGTAGAACGGCCCGACCACCTGATCGAAGGTGCCGTGCAGGTCATACATCTGCCAGCCGGCGAACTCGCCCTCCGTCACCGTGACTTTCTCAACCATGGAAAACTCTGCCTTCTTCTTGCTCCCGCAATGCACCATACAGGCGCGATGAGCGACCCCATCGAAACCGCCATCTTCGAAAAACTGGCGAAGGCCGACCCCAAGGGCGTCGGCGGCAAGAGCATTGAACCGGCCGATGTGGCCAAGGACCTGCAGCCCGAGCAGTGGCAGCGGATGCTGCCCAAGGTGCGCCATTGCGCCCTTGCCCTGATGCGTCAGGGCAAGCTGACCATCACCAAGAAAGGCAAGGCGATCGATCCGAACGCCTTCAAGGGCGTCATTCGCCTGCGCCTGCCGACCGAGGCCGAGACCGCCGCGGCCCTGGCGGCCCTGCCGCCGGTCGTCGAGGACGATGACGATTTCGCCTGATCCGGCCTCCATGGCATCCTAATGCCATGATGCGGTCCCTGGCAGTCCTGTGTGCGGTGCTTGCGGTTTCCGCCTGCGCAACGCCCGCCATCCAGCCTCCGCTGACCCCGCCATCGGGCTTCGCGGGTCCGGCGCTCGAGGCGCGTACCCTGCTGATGGACGACGGCGCGCGCCTGCCGGTGGCGCGCTGGACGCCGGAGGGCGGAGAGCCCTGGGCCGTGATCATCGGCCTGCACGGCATGAACGACTCGCGAGCGTCCTTCCGGCTGGCAGGGCCCTGGTGGGCCGAACGCGGCATCGAGACCTGGGCGATCGACCAGCGCGGCTTCGGCGAGGCGCCGGGCCGCGGCGTCTGGGCCGGGGAGGCGCGGATGACCGAAGACCTGCGCACCGCCGTCGCCCTGGCCCGGGCCCGCTATCCTCGCGCCGTCATCGCCGTCGCCGGCGAAAGTATGGGCGGGGCGGTGACGATCGCCGCCTTCGCCTCGGACCGGCCGCCCGACGCCGACCGCGTGATCCTGCTCGCGCCTGCCGTCTGGGGCTGGACCGCACAAGGGCCGGTGAACACGGCGGGTCTGTGGATCGCCGCCCGCGCCATGGGCGAACGGCCGGTCGATGCGCCGGAGTGGGCGGTCAAGGTCCGGCCCGCCTCGGACAACCGACTGGAGCTGTTCCGCAACGGTCGAGACCCCAACAGCATCCTCTCGACCCGGATCGACGCCCTCTATGGCCTCGTCGATCTGATGGAGACCGCGTCGATGCGGCTCGGTCAGATGCGAGCGCCGACCCTGTTGCTCTATGGTGCCCACGACAATGTGATCCAGCGGGACCCCATGCGACAGGCACTGGAGCGGGCCGGCGAACGACCCGGATTTCGCACAGCCTTCTATCCCGACGGCTGGCACATCCTGAACCGCGACCTCCAGGCCGAGGTCATGTACCGCGATGTCGAGGCCTGGCTACGCGACGCAGCGGGGCCGCTTCCCTCGGGGGCCGGACCAGTACTGCCGCTTCGCTGACGCGAAACCGCCATGCTTGCCCTGTTAAGCGTCCCGGCGTATCAGCCGCCGAAATAAAAAATACCCCGGGAGACGCCCAAGTGAGCATGACGCTGTTTGATTCCCCGTCCTTCGCGAACCACGAAGGCGTGCATGCGGTCTTTGATGAAAAGACCGGCCTCCGCGCCATTATCGCTGTTCACTCATCCGCCCGGGGGCCGGCCTGCGGCGGAACCCGGATGTGGAACTATGCGTCGAGCGCCGAGGCGCTGGAGGACGTGCTGCGTCTGTCGCGGGGCATGAGCTACAAGAACGCCGTCGCAGATCTGGAGATGGGCGGCGGCAAGTCGGTCATCATCGGCGACAGCCGCACCCGGAAGACGCCCGAACTGTTCCGCGCCTTCGGCCGCGCCGTCGACACCCTGGGCGGTCTCTACTATGCGGCGGAGGACGTCGGCGTGTCGGTCAGCGACATCGCTGAAGCCCGCAAGGTCACCCCCTATGTGCTCGGCCTGAACGACGGCCCGGAGGCCTCGGGCGATCCCAGCCCCGTCACCGCCGAGGGCGTCTACCGTTCGACCCTCGCCGTCGCCCGTCGCCTGTGGAAGCAGGACGACCTGACCGGCCTGACCATCTCGCTGCAAGGCATCGGCCACGTTGGCGGTTATCTGGCCGACAAGCTGCACGCCGCCGGCGCGAAGCTGGTCATGACCGACGTCAACACCGCCCTGCTGGCCGAGGTCGCTGCCCGCACCAACGCCGAGATCGTGGCCCCGGACGCCATCTATGACGTCAAGGCCGACATCTATGCGCCCTGCGCCCTCGGCGCGACGCTGAACCCCCAGACGCTGGACCGGCTGACGGTCAAGGCTGTGGTCGGGGCCGCCAACAACCAGCTGGCCACCCCTGACATCGGCCAGATCCTGTTCGAGCGTGGCGTGCTGTACGCACCCGACTATGTCGTCAACGGCGGCGGCATCATCAATGTCGCCTCCGAACTGCGCGCCCGCCAGACCGGCGGTTCCTATGATGCGGCCTGGGTCGAAACCAAGCTGTCACGCCTGATGGACACGCTGGAAGAGGTTCTGGAGCGTTCGGCGGTCGAGAAGCGTCCCACGCACGAGATCGCCGACGCCATCGCTGAGGCCCGCATCAACGCCGCCCGCGACCTGAAGGCCGAGCAGCGCAAGGCGGCCTGAAAGCCGGATTCGCGCACCAGGCGCATACAGAACACTATGGCGCATGCTTCCCGTGCTGATTCGGGCTGAGGCGCCATGACCGCAACTGCCGTGACCTCTACCAGGGGCCGTCCCTTCGACCCGCTGCTGATCGTGATGGCGGTCGGCTTCGTGGTTGCGGTGGGAGCCCTGGCCTATCCAGCGTTTCGCGCTGATCCCACCAGCGCGCCCGGTCTGGTGCTGATCTTCACGGTCGGCGCTGTGGCCCTGATCGGTCTGTTCGCCTTCGCCCGCGGCGAGTCCCGCAAACCCCTGGGCGACGCAACGGTCGAGCTGCTGGACGCCATGGCCGAGCCCGCGGCGCTGGTCTGGTCGACGGGTCAGGTGCTGGCCTTCAACGGCGCCTGGGCCCAATGGTGCCACCGTCGCCCTGCCGAAGGGCAAGTCCGCCTCCGCCCTCTATATGGCCTTCGCCCAGGCCCGCGCCGGCGAACAGGGCCGCGCCATCGTGGTCATCGGCGACCGTGAGCAGGAAGTCCTGATCGGTCAGGCCGGGGAGGGGCGGTTCCTCGTTCGCGCCGCGCCGGAGGCCGTCCTGCCCGTTGGCGCCGCCGTCTCGCCGCGCCACGCCGCGACCTCCAACGCCGTGGAAAGCCGCGCCATGGCCGCTGGGGCACCCTTCGGTTCGGCGGTGATCGCCGCCGAAGACCTGTTCTCCGGCAAGGTGGACGAGCCGAACGCCGCCCTGTCCGTGCTGACCGGCCCCGCCGCGGCCCGCGACGCCGCCTTCGGCCATCTGTTCGATCCGGCTGGCGTCGCCGAGGCGCGGCTGAAGCTGGACGGCGGATCGTCCGGTCCCATCGAACTGGTCGCCCGCGCCTTCCCGGACCGGATGCTGCACCTCTATGTCGCCCCGGAAGGGGATCGCCGCCGCATCTGGCTGTTCGACGTCTCGGCCCAGAAGTCGATGGAGCTGCAGCTTTCGCAGGCCCAGAAGATGCAGGCCGTGGGCCAGCTGGCCGGCGGCGTGGCCCACGATTTCAACAACCTGCTGACCGCTATCCAGCTGCAGCTGTCCGGCCTGCTGGAGCGCCATCCGGTCGGCGATCCCTCCTACGAGGGCCTCAACGAAATCCGCCAGACCGCCATCCGCGCTGCCGATCTGGTGCGCAAGCTGCTGGCCTTCTCGCGCAAATCGACCGTGCGACGCGAGCGGCTGGACCTGGGCGAGCTGGTCGGCGAGTTCGCCGTCCTGCTGCGCCGCCTGCTGCGCGAGGACGTGCGTCTCGAGACCGACTATGGCCGCGACCTGCCGGTGGTTCTGGCCGACAAGAGCCAGCTGGAGACGGCGGTGATGAATCTCGCCGTCAACGCCCGCGATGCCATGCGCGGCGTGGTCGAGCCGGGGGCCGGCGTGGTCACTATCCGCACCGCTCGCCTGACCGCCGACGAGGCGCGGCTTCTGGGCTGGAGCGCGGCCCCGACCTCCGCGATCGCCCTGATTGAGGTGGCCGACAGCGGCCCGGGCGTCCCGCCGGAGCTGCTCGACAAGATCTTCGAGCCCTTCTTCACCACCAAGGCGGTGAACGAGGGGACAGGCATGGGTCTGGCCACCGTATACGGCATCGTCGAACAGGCGGGCGGCCACATCAATGTGTCGAATGCGGCCGGAGGCGGCGCGGTCTTCCGCATCTTCCTGCCTGAAGCCGCCGAGGCCGAACTGGCCGCGACGCCGGTGGTCGAGAAGGTCGCCAAGGCGCCGCGCGACCTGTCCGGCGCGGGCCGTATCCTGTTCGTCGAGGACGAGGCCGCCGTGCGCGGTATCGCCGCTCGACTGCTGCGTCAGCGCGGCTATGAGGTGATCGAAGCGGAGGATGGCGAGCAGGCGCTGGAATTGGCTGAGCAGCACGCCGGCACCATCGACATGATGATCTCGGACGTCATCATGCCCGGGCTTGACGGCCCGGCCCTGCTCAAGAAAGCCCGTCAGTACCTTGGCGACGCCCCGGTTCTGTTCATTTCGGGCTATGCGGAAAGCGACTTCTCCGACCTGCTTCAGGATGAGGTCGGCGTATCCTTCCTGCCCAAGCCGCTGGACATCAAGACCCTGGCCGAACGCGTGAAGCAGGAGCTCCACGCCGGCTGACCGGGCTGACAGAACCGTAACTTGCCAATCACCGCCCGGCGCCATCCCTTGGCGCCGTCGCGCCACTGGAGCTGAAGCCATGATCGATCGTCGCCGCCTGCTGTTCACCGCC
>VFBG01000297.1 GCA_006515835.1 bacterium | reverse complement strand
ACGACTTCCGCCACGTCATCGACCAGGTGGACGATTTCTTGCACGACGTGCTGCCGGCCGCCGAGGCCCGCTACGTCGAGGCCCATTGCGGCAAGTGCGCCGTCTGCGAGGCGGCCCTGCACGAGGCGCGCAAGCGGCAGGCGGCCGTGGAGAGCGTGCCGCCGCTGGAAGCCTCCGAACAACTGATCCAGCAGGCGCTGAAAACCGTCGACCGGGCGGACCAGACGCAATCCTGGCAGCGGCGTTTCTTTTTCCGCGGGTTGCTGCCCGCCGCCGCGGCCGCCGTGCTGCTGCTGGCCGGCTTCCACCTCTACTATTTGAACCTGTCGCCCAGCCCCTATGAAATCCGCGTGCTGGGACAGAACCAGCTGCTGGCCGCCACGACGGGCTCGCTGCGGATTCGCCTGTTCGACCGCAACACCGGCAAGGCGGCGCCGGGCATTCCGGTGCGGGTGGACCTGATTGACGCCAACGGCGCTGCCCAGCCACTGGCCGCTTTCAAGACCGATGCCGAGGGCACCGGCCAGCCGCGCTTGCAGCTGCCCGACTGGCCCGACGGCGACTATCGGCTGCGCGTCACCGCCGCCACCGGCTGGACCGGCGGCGAGCAGCTGACCGAGAAGATCACCCTCAAGCGCTCCTGGAAACTGATGCTGACGGCCGACAAGCCGGTCTATCAGCCGGGGCAGCAGATACACGTCCGCTCGCTGGCCCTGCGCCAGCCGGACCTCAAGCCGGTGGCTTCCCGCGAGGTCACCTTCTCGATCGTCGATCCCAAGGGCAACGTGATCTTCAAGCGCAAGGACTTGACCAGCAAGTTCGGCATCGCTGCCATCGACTGCCCGCTGGCGAGCGAGATCATCGAAGGGCCGTACACCATCGCCTGCCGGGTCGGCGATACGGAAAGTAAGCAGACGGTCGGAAGGTGCGGGGCAAGGTGCAGGCCGACTACTTCTTCGGGAAGCCCGTGGCGGACGCCGAAGTGCAGCTCCGCGTCCTGTCCGCGGGCGACCGCGAGTTGAAGGAACTGAAGCTCAAGACGGATGACCAGGGCACGGGCGTCTTCGATTTCCCGTTGCCGGAGCAGCTGACCGGCCGCTTGCAGGACGACGGCGACGCCCGCATCGTGCTGCAGGCCAACGTCACGGATATCGCCAACCAGAAGCAGAGCCGCAGCGTGTCGCGGATCGTCACCGCCCAGCCGCTCAAGATCGAAGTGATTCCCGAAACCGGGGCGCTGGTGCAGGACATCGCCAACCGCGTTTACCTGTTCGTCAGCTATCCGGACGGTCAGCCGGCCGCCCAGGCGCGGGTGATGGTGTCCGACCGCGATCAGGAACTCATCACCGGCAGCCTGGGGGTTGCCGCCTACGAGTTCACGCCGCGCAGCCAGTCCATGTCGCTGACGGTCAAGGCGCGCGACGCCAACGACAACGTCGGTCGGCGCACGGTGACGCTGGAATGCGGCCAGGGCACCGACGATTTCATCGTCCGCACCGACAAGGCGGTCTACAACGGTGGCGAGACGATGCGCGTCTCGGTGCTGGGCGGCGGCGGGCAGCCGCTCTTCCTGGACTTCATCAAGGACGGCCAGACCGTGCTGACCGAAGTGGTGCCGGTGAAGCAGGGCGCGGGCGAATACCAGTTCGACCTGCCGGCCGACCTGTTCGGCACCATCGAGATGGTCGCCTATCGCTACCACACGGCGGGCATTCCGGTCCGCAAGAGCCGGGTGCTCTACGT
>VFBG01000296.1:803-1813 GCA_006515835.1 bacterium | reverse complement strand
GAGGAATTGGAATCGCTGGCCCGCCGCGCCCTCCTCGACAAGGGCCACTTGCCGGCGGGGCTACAGCAGCTGTTCACGGACGAAATCAGCCGGAGGCGACTGCCGTCGGCCGCGCCGGCCGCGCCGGCTGCACCGCCCGCCCAGCCCGTTCGCACCTCGATGGACTTCGACGACCTGGCCCCGCGGGCGACGGACCTCAAGGGCGTGGCCCGCATCATGAATGTCTCGACTGACTTTGCCGAGAAACTCAAGCAACGCGGCGGGATCCCGGGCGGCTTCAGGCTCAAGGGGTCGAACCGCTGGCGTTACCCCATACGGCTGATTCAGCGCTGGGTCGACGCGGGCTGCCCGGACCCCGCCACGTGGCCGGGCACCGAGGGCGGCTGAAGCGACATGAGGGAACGAAAAGGCCGCCGGCCCGGGTAGGGTGCCGGCGGCGGATTGTTGGCGGGGGTTGACTCGCCAGGCTCATCCTACCCCGGCACTTCGCCGGCCACAAGCTCCGCAGAACCGTGCCTGCTAGCGGCGCGGCGTCATCCCTTGTTGCCCCACGAAAGCCCGCGCGAGCGCGGGGCCGTGGGGATTCCGTACCGGCTTTTCCTGACCGGCCCAGGAAAAGCAATTGCTCGACCTCTTCCTTTTTTCCTTTTCCTGAGACTCAAGAAAAGGGCTGAAGAAGAGGAAGAGGAATTCCTGGCGGCCGCCGGCGAGAGGAGCCCGTGCATGGCAGGTGCGATCGACTGGGGCGACCGCGTCCCCCAACCCGACCCAACAGCCGGAGCGCTGGTCCGGAGCGTGGCCCGCGTTGTGGCCGACGCCGGCAAGAAGGCCGGGAGCGCGGTCGAGGTGTTGCTGCTCGGGCCGCTGCACGTTGTGGAGGTCCATCCGCTCGACGGTGGTGCCAAACCGCACCTGGCCGTAGCCTGCCCCTGGTGCCCCGGTCGCACCAAGGTCCGCGTCTACCTGGCTGCAGTGTTTCGTCGGCCGGATCGCCAGCGGCGCGAGGCTGC
>VFBG01000296.1:0-798 GCA_006515835.1 bacterium | reverse complement strand
GCGGCCGCGAATGCAGTCCCATTGGACAGCAGATCCGATGCCCGCAGCATGGACTTCCTGGTCGATGAGCAGTTCATCCTCGAACTACCGGGCGAGGCCGCGGCATCCCTCAATGATCGCGAGACGCGGGGCTTGGTGGTCAGCGTGCGAAAGCTGGGTGAGCAACCCTGGTCGCCGGTGCAGGTCAGAGAGGTTGGCCCATTCAAAGGAAAGGTCGAAGTCGCTGCCGACTTCGACGTCCGCCCCGCGCTCTACCGCTTGTGGCGCATGATGCCGCCCCGACCGGCGGCGGATGATGACCCCAACATTATCCGCATGCCCATAAAGAAAGAGGCGTGAACCTGCAGCTGCTGAGCTACGTCCGGCCTCTGCCTTGCATGTAAGATCGGAACCCGGTACAAGCCGTCGCACTCACCCGGCCGAACCGGAACGCGAACCCAAGCAAGGGAGGTCAACATGGTCACCAGCGATCCCGCCCAGCGCCGCCAGGTCCGCGCGGAAGTGCTGTTGGGCATCGTGAAAAATCGCGGGCAAGTTCAACTCAATGACGCCGGTCGGCAGGAGCTGATTGCAATGGGCTTCCGCACCGACGCCGAAGTCTGGCAGACGGTCAACGACCTGGCCGCTGACGGCCGCGTCCATCGCGAGCCGGGTACCCGGACCCTGTTGCCCGGACCGGCGCAGCTCGCCGTCGCGGCCGCGTCCTGATCACCGTCGAGGATCCTGCGCCATGGCCGAGTTCGTCCCAGTCGGCAAGACCTACCTATACCTCGACCGCATCGACAGCGTCGAAGTGGT
>VFBG01000295.1 GCA_006515835.1 bacterium | reverse complement strand
CGGGGCTCGCTGCTTGAGCGACGTCGAAATGAGAAACCCGCCAGAGGCCCGGCGGGAGTGAGCGCGGCGTTTACACCGGGGGGCGCTTTCGGGCAAGAGGCTGCACCATGACCGACGCCTCAGCCTCCGCCACAGCCCCTCTAGCCGACGGGCGCCCCGGCGCCGGGGCCGTGCTGGCCGAGCAGATGAGCGAGGCGGGCGGGCGTCGCGAGCGGCGCAAGGACATTCGGCCGTTGGCCCGGCTGTGGCCTTTCGCCAGGAACCATTGGGGGCAGGCGGCGCTGGCCGGGTTCTGGCTGCTGCTGTCCACCACGGCGTCGCTGGGCCTGACCGTGACGGCGCGTGGGGCCATCGACAACGGCTTCGACCAGGGCGGCTCGCAGCTGAACATCTGGTTCCTGGTGCTGGGGCTGAACGCGCTGGCGCTGGGGATCGCGACGGCGGCGCGGTATTTCTACGTCACCAAGACGGGCGAGCGGGTGATCGCCGACCTGAGGAAGGCCCTGTTCGGGCGCATCCTGACGCTGGACCCGGCCTTTTATGTGAAGATGCGGACCGGCGAGGTGCTGAGCCGACTGACCACCGACATCGCCCTGGTCGAGACGTTGTTGACGACCTCGGTGTCGTTCGCGCTCAGGAACCTGCTGACCCTGATCGGTGGGGTCGGGATGCTGCTGGTGGTCAGTCCGAAGCTTACAGGTCTGGTGCTGCTGACCGTGCCGCTGCTGCTGGGGCCACTGTTCCTGTTCGGACGACGGGTCCGCAAGCTGACCGTGGCGACCCAGGACCGGTTCGCCGGGGCCGTGGGTTTTGCCGGCGAGAGCGTGGACGCCATCGAGACGGTGCAGGCGTTCGGCGTTTCGCTGGTTCGGATGCGGGCGCGGGCGCTGATGACGGCCATGATCATCACCGTGATGTTCGGTGGCGTGACCCTGGTGCTGTGGCTTGGCGCGCAGGACGTGGCGGCCGGGCGGATGAGCGTGGGCGCACTGTTGCAGTTCGTGCTGCTGT
>VFBG01000148.1 GCA_006515835.1 bacterium | reverse complement strand
GGGACCGCGCTTCTCCGCCTCGGGCGTCGGGGTCAGGCGGGCCAGGGAGGCGGCCAGGTCGCCGCGCAGGTCGAGGTCGACGACCCGGCCCGTGGCGGCGTCAAAGGTCAGGACCGTGTCGCCCGCATCCGTCGCCGCCTTGACCGCCGCCACGACCTCGGCGGCCCGGCCGCGAGCGAGCAGGCGATGGCCGGCGAAGGCGAACAGGGGTTGGTCGGCGGGCACGGTCATGGGGCGGTTCCTCGGGTCAGGCGGCGGGATTTACCCGGACATAATCTGCTCGTCAATATGATCCGGGTAATATTCTGCGGGCTGGCCACTGCGACACGGCGCCGCCGCACCCTTTTCGCGGGAACCGGCCGCCCCCAGATGCGCTCATTCGGCAGTCTCCCCTCCCCTATCGAAGGACCTCCCCATGACCGACCAACGCATCGAAGGCGCCGCCACCGAACTCGAGGGCAAGGCCCAGTCCGGCCTCGGCCGCCTGACCGGCGACGCCAAGCTGCAGCTGGATGGCCGCCTCAACGAGGTAAAGGGCAAGGCGCTGGACGCCTATGGCCGCGTCATCGACGGCCTCGACGGCCTGGTCGAGAAGGCCCCGGTCGAATATCAGGACCGCGCGCGTCAGGGCCTCGACTTCGCCCGCCGCAAGCCGCTGCTGACCACCGGCATCGTGGCCGGTCTGGCTGTCCTGCTGAGCGGCCTCGGCCGCCGCCGCTAGCCGTTCTCCGCGGCCGCCGCGAACAGGCGGCCGATCTCGTCGTTCACCGCGCCGGGACCGTCCAGCTCGACCACGGCCGACAGCCGCTCGGACCAGCTCTCCTTGCGCACAGCCTCTGTCAGCCGCGGCGACAACGCCGGCTCCAGTTTGAGCCCCAGCAGCGCCCGGCCGCCCTTCAGCGGCCGGGTTGCGGCGAATTGGACGGTGCGGCTGAACGAGGTGTAGCCCTTGCGCTGACCGGAGATGACGCCGTCGACGCCCGCGGCCGCGCGCTCGATCGCTTCAAGGATCGCCAACGAGCGGGACTCGGCCCACAGGGCGGCGCGCAAGGCCTCGGCGTCGTCCCATCCTATGGCCTCCTCAGGCTGCGCGGCGCTGAGGATGAAGGCCGCGTGGTTGGAGCCGATACCGTGGGTCGCCTTCAGCCACGCCGCCTGGGCCTTGGGTCGGGTCTCGGGACAGCCCTTGAGAATGTCGACCCAGACCGCCACCGGCCGTCCGGTCGCCTTTTCGAAATTGGCCTCGACCGTGGCGAACCATTTCTGCTGCCGTTCGGTCAGCACTGCACCGTTCTTCGTGGTCCGCTTCTCCGCCTCGGCGTGACCTTGCCTCCCCCCGCACCAAAGAAAAAGGCCCCGGCGTCGCCGCCGGGGCCTGCTTCTCCTGGGAGACGACGATCGTCAGTCCGCCGCCTCGGCCTCGACCGCCTTGGTCTGGGCGGCGTTCGGTCCGGTGACGTCGAAGGCGATCTTGCCGTCGGTCAGGGTCACCTTCACATGGCCGCCGCGCGTCAGGCGTCCAAACAGGATGTCGTCGGCCAGCGGCTTCTTGATGTGCTCCTGAATGGTCCGGGCCAGAGGCCGCGCGCCATACAGTTCGTCGAAGCCGTTCTTGGCCAGCCAGTCGGCCGCCTCGTCGGTCAGTTCGATGGTGATGTTCCGGTCCGCCAGCTGGGCTTCCAGCTGGATGATGAACTTCGTCACCACCGACTTGATGGTCTCGGAATCCAGCGCCTTGAAGGCGACGATGGCGTCGAGGCGGTTGCGGAACTCAGGCGCGAACAGGCGCTGGATGGCCTTGTCGTCCTCGCCCTCGACCTTGCCCCGGCCGAAGCCGATGGAGGCGCGGGCGTTGTCGGCGGCCCCGGCGTTGGTGGTCATGATCAGGATGGTGTTCCTGAAATCGACCTTTTTGCCGACCGCGTCGGTCAGCATGCCGTTGTCCATCACCTGCAGCAGGATGTTGTAGACGTCGGGGTGGGCCTTCTCGATCTCGTCGAGCAGGACCACGCATATACTCCGACATGTCGAAGCGCAGCATCTCGATGCCCAGCGTCGAGGCCAGCTGTTTGGCCACCTCCGTCTTGCCCACGCCCGTCGGGCCGCTGAACAGGAAGGCTCCGATCGGCTTGGACGGATCGCGCAGACCCGCGCGGGCCAGTTTCATGGCCGCGGAGACCTGTTCGATCGCCGACGACTGGCCGAAGACGACCCGGTTCAGGTCGGTCTCGAGCAGCCGCAGGCCCTCGGTGTCGGACTTGGACACCGACTTGGCCGGGATGCGGGCCATGCGGGCGATGACGACCTCGACCTCCTTCTGGCCGATGACCTTCTTCCGCTTGGCTTCGGACAGCAGCATCTGGCTGGCGCCCGCCTCATCGATGACGTCGATGGCCTTGTCCGGCAGTTTGCGGTCGGTCATGTAGCGGGCCGACAGCTCGACCGCCGTGCGCAGGGCCGCGTCGGTGTAGCGGACCTTGTGGTGGCCTTCGTAGGAGGTCTTGAGCCCCTTCAGAATCTTGATCGTGTCCTCGACCGTCGGCTCGTTGACGTCGATCTTCTGGAAGCGGCGGGCCAGGGCCCGGTCCTTCTCGAAATGCTGGCGGTATTCCTTGTAGGTGGTCGAGCCCATGCAGCGCAGGGAGCCCGACGCCAGCGCGGGTTTCAGCAGGTTTGAAGCGTCCATGGCCCCGCCAGAAGTCGCGCCGGCGCCGATCACCGTGTGGATCTCGTCGATGAACAGGATGGCGTTGTCGTGCGTCTCCAGCTCCTTGACGACCTGTTTCAGCCGCTCCTCGAAGTCGCCGCGATAGCGGGTGCCGGCCAGCAGGGCTCCCATGTCGAGGCTGTAGATGGTGGCGCCTTCCAGCACCTCCGGGACCTCGTGGTTGACGATCTTGCGGGCCAGCCCTTCGGCGATGGCGGTTTTGCCGACGCCAGGGTCGCCGACCAGCAGGGGGTTGTTCTTGGTCCGGCGGCACAGGATCTGGATCGCCCGCTCGACCTCGGCGTGACGGCCGATCAGGGGGTCGATCTTGCCGTTGCGCGACTTCTCATTGAGGTCGACGCAATAGGCCTCCAGCGCCTCTCCGCCGGTCTTGGCGGCGGCGGCGTCCTCGGCGTCCTCGGGGCTGCCGCCGGTCTTGGCCGGTCGGGTCTCGCCCGAACCGCCCGCCTTCTTGGCGATGCCGTGGGCAATGTAGTTGACCGCGTCATAGCGGGTCATGTCCTGCTCCTGCAGGAAATAGGCGGCGTGGCTCTCGCGCTCGCTGAAGATGGCGACGAGCACGTTTGCGCCCGAGACCTCCTCGCGGCCCGAGCTCTGGACGTGGATCACGGCGCGCTGGATCACGCGCTGGAAGCCGGCCGTGGGCTTGGCGTCCTCGCCGTCGCTGGTGGCGAGCGCCGCAAGATCGGTGTCGACATACAGGGTCAGCGCGGTCTTCAGCGCGACCAGATCAACGTTGCAGGCCGTCATCACATTGCCGGCGTCCGGGTCGTCGACCAGGGCCAGCAACAGGTGTTCGAGCGTGGCATACTCATGCCGGCGCTCGTTGGCGTAATGCACCGCGCGGTGCAGGGTCTCTTCGAGAGGACGCGAAAATGAGGGCATGGGGAGGTTCCTCTCAGTCCTTTTCCATCGTGCATTGCAGCGGGTGCTGGTGGCGTCGCGCCGTCTCGATCACCTGTGCGACCTTGGTTTCGGCCACTTCGTAGGTGAACACGCCGCACACTCCGACGCCATGCTGGTGCACATGCAGCATGATGCGGGTGGCCGCCTCGCGGTCCTTCTGGAAGAACCGCTCCAGCACATAGATGACGAACTCCATAGGCGTGTAGTCGTCGTTCAGGATCAGCACCCGGTAGAGCGAGGGCTTCTGAAGCTTCGGCTTGGTCTCGGTGACCGTAGCGGCCCCGAGGCCTCCACCTTGTTGTTCACCTGGCCTGCGGGACGGCGGCATTCGTAATCCGTATGGGGAGAGTCGATGGCTCAGATAGGGAATGATGGCCTGATTTACAGGGGCGTCCAGTCACTCTTGAGTGGGCCGCGCTCAAAAGGCTCCGCCTTTTCGACCCGACGCGGCCTGGCGCTTCGCGCAGGACACCTGGCCGCGTCGGATCGGGAGGTCCCGGAGGGCCGACGACCGCGGCCAAAACAAAGAGGCCCCGGCGTTTCCGCCGGGGCCCCTCGTACGCTTACCGATTACGCCTACTGAAGCGGTCGGTCGCCTTAGCGGGCGGCCTGGAACTTTTCGACCGACGCGGTGACGCGCTCGTTGATCGGCTGGAAGGTGTTCTTGACCGAGGCGGTCACGACGTCCGTCGCGCGGGTGACTTCAGCCAGATAGGCTTCGGTCGCCGACTTGGCCCAGGTCGTCTGCAGCTCGAGGAGCTCCTGGATCGAACGGGCTTGCGACATGGACTTGGCGGCGGCGACGCCGTCTTCCCAGGACTTCTTGGTGAAGGCGACCGACTGGGCCGACAGGGCCTCGGCACCCTTTTGGGCGGCCGCGGCGGAAGCGACGATGGCTTCCAGGTTCTGCTTGCCCTGGACGTTCAGCTCGGTCAGGCCGGCGGCCGACTTGTCGGCCACTTCGCGCAGCGCCTTGGCGCCGGCGGCTTGAGCTTGCTCGGCATTGGCCTGGAACGTGGCCTGGGCCTTCTCGGCCGAAGCCTTGACGGTCGCCGTAGCGGTTTCAACGGTCTTCTTCACGGTGTCCGTGGCGGTCTCGACGGTCTTCTTGACGGTGTCGGCGGTGGTGTCAGCCATGATGATCTCCAGTGTCGTCAGGCGGCGGGGGCGCTGCCATTGATGGGTTCCGCGACGAGCCATGCCATCGCGACAGACGGTCATATGGTGCAAGTGCGAAGGCGCGTCAAGAGGAAATGGTGCGGTGCACAAAAGTTCACAAAATCGTTGACGGGTTGTTTACCCTCACGAAACCGGAATGACGCATGTTAGCCTTTCGTCAGCGTCGCGTGGTGGGGCCGCCGTCGCGCTAAATGTCCTGTGAGGCCTGTCTTTGCCGCTTTCCGCCCTGATCCGTCGCGGACTTCTGTCGCTGCTGCTGGCGGTCGCCGTGACGATGACGCCGGCAACCCCGCCGCTCGCCCAGTCGGCCGACAATGCGCGCTATGCCGCCATCGTGGTGGATGCCGAGTCGGGCGAGGTTCTGTTCGCCCGTCACGCCGACAGCCGCCGCTATCCGGCTTCGATCACCAAGGTGATGACCCTCTATCTCGCGTTCGAGGCGCTCGCCGAGGGCAAGATCAAGCTGGACGACGTCATCACCGTCTCGCCCCGCGCCGCCAGCCAGCCGCCTTCCAAACTCGGTCTCGCTGCCGGCCAGACCATCACTGTCGACGACGCCATGCGCGCCACGGCGGTCCGCAGCGCCAATGACATGGCCATGGCACTGGCCGAGCATATCGGCGGCTCGCAGGATCGTTTCGCCGCCCAGATGACCCTGAAGGCCCGCGAACTGGGCATGACCCAGACCCGCTACGTCAATCCGAACGGCCTGCCGGATGCCCGTCAGCTGACCTCCGCGCGGGATCTGGCGATCCTGGCCAGGGCGGTCATGCGCGACTACCCGCAATATTATCGGTATTTCGGCCTTCACGACTGGGCCTACAACGGTCGCGACTATCGCAACACCAACGGCCTGCTGCGCGGCGGCAACGGCTACGACGGAATGAAGACGGGCTACACCAACGCCTCCGGCTACAATCTGGCGGCCTCGGCTGTGCGCGACGGTCGCCGCATCATCACCATCGTGCTTGGCGGGCGTTCGACGGCCAGCCGCAACGCCCATGTCGCCGCCCTGATGGATACCGGTTTCGAGGTCGAGCGTGCCCGCGCCCGCGGCGAGACAATACAGGTCGCCCAGACCTTCTTCGAATCGCGCGGCTTCGGCATCGGCCCCGAAAGCAACGGTCCCGTCGAATACGCGGCCGTCGCGGATGACGAGGACGGTGAAGCCGACGCCGGCTCCAGCGCACCGCCTTCAGGCTATGTCACCTACGCCGCCCTGCCCGCCAATCCGAACCATCCGGGCCGGGTGACGCCGCCGCCGTCCGAGCGCGCCGCCGTCGAGAGACCTGCGGATGTGACCGCCATCCTTAACGGCGGTTCGTCGGTCGCCACGCCGCCCCGTCCGCGGCCCCCGGCCCGGCCGCCGGCGCGGGAAC
>VFBG01000147.1 GCA_006515835.1 bacterium | reverse complement strand
CGTGCCGGCCACGGCTTCGGCCGCCGACCTCGCACGGGGCGAAGAGCTGTATCAGCAGGCCACAGTCCAGCTCGATGCAGATGAACCCGCCGGGATCGAGACGCTGAAACAGGCGGCCGCGACCGGCTACACGCCCGCCCAACTGCACCTGGCTGGCCTCTATCAGGACGGCGAAAAGGGCCTGACGGCCAATCCGTCCGAGGCGCGGACCTGGGCGCGCCGCGCCGCCGAGGCGGGCGACGCTCGTGGAATGCACGCCTACGGCATGTATCTTTTCGACGGTATCGGCGGGGACCAGAACCGCGCCGAGGCGCTGGACTGGCTGAAGCGCGCGGCGGAACTCGGTCTGGTGGACAGCCAGTTCAATGTCGCCAAACTGTATGAGACCGGAGACCAGGGCATCCGGCCCAATCTCACCGAAGCCTACAAATGGTATCTGATCGCGGCGCGTGCCGGGGATCTCGACGCCCGCTCAGCGGCCGAACGCCTGCGGACGTCACTGCCGGCCTCGATCCGCGCCAAGGCCGGAACAGAGGCCGAAAATTTCGCGGTCGAACCACTCGCCTGAAACGGGAGGCTCGAGCTTTTCTGGCGCATCGGGTGGCAGGGGCCGGTCGGTGGGTCTAGGACACCATCTCTTCCGTCGTCGCCTTTCCGGCGCCTAGCTTCAGTTCCAGCCGAAGGCGCGTCCTTTGGATATCTATCTGCCGATCGCCGAGATTTCGGTGAACTGGCCGCTCCTGGTTCTGCTGGGCGCGACGGTCGGATTCGTGTCCGGACTGTTCGGCATCGGCGGGGGCTTCCTGATGGCCCCGATCCTGATCTTCCTCGGCATCCCCCCTTCGGTAGCCGTGGCCAGCCAGGCCAGCCATGTCGTCGCCTCCTCGACCTCCGGCGTGATCAGCTACACCAGCCAGAAGGCCGTCGATTACCGGATCGGCGGGGTCATGGCTTTCGGCGGCGTCGTAGGCGCGCTGCTGGGCGTCGAGCTGTTCCGCTACCTGCGCCTGCTCGGCCAGGCCGATATGGCGGTGGCGGTCTCCTATCTGCTGTTCCTCGGCGTCATCGGCACACTGATGCTCTACGAGAGCCTGGGCCAGATCCTGCGCCGGGTGCGTGGTGAGGTTCTTCCGCACAAGGAGCGTCGGCGCCCGCTCTGGCTTTACGGCCTGCCGCTCAAGATGCGGTTCCCCCGCTCGGGGCTCTACATCAGTGCCATTCCCCCGTTCGCCCTGGGGGCTTTCGCCGGGGTGCTGTCGGCCATCATGGGCGTGGGCGGCGGCTTCATCCTGGTGCCGGCCATGCTCTATGTCCTCCGCATGAGGGCCGGGGTGGTGGTGGGCACCAGCCTGTTCCAGATCATCATCGTCACGGCCATGACCACCATCCTCCAGGCCGGGAGAAACCAGACGGTCGACATCGTCCTGTCCACCCTGCTGCTGGTCGGCGGCGTGGTGGGGGCCCAGTACGGGGCCAGGCTGTCGGGCCGGTTCCGGCCGGATGTGCTTCGGGCGGTGCTGGGGCTGATCGTCCTGCTGGTCGGCATCCAGATGGGACTGGAACTCTTCGTGCGGCCGTCCGATCTGTTCGCCTTCGCTCCGGGAGTGCCCGAGTGATGCAGTCTCTTCCCCCGCCTCCGCCCGCCATCGTCGCGCCCGCGCCGGAACGATCCGTCGGCACGGTTGGCCAGGTCCGCGTCGCCTCCGCCATGACCGACGCCCGGGTAATGATCGACTCCAGCTTCCGCGGGGCGTCGATCGTTGTCTATGGCGCCGTATTCAATCCGACCAACCGGCCGGCCGATGTCGTGGTCGTAGTGCGCGGTCCGGACGGCCCTGTTCGCCTGGTCAAGAAGACCCGTAACTTGGGCTTCTGGCTCAACAGCCGCCCGGTCCTGTTCGAGGGCGCGCCTGGCTTCTACATGACGGCCTCCACCCGGCCCCTGTCCGATATCGCCGACTTCGGCCAGTTGCGGCGGCTGGGCGTCGGCGTCGACCACCTGAGAATCAATGCACCACAGGAGAGCCGCACGGTCACCCGCTACGGCGTTCGCGATGTTGTCGTGAGCCGCTTGGGCGAGGATTATCTGGACTACCGTCGCGCAGTAATCCGGCTGCGCGAGGCGGCGGCCCTGTACAACACCGATCCGGACGGGGTGGAGTTTGTGGATACGGGCCTGTTCCGCGCCGAGCTTGACCTGCCTGCGGTGGCCCCGACCGGTCAGTATTTCGCCGAGGTCTGGCTGTTCCAGTACGGCGAGCCGGTGTCGGTCTCCAACCTGACCCTGACGGTCGAGAAGGTCGGTCTGGAACGCGACATCTATGAGTTCGCTCACCGGCGGCCGTGGAGCTATGGCCTGCTATCTGTCTTGCTGGCGGCATTCACGGGGTGGGCGGCGAGCCGACTGTTCAGGCGCAGCTGACGTCGCCTTGCGGGTCAGATTTCGCGCAAAGAAAAAGGCCCTCCGCAAATGCGGAGGGCCTCATCACGTGGAGATGTCGAAATCTCAGTCGCTTTCGCTGTCGTCGATCACTTCGTTGTAGAACACGACGGCGCCGACGATGGCTCCAATGGCGATCAGCGGGAGCGGGATGGCGGCGAGTTCGCTCGACTCACCAGCCTGGGCACCCACGCGGTCACCGATGCGGGCGGTGGCTTCGGTGGTGGCGGCAGCCTGGCCGGCAACAAGCAGCAGGCCAACCGTGGCAGCAGCAATCATTTTCTTCATTTTGAGTTCCCCTCGGTAAAGCTTCATTTCCCGTGTAGCGATTCTATTTCGCCTTCGCAACACTGGGTCCGTGTCCCCGGAGCAACAACCGCGAGGCGAAAGAAGAGCGGCCAGGGGTCGCGTGAAGTGTAAATCTACCGGGCGGCCCGTTGATCGAAGGCCTACCCGGCCGCTGCAAACTCGCTCAAGGCGTCGATGACGGCCCGATTCTGATCCTCAGTCCCGACAGTGATGCGCAGGCAGTCGGGCAGGCCGTAGCCGCCGACGGGACGGACGATGATGCCCTTGGAGTTCAGATAGTCGTTGGCCGCCGCGGCGTTGCGCTTCTCGTCGAGGAAGCGGACGAGGACGAAGTTTCCGGCCGAGGGCAAGACATCGAAGCCGAAGCCCTTGATGGCCTGGGTCAGGCGCGGCCGCCAGGCGTGGACCAGGTCGCGCGAGGCCCTCTGGTGCGCCTCGTCGCCGAGCGCGGCGACGGCCGCCTCGATCCCCGGGACCGAGACGTTGAACGGCAGGCGGATGCGGTCAACCGCCTCGCAGACTTTCAGCGGCGCATAGCCGAAGCCGATGCGCAGGCCGCCGAGGCCGTGGATTTTGGAGAAGGTACGGGTGACGATGATGTTGTTGCTGTCGCGGGCGAGGGGGAAGCTGGTTTCCCAGTCCGGCTCGGCAACGAATTCGGCGTAGGCCTCGTCGATCACCAGCAGGATGTGCGGCGGCAGGGCCTCGTGCAGGTGCCGGATTTCCTCAGCCGTATTGTAGCTGCCGGTCGGATTGGACGGGCTGGAAACATAGACGATGCGGGTGCGGTCATCGACCTCGGCCAGGATGGCCTCGGGCGTCAGCCGGAAGTCGGGCTCGGGTGCCAGTTTGACCGAAGCCTGATTGGCCAGGGCACTGATGCGATAGGCCAGGAAGCCGTATTTGCCGCTGACGATGTTGTCGCCTGCCGTCAGATAGGTCTGGTTCAGCAGGGCGAAAACCTCGTCCGAGCCATTTCCGAAGATCAGCCGATCGGGCTCCAGCCCGTGATGCTCCGCCACGGCGTCGCGCAGCTTCATCGCCCGGCCATCCGGGTACATGTGGATATTGCCCACAGCGGCGGCATAGGCCTCGCGCGCCTTGCCGCCGGCACCGAGCGCATTCTCGTTGGAGGACAGCTTCATCGGCTCGGCCACGCCCTCGATGCGCGACTTGCCGCCGACATAGGGGGCAATGTCGAGGATGCCGGGCTTGGCCACAGGAGCGTTTTGCGGGGCGTCGGTCATGGGCGCTTTCAGAACTGGGGGGCGGCGCCGATGACGCCGGAAAGGCTGCCGGGCGCGGATGAAAGCCGCCCGTCCTCGGCCTGCACATAGCCCGCGAGCATGAACAGCTTCAAGCCGCCCGCCGCGATCAGCGGGCTGGCCGCCAGGCCGGATTCGCCCAGGGTCTCGACGATCCGGGCGTCCGGG
>VFBG01000146.1 GCA_006515835.1 bacterium | reverse complement strand
CGCGACGGCCATGGAGGTGTTTCTGGGGGGGACGGGGTCGGTCATGGCTTACCTCAACCGCCCGGCTTCTTGGCCGCCAGGCGCAGCATCTGCATGGACTTCTGGTACAGGCTGATAGCGGCGTCATAGGCCATGCGGCTCTCGGCCATCTTGAGCATCTGCTCCTCGACCACGACCGAATTGCCGTCGAGCGTCGTCTCCGAATCAGGCGCGGACTGCGTCTGGAAACGGGCGGTCTGTCCGGCCGGGGCGATGTGCATGGCGCTGGTGCGCGTCATGCGGACCCCGCCGCCGCCCTCGGCCAGGGCCCGGGCGAAATCGGTGGGCTGGTTCAGGTCGCGGCCGACATAGCCGGGGGTGTCCGCATTGGCGACATTCTGGGCGATGACGCGCTGGCGCTCGTCCAGCCAGGACAGGCGGCCCTTGATCTGGCTGAGCAGCGGCAGGTCGGTGAAGCCCACGGGAGCCTCCTCAGGCGCGGATCGCCCGCATTGAGATGGGCAGAAACTGCCGCCTGCATGGTTAACGCGGGGTTATCTCAATGCGGCGTTAACCATGTCGGGCGAAGTCTGGCGCATGAATTTCCTCGACCTCGCCCGGACCATCTTCGCCCTCGCCTTCACCCTCGGCATCATTGGCCTGGCCGCATGGGCGTCCCGCCGATACCTGCCGCAGCTGCTGGCGCGGATCAGCGCCGAGCGCGGCGAGCGGCGGATGACCGTGGTCGAGACCCTGGTGCTGGACCCCGCGCGCCGGCTGGTACTGGTCAAGATCGATGACGAGGAGCGGCTGCTGATTCTCGGTGAAGGCCGCGAACTGATCGAGCCCCGCGGGGGCGAGAAGTGAGTCGCACAGTCGTTCTCCCTCCCCCTCCGGGGGAGGGTCGTCGGCGCGAAGCGGCGACGGGGTGGGGACGCTTCGGCAAGGCGAGCGCCCGTGTCGCCAGGCCCTCCCCACCCGGTCGCTCCGCGACCACCCTCCCCCGGGGGGGGAGGGAGAAGATATTTGCACTCCCCAGTCGCGCCGAGTTGAAGCGCGCGGCCTTCCTGTCACTGATCACCACCGGCTTCTGCCTGCTGTGGCCGCTGGCGGCGCTGGCGCAGGACGTGGCGGCGGCGGGCGGCCCGGGCGCGGCCATCAATGTCGACCTCGGCACCGGCTCGGGCCTGACCGAACGGGTCGTGCAGCTGGTCGGTCTGATGACCGTTCTGTCGCTTGCGCCGTCGATCGTGATCATGACGACCAGCTTCGTCCGGATCATCGTGGTGCTGTCGCTGTTGCGGACGGCGCTGGGCATGCAGCAGTCGCCGCCGAACGCCGTACTGGTGTCACTGGCCCTGTTCCTGAGCGCCATCGTCATGGCCCCGACCTGGCAGGACGCCTATGATTCGGGCATCCGCCCCCTGCTGGATCAGCAGATGGAGCTGCCCCAGGCGTTCGATGCGGCATCGGAACCTGTGAAGACTTTCATGCTGGGTCAGGTGGACAGGGACGACCTCGCGCTGTTCGTCCGGCTGTCCAATCTGGAGGCCCCGACAGCCGCCGCCGACCTGCCCCTGAGGGTGGTCACTCCGGCCTTCATGATCAGTGAGTTGAAGCGGGCCTTCGAAATCGGATTTCTCCTTTTCGTTCCGTTCCTTGTGATCGATCTGGTGGTCGCCAGCGTGCTCATGTCGATGGGTATGATGATGCTGCCTCCGGTGGTGATTTCGCTGCCGTTCAAGCTGATCTTTTTCGTGCTCGTGGACGGCTGGCGACTGGTCGCCGGAAGCCTGGTCGAGAGCTTCCAGCGAGCGTCCGGTACCGGATAAATCCCCACCCCGTGGGGGTTACAGCGGCGAAGTCGCTTGCCAAGGGAAGAAAAAGCGGCGTCAATCCGCCCGTCATCGTCCCTGAATCGGGACGAGCTTTCATCGGGAAACGACCCACATGACCACCCAAGCAGAACTCATCGCCTCCGTCGCCAAGGACGCCGGTGTCAGCCAGGCTGACGCAGGCCGGATGCTCGACGCACTCGTCAAGAACATCCACAAGTCGCTGATCGGCGGCGGCGACGTGCGCATCTCGAACCTCGGCGTGTTCGACACCGCCGCCCGCGCTGCCCGTGAAGGCCGCAACCCGGCCACCGGCGCGACGATCAAGATCGCCGCCTCGAAGGCCGTGCGCTTCCGCGTGTCGAAGCCGCTCAAGGATGCGGTGAACAAGTAACTGATAGTCCGCTCATCCCGGCGAATGCCGGGACCCGGATGGAGATCACGGATTTCGACGCGGCCCGCCCCGGTGGTCTGACCCATCGGAGAGAGCCAGTGATCCGGGCCCCGGCATTCGCCGGGGTGAGCGGAAGTTAGGTTTGAGGACGGGCGGGCGCCGCGGGTCGGTTCCCGCCCGTTTTCGTCCTGAGCTCCGCCTTCATGGCCGCGACCCAGCCGGCGAAGGTATCGGCTGAGGTGGCGAGGCCGGCGAAATCACCGGGCGAGGCACCGCCGCCGACGCCGTCGTCGAGGGCGATCGAGAGGGCGGTCTTCGCCCGCGCCCCGGCCAGGAACGATCTATAGTTGCGCGACAGGCGGCTCAGCGACGCAGCGTCATTACCCAGAGAATAGCCGACGCCGGCGCGGATCAGCCGGGCCTCCTCGACGACCGTCAGGGCCGCCGGATTGCGGAAGCGGTCGCCCAACAGGCCCTCATAGAGGGCGGCGGCCGGAGCCCAGTTGCTCTGCTTCCAGAACACCTCGGCGCGGACTTCCCGGGCCTCTGGCGTCGTGTCGGCCCCCAGCACCTCCAGCGCATGGTCGAAACGGCCGAGGTCCATCAGGGCGCGGGCCTCGAGCGCGCGACGCTCGGTGTTCAGGGCCATGGGCAGGATGGTGGTGCGCGAGTTCCAGATGGCCTGCAGCGCCGGCTCGGGCTGGCGGTCCATCAGATAGACGGCGGCGAGATCGGTCGCGACCTGGGCCTTGGCCACGCCATCCAGCCGGTTCTCGACCTGGTATTTGAGCAGTTCGGCGGCCTGGTCCAGCAGGTCGACATCGACGAGGCGGCGCGACAGGCGGCGAACCATCTCGTCGCCGTCGGCACCGATCGGGGTCAGTTCGCGGAAATCGTAGAAGAGGCCCAGCGCCTGCACGGGCTGAAGGCCATCGGCCCCGCCCTCGAGGAACAGCATGCGGAAGGCGGCACCCAGGTCGGCCTGGATTTCAGCCGCGCCCTCGAGCCGGTTCAGATTGGGTCCGGCCCCTTTCAGGGCGGTCAGGGCTTCGCGGTAAAGTCCTTGCGACAGGTAGAGCTGGCCCAGCTGGCGGATGACGGCCAGTTCGGTGGCGTCGCCGCGCCAGCGCCAGCGCAGACCCTCGAGCTCATTTGCCGCCGCATCGGCCTTCATCGTCCCCTTGGCGAGAGACAGGCGGACGATGCCCAGTTTTGCGGGCACCGAGACCGCGTCCAGCGGCGCGCGGCCGATGGCGGTGTAGACCGCCAGCGCGCGATCCGACTGCCCGTCCAGCTCGAACAGTCTGGCCTGCACCAGCCGGGCGGTCAGCTGGTCGGCGGCGGGGGCGTTCTGGCTGAAGCTGTAGGCCAGCAGGGCGCGGGCGGCGTCGAGATCACCGGTCTCCAGCGCGGCCATGGCGTGGGCGGCACCGAAACGCGCACGCCAGGGGGCGGGAAACTCGTCCACGGCCGAGGCACCGGCGGCGAAGGCTTGTCGGGCCGATTCCCAGTCGCCCTGGGTCGAGGCGATATAGCCGCGCCAGACGGCCGAGGCCGGGTCGGACGCGACGGCGGCGGAGGCGAAATCGCCCTGGGCCTCCTCCATCCGACCGATGGAAGCGCGGGCCGCGCCGCGCAGGCCGCGCAGCTCGGGCTCGCCGGCCATGTTGGGGGCCTGGACGACGATGCTGTTGAGAACCCCGACGGCTTCATAGCCGAGGCTGGACCCCACGAGGAAGCGGGCGAGCGCGAAGCGGGCCTCGGCCGGGGCGCGCGGGTCGTCGCCGGCCGCCATGGACTCCCGGGCCGCCGCATCCTGCAGCTGGCGATATCGGGCGGAGAAGCCGTCGTGGCCGGGCTCGGACCACTCGGCCAGGACCAGGCCGGGATATTTCGCGCGCCGGGGCGCGCCGTCCTCGGCCGAAGCGGCTTCGAGGGCAGCGGATGGCGGCGACAGGGTCAGGCCGCCGGGCCG
>VFBG01000145.1 GCA_006515835.1 bacterium | reverse complement strand
CGAGATGGGGCCGGTCAACGGCATGGTGCCAGACGACATCAAGCAATACATCCGCTTCATCGCCGACTGGCGCCTGCGCCAGCTGCACCTCCCTGAGGTCTACGGCGTGAAGGAAAACCCGCTGCCCTGGCTGCAGTCCCTGCTGTCGGGCGTGGAACACGCCAACTTCTTCGAGGCCCGCGCCACCGAATATTCCAAGGCCGCCACCACCGGTGCCTGGCACGGTGCCGAGGGCGTCTGGGGCAGCTTCGACGCCATGATGAAGAAGCGGGCCGAGGGCGCAGAGGCCTGACTCACTCCAGGTCGCAGTCGTAGCGGGCGCAATAGAGCGCCTTGATCTGATCGTTCTGAGCCAGGCCGACGGCGATCAGCTGGTCCTGCGCCCGCAAGATTTCGTCATCGCTCATGTTGGGACGCCCCGGGCGGCGCTGCCCCCGGGTGAGCAAACGCAAATTGGCGAGGCTCTGGGTTCGGGCAAGCTCGAGCGCATAGGCCTCTCTCAGCGCCGCCCCGGTTTCCCCCGGTTTCCCGCTCGACTTCAGCCACCATCTGCCGGACGCTCTCAACCCTGTCGGCCGCCAGTCCGTCCAGTCGAACGGCGTCGGGGCCGCGCGTCAGTGACAGGCTCTGCCGGGCCACGACCTGCCGGGCAATCCCCAGGGCCTCCGGATCAGGCACGGGCCCCGTCCACGGCAGGACGGGCTCCACCGGTGCCATCCTGAAACTGATGGGAAAGGCCACGTCCGCTTGGACCGGCACACCGTCGCGGGTGGAAGGTGCCCCCCGGAATTCATCGCTGAGGGATAGCGCGGCGGTGCCAAATCCGAGGCCGCGGGGGAATTCGCTGATAACGCTGCAATTCTCCAGCACGCCCGAAACGGCCATCACGCATTTCAGCCGCACCTTGCCCTCTATCCCCGCGTCCGCAGCAAAAGCAGGGAATGCGTTGCCGAGGCTTTCGGGAGTGGGTGTCGAAGTCCAGCGGGGCTCAACGACCACCGGAGCCGTTGCGCAGCCAGCCACGGCGGAGATCAAGGCCGCCGCGGCCATGAGGCGAAGACCCCGTTTCCTCTGAACGCCAACCATGCACGCCTCCGCCGTCTATGTTCCCGGCTGGATATACGGGATCCGCCCGAAGAACCGCCGCTCATCCCCGCGCGGATCGTCTGCCATCCGGGGCGGCAGGTCCATGACCATGGTCTCGCGCCGCTCCAGCGAATAGGGCGTCCAGGGCGGCAGGCCCGCGTGGTTGGGGTCACCGGTCCGGGCGAAGGCCAGCAGGGCGTCGCTCATCCGGTCGGCCATGGCCTGCGCAGCGGGCCCGACGGCCCCCGAGCCCTCGGCGGCGACATTGTCCAGCATCAGCGGAATGTCCGACGTGTGGAAGGCGCCGGTCCGGCCGTTCGGCAGGCGGCTGGCCCAGTCCAGCTGATAGACGAAGGCAGGCGAGCCCTGCTCGGCGCGCATCTCGGCCTCGATGACGGCGGCGCGCCAGCTGCGGGCAGCCGTAGCGGCGCGGATCAGCACCTGATCGGGGCTCATCCCGGGATGCTCGCGCCGATACCAGGCGACCACTTCTTCCGGAGCCACGTCGATCCGCATCTGCGACGGCGTCAGCCGGGCGGGCAGGGCCTCCCAGGTCAGGCCCGCATTGGCCGGATCGCCGCCGAGGAAGGCGAGGGTCTCCTCGCGCGTATTGCCGATCATCATCGGAATATGGGCCGACTGCGGCGCGGCGTCCGGCCAGAACGGGTGCCGCGTCAGGCTGCGCCCGTCCAGCACCGGCCCGAAATACAGCGAACCGCCCAGGATCGGGTCGGTCGCCCCCGCGGCCTCGATCAGCCGTTCGACCGGCATCGTCCGAACCTCGTCGATCCGGTCCGGCGTCAGCCCCAGCGCCTCCAGCCAGACCTCTGCACGGCGCGTGGCATTCAGCGGCCCCGAGGCCGTCACCTGCTGCCCGCTCATGGTCACAGCGCGGTGGAACAGGCCGACGGCGGCGGGCATGGCCATCAGGGTGGCGATCTTGGCCCCGCCGCCCGACTGGCCGACGACGGTGACGCAGCCGGGATCGCCGCCGAAGGCCGTGATGTTTTGCTTCACCCACCCGAGCGCCCGCACCAGATCAATTTGCCCGAGATTGCCGCTCTCCCTGAAGGCGCGTGCGAAACCTGTCAGGCGGGCGAGCGACGCATATCCCAGCGGTCCGAGCCGGTGATTCAGAGTGACGACGACCACGTCGCCCCTCGCGGAGAGGCGGGCGCCGTTGGTCAGCGGGCTGGAACCAGACCCCGTCGAATAGGCGCCGCCATGAATGTAGACGATCACCGGCCGCGAGCCCGCATGCAGCTCGGGCGTCCATATGTTCAGGCGCAGGCAGTCCTCGGACTGGTTCGGTTCGCCGCCCCTCTGGGGCGAGGCGGGGCCGTAGTCGGTCGCGTCGAGAGGTTCGGTCCACAGCGGAGGCGCGGCTGGCGGCAGGAAACGCAGTGGTCCCGTATCAGCGCCATAGGGAATGCCTCTGGCTGACAACACAGGGCCGTCCGGAGACAGCCGCACCGGTCCGAACTGGGTCTGTGCAATGGTCAGGCGGTTGCTTCCTGCCCGCGCTGTTCGCGGCGCCAGCAGGACTGCTCCCGCCGCCAGCCCCAGCCCGCGTCGGGTCAGATGCCCGCGTACCACTCGTATCCCCGGTCTTCCCAATAGCCGCCCTTGCCGCCGCCGATGTGGGCGAAGCTCTCGACGGCCTCGATATGCCGGATGTATTTGGCCTGTTTGTAGCCCAGCTGCCGCTCGACCCTCAGCCGCAACGGCGCACCATGCGGGACCGGCAGAACCTCTCCATTCATCTCCCATGCGAGGATGGTCTGGGGGTGCCGGGCGTCGATCAGATCGATGCTCTCATAGTAGCGCTCCCCGTCCTCGGTCTGGGTCAGGGCGTCGAAACAGTGGAAGACGATGAAGCGCGCCTCGGGCTTCAGGCCGGCCTCGTCCAGCAGCGTCTCCAGCCGCACCCCGGTCCATTCGCCGATGGAGGTCCAACCCTCGACGCAGTCGTGCTTGGTGATCTGGCTCTGCGACGGGCGCGTGCGCAGTTCCGTCAGACTCAGCGACAGGGGCCGCTCGACCAAGCCATCGATGACCAGCCGGTAGTCGGCGAAGTCGTTGGCCTTGAGCGCCTTGTAGTCGGCAGCGCGCGGGCTGATCGAGCCGTTCGCCTTGAAGTCGGGCGAGATCTCGGCGCGGCTGTAGGTCGGGGCCAGGGCGTCACGTGGGATCAGCAGCCGCTGTGTCCGCCGCGTCAGGCCTTCGCCCATCCGCCGCGCCTGATCGGCCAGACTGGTCCCGGCCTGGCCGCAGGCGGTCAGCATGGCGGTCGCGGCGGTTGCAAAGGCTCCGGTCAACCAGCGGCGGCGGTTCATGGCGTGTCTCCCGCATCGGTCGTCGGTTTGCGCCGCAACTTCGGTCCGGCCGTGGAGCCCGCGGGCTCGATCACAAACCAGCCGGTGATCATCGAGCGCATGTTGTTGAACAGGCCGGTCCATATCACCAGGCCGACGTGGATGACGATGAAGCCGACGATCAGCCCTGCGGAGATGAAATGCAGGGTCCGCGCCGACTGCCGGCCGCCCATCAGGTCCAGCAAAATGCCGCCGATGGCATTGAAGCCGGGCGACATCGACAGGCCGGTGATCAGCATCATCGGCAAGACGATCAGGATCATGGCCAGATAGGTGAGCTTCTGGATGACATTGTAGGTCCGGGCGTGATCGTCAGTCGGGAAGTGGAAGCGCGCATGCTCCACCACCGAGGGCCCGAAGCCTTTCAGGTCCGCGCCCGTGGGCCACAGACGGCGGCCGAACCGGCGGGTGACCAGACCCAGCAGCAGATAGAGCAGGCCGTTCAGGACGAAGATCCAGGCGAACAGGAAGTGATAGTTGCGGGCGTCGGCCAGATTTCGGCCCTGCGGGATCAGCAGCCAGTTCGGGATGGTCGGAATGCTGAGCCACGGATCGGCGAAGGTCGACCGTATGCCCCAGTACAGATGCGGGTGGGCCAGCAGGATGTTGAGCCCGGTCATGACAAGCGCGACCACAGCGACGACGTTCAGCCAGTGCGCGATCCGAACCCAGATGGGGTGACGCCAGGTATCGGTGCGGCCATTCGGGAGCGGACGATCCGGATACGGCACCGGGACGACAGGCCTTTCTGTCGAGGAGCGCAGGTCGCCGGCGGGCGGGCTGTCGGCGATATCGGTCAATCGTCCCTCCGGGCGCGCTCAGTCGGAAGCTCTCACGGCTCCATGCGGGGCGCAACTGTCGCCTTGGGTACGATGTCGGTGTGTCAGAGGTTACGGGCCGGGTCGAAAACCGTCGCGGCTCCACTGCAAAACCGGTCGGCGACCGCGTCGATCAGACCGGTGCGGACAAGCAGGACTCGTTGGATCCCGGGATAGTCCCGCGCAAGTCGATCCAGAAGGGGCGCAAAACCGTCGCCGCGCAGCTCCAGCGGGCCGACCTCGTCGATGACGACGGACCCTGCTTGCTCTAGCGATTGCCCAATCCGGTCGACCGCCCAGTCGAACGCCGCCTGACGGAACTGGAACCGCCCGACCGCCACGGCGGCCTCGTCCTCGGCAGGATGTTCGAGGGCGACCTGATCGCCGGTCGCGATGTCCATGAACTGCCGTCCTGTCGGCGCCTTCAG
>VFBG01000294.1 GCA_006515835.1 bacterium | reverse complement strand
GTCCGGGATCGACGGCCGGCTCGCCGATGCGGCCCAGGGCCGCCACGGCCGCGAGGCGCGGGGCCGAGTCCGGGTCGCCGACCAAGGTAGTCAACGCGGGCACCGCCTTCTCGGACCGGCTGCCATAGCCGCCCAGCGACTGGGCGGCATTTCGGCGCACCGCGCTGTCCTGGTCCTTGGTGGCGGCGATCAGGTCGGGGACCAGTTCCTGCACCAGCGACTTGGTCGCGTCCTTGTCGCCCTTGCCGAGGTCGCCGAGGGCCGTGACTGCTTCGGCCCGCACGCGGGGCATCTGGTCCTTGGCGGCGGCCGTCCGCAGCGCTGCCACCGCTTCCTTGCTGCTGCGCGGGCGGATTTTCCCCAGCGCCCCGGCGGCGGCGGCGCGGGCTTCCTCGTGCTTGTCCTTTTGCAGCTGTCGCAAGAGCGGCGCTACCGCCTGACTGGCGCCGGTGCCGCGCTTGCCCAGGGCGACAGCCACCTGGCTCCGGACTTCGGCATTCTCGTCCTTCAAGGCCGCGATCAGGCTGGCTTCGTCTTCCTGCGCCGGCCCGATCTTGGCCAGCGCCTCGGCCGAACGGACGCGGACCTTCACTTCCTTGTCTTGCAGGGTCTTGAGCAAGGCGGGCCGGGCTTCGTCGGCGGCAGCGCCGATCAGGGCCAGTGCCTGGGCGGCCCGACCGCGAATGGCGGGATGCTCGTTGCCCAAGGCCAGTATCAACTCCGACACGGCGGCGGAATCGAGCTTGACGACGATTTCCACGGCACGATCGCCTGCCGTATCATCCTGGAAGGCGACAATCAAAGGCTTCAGCGTCGCAGTGGCGGGAATCCGGCCCAACGTCACCGCAGCCTTGGCGCGGACCTTCTCTTCCGGGTCCTTCATGGCCTCGATCAAGGCGGGGACGGCGGGTTCGCCGGCTGCCGCGAGATAACCGGCGGCCTCGCTGGCGGCCACGTCGTCCGTGCCTTTCATCACGCCGATCCAATGCGCGACGGGCTTGCCGCGGAGCGGATCGACGG
>VFBG01000144.1:8998-13192 GCA_006515835.1 bacterium | reverse complement strand
AACGATCCGGCGGACGCCGAGCAGTGCCAGCAGCCGGCTGTGTCGCCGCGTCTGGGTCAGCACCCCCTTGCGCGCGTCGACGAGGACTATGGCCAGGTCCGCGGTCGAGGCGGCGGTGACCATGTTGCGGGTGTACTGCTCGTGCCCCGGCGTGTCGGCCAGAACGAAGCGGCGCTCGCCGCTGTCGAAAAAGCGATAGGCGACGTCGATGGTGATGCCCTGCTCCCGTTCGGCGGCGAGGCCGTCGACCAGGAACGACATATCCGGCGCGCCATCGAGATCGGGCAAGGCGGCGATCTGATCGGTCGGGATGGCTCCGGCGTCGTAAAGCAGGCGGCCGATCAGGGTCGATTTGCCGTCGTCGACCGATCCGCAGGTGATGAGACGGACGAGTTCTTTCGGTCCGGTGTCGGTGGGGATGGCCATCAGAAATAGCCCTCGCGCTTCTTCCGCTCCATCGAGGCCGACGGGTCATGGTCGATGGCCCTGCCTTGCCGTTCGGAGACGGAGGCCTCCCGGACCTCCCGGACAACGGCCTCAAGCGTGTCGGCGTCGCTGTCCACGGCCGCGGTCAGAGGCCAACAACCCAGGGTCCGAAACCGCACGCGGCGCATTTGCGGCTGCTCGCCCGGCCTCAGCGGAATGCGGTCGTCGTCGAGCATCAGCAATGCGCCGTCGCGCTCGATCACCAGCCGCTCCGCAGCGAAATACAGGGAGGGCAGGGCGATGTTTTCGCGCTGGATGTAACGCCAGACATCCAGCTCGATCCAGTTCGACAGGGGGAAGACCCGGACCGACTCGCCGTCGTTCAGGCGGGTATTGTAGAGGCTCCAGAGCTCGGGCCGCTGGCGTTTGGGATCCCAACCGTGCGCCGGGGTGCGGACCGAGACGATCCGCTCCTTGGCGCGGCTCTTCTCCTCGTCACGGCGCGCGCCGCCGAAGGCTGCGTCGTAGCGGCCATCATCTAGAGCCTGCTTCAACCCCTGGGTCTTCCAGAGATCGGTGTGGACGCCGGCCCCGTGATCGAACGGATTGATCCCGTCCGCTTCGGCTTCGGGATTGCGGTGAACCAGCAGGCGCATGCCTGCCGCCGCCGCGGCCTGATCCCGGAATGCGTACATCTCGCGGAATTTCCACATCGTATCGACGTGCAGGAGGGGGAAGGGCGGAGAAGCCGGGAAAAACGCCTTGCGCGCGAGATGCAGCAAAACCGCGGAATCCTTGCCGCCAGAGAACAGCAGCACTGGCCGTTCGCACTCGGCGACGACCTCCCGGAAGATGTGAATGGCCTCGGCCTCAAGTCGGCCAAGAACGTCGTCGTGCATCCGCATGGTGGGTTCCGTTACGCCGCGTAGCTGTGACCTTGGATTCGGCTGGCGCCAAGCTGCCCACGGCGGAAGCGACCGCGTTTTGCGCTCACATCGTTGCCAGGTCAGGAAATTTTTCAACCAGAAGCTGGGAACCGGGCCGCGGTCAGCCGGTTCTTACGACGAGCGAGTTCAAAGGAGTAGCGTGATGAAGAAGACTATTGCGGCTGTCGCAGCCGGTGCCTTGTTGGTGGCCACCCAAGCGATGGCGACCACCCAGGCCAGTGCTCGCGTCGCCGATCGTGTGGGCGCGGAAGCCGGCGAGGCCAGCGAATTCGGGGGCTCACTGTCGCCCGGGCTGATTTTCCTTGCTGTGACCGTCGCGTCGTTTGCGTTGATCACCACGGTCAACGACGATAGCGAAAGCGACTGAGCAGACACCTCGTCACTGGCGACCGTCGATCAAAAGCTTCTCAGGCGTGCGACTTCCGGTCGTGCGCCTGAGTGGTTTATGGCGCTGAGTTCGAAGTAGCCCGGTTGGCGCGGGCGTCGACGGTGCCCGCCCCGGTCAGCTCACGACCGCCGTTGTCTCGATCTCGATCCGCGCCGCGTCCTCGATCAGTCCCTTGACCTCGACCACGGCCATGGCCGGATAGTGTGGGCCGATCAGGTCGCGCCAGATCGACCCGATTTCACGGAGCGCGGCCAGGTATTCCTGCTTTTCGACGACGTACCAGGTCATACGGACGATGTGCTCGGGGCCTGCCCCCGCTTCTGCGAGCACGGCGAGCGTGTTCTCGATGGTCTGACGGAACTGGCCGGCGAAGTCCGTCTCAAAGAACTCCCCCTCGGGCCTCCAGCCGATCTGGCCGGCGACGAAGACCATTCGGCCCGTTGCCTCGACGCCGTTGGAATATCCCTTCGGCCGGGGCCAGCCTTCGGGCAGCAGGACACGGTTCACGAAGCGGTCTCCACGAAGGGCGCAATGCGCGCGCGCAGGGCGTCGGGCCAGGGCTCGGGCTTCAGCGATGCGCCGACATAGACAATGGTCTGGGTCGCCTCGAAGCGCAGTTCGCCGTCGGCGGTGATCCGGTGGCGGAGGCCGCAAGAAGCCCCGCCCAGTTTCGTGACCGTCAGTGCGAAGGTGAGTTCGTCCTCCAGCCGTGACGGAGCGATGAAGCGGGCCTCGACAGCGGCGGTCGGGACGCTGACGTGGCGATTGAGGTGCAGTTCGCGGAACGAGGCCTCAAGCGGCCCTGCGAACCAGTCCTCGACCACGCCGTTGAGCATCTCGAAATAGCGCGGGAAGAAGACGATGCCTGCCGCGTCGCAGTCGGCGAAGCGGACGCGCCGATCGATGGTGAAAATCCGGCCGCTCATGAGTGAGCTTTCAAGCGGAAGCGCTGCAGCTTGCCGGTCTGGGTCTTGGGCAGGGCCTCCACGAAGTCGAGGGCGCGTGGGTATTTGTAGGGTGCGATGACGCCCTTCACATGGTCCTGCAGTTTGGTTCTCAGGTCATCTGAGGCGGCGTGGCCGGGGTTGAGGATCACGAAGGCCTTTACGATCTGGCCCCGTTCTGGATCGGGGACCCCGATGACCGCCGCCTCGGCGACGGCGGGATGGCGGAGCAGGGCATTCTCCACCTCGGGCGCGCCGATATTGTAGCCGGACGAGATGATCATGTCGTCGGCGCGGGCCACGAACCAGAAATAGCCGTCCTCATCGAGTCGGTAGACATCACCAGTCAGGTTCCAGCCGTCCTGCACATAGGCGGCCTGCCGATCATCAGCGAGATAGCGGCAGCCGGTCGGGCCGCGAACCGCCAAACGGCCGGTCTCGCCCGCAGGAAGGGGGCGACCTTCGGCGTCGATGATCCGGGCCTCATAGCCGGCTACGGCCTTGCCGGTGGCACCGGGGCGGATGCCGTCGCCGCTGGCTGAGATGAAGACGTGGATCATTTCGGTCGAACCGATGCCGTCGATGATGCGCACACCGGTCGCCTCATGCCAGGCGTCGGATGTGGCGGCAGGCAGGGTCTCGCCGGCCGAGACGCAGGTGCGCAGGCTCGACAGGTCGTGCTCGCCTGTCAGTTTCAGCAGGGCGCGGTAGCCGGTAGGAGCCGTGAACAGGGCCGTGGCCTTGTGGCGGACAATGGTCTCGGCCAGGGCGTCGAAGCCGGGGCGGGGGGCAAAGGCGGTCGCGGCACCGGCGGCGGCGGGGAAGACCACCAGTCCGCCGAGGCCGAAGGTGAAGGCGATCGGTGGGGTGCCAACGGCGATGTCGTCCTTCGTCAGGCCGACGACGTGGCGACCGAAGGTATCGGCCATGGCGAGGATGTCGCGATGGAGGTGGACACAGCCCTTGGGCTTGCCGGTGGTGCCCGAAGTGAAGGCGATCAGGGCGGGATCCTCGGCGGCCGTGTCCACAGCGTCGAAGCGGAACCCGGCTGGCAAGGCCTGGGCGGCCATTTGCAGGGCGGCCGAGTCCATGACCTGCGTCAGCGACGTTGACATGGCCCGGGCCTCGGTCACGGCTTCGGCAAGGGAGGCATAGACCAGAGCGTGGCTGATATTCGCCTTGTCGATCACCGTCGCCAGCTCGGCCGGGCGA
Organism: bacterium; assembly: GCA_006515835.1. GTDB lineage: Bacteria > Pseudomonadota > Alphaproteobacteria > Caulobacterales > Caulobacteraceae > Brevundimonas. The sequence continues at coordinate 9,275 of VFBG01000144.1, read as the reverse complement.
AGCATCGGCATGGTGGCGACGACCACGCCGCCGGCTTTCAGAATCGCGAACCACGCCAGGACCGTCCACGAACTGTTCGGACCGTGGAGCAGGACCCGATTGCCCGGGACCAATTCCATCTCCTCGACCAGCACCTGCGCCATCCGGCCCGAGATTGCGTCGACCCGGGCCCACGAGAATTCGTGGTCGAAATCGATCAGGGCGCGGGCGTCGGGGCCTGCGGACTTGATGGCGCGTCGAAGCAGGTCGACGGCCGCGTTGATGCGTTCGGGATAGG
>VFBG01000144.1:0-8989 GCA_006515835.1 bacterium | reverse complement strand
TGATCGAGCACGAACCGGTCGATATGCGCGCTGGTCTCCATCAGGCGCCGCCCGACATGGCCGCCAGCGCCTGCCGGGCGATAACGATCTTCTGCACTTCGGATGCGCCTTCGTAGATGCGCAGGGCGCGGATCTCGCGGTACAGCCGCTCGACCGGATGGCCGGAGACGACGCCGAGGCCACCGAACAGCTGAACGGCCGCGTCGATGACGGCCTGCGCCTCGTCGGTGGCGTAGAGCTTGGCCATGGCCGCCTCTCGGGTCACGCGGGGGGCTCCCTGATCCTTCAGCCAAGCGGCGCGATAGATCAGCAGGGCCGAGGCGTCGATCTTCAGCGCCATGTCGGCGAGGGAGGCCTGCACCAGTTGCAGGTCGGTCATCGGCGCGCCGAACAGGTTGCGGGAGACCGTGCGGTTCGCGGCCTCGTCGAAGGCGCGGCGCGAGAAGCCAAGAGCAGCGGCCGCAACGGTCGAGCGGAACACATCGAGCGTGGCCATCGCGATGCGGAAGCCCTCCCCGGACTGGCCCAGCAAGCGGTCACCGTCGATGCGGCAACCGCTGAAGCGGATCGTGGCCAACGGGTGTGGGGCCATCAGGGGGATGCGCTCGACGATCCTGAGACCCCTGGCACCCGGTGCCTCGCCGGTGCGGGCGAAGACGGTGTAGCGGTCGGCGAGGCCGCCGTTGGAGATAAAGGTCTTGGTTCCATTGAGGACCCAGCCGTCGCCGTCCGGGCGGGCGCTGGTCGACAGGGCAGCGACGTCCGAACCGGCGTCGGGCTCGGACAGGGCGAAGGCGGCGATGGTCTCGCCGGCGGCCACCCCCGGGAGCCAGCGGGCTTTCTGCTCGTCCGTGCCGAACAGGCTGATCGGGCCGGAGCCGAGGCCTTGCATGGCGAAGACAAAATCGGCCAGTCCGGAGCGACGGGCGAGAGTCTCGCGTGTCAGGCAGAGGGTTCGGACGTCCAGCGTTCCGTTTGCGTCAGGCACAGCATTGTTCAGCCAGCCGCCCTCGGCCAGGGCCTTGAGAATCGTCCGGCAGTCGCCGTCGAGGTCGTGGTCGCCGTGCAGGCCGATGGCGTCCGTCCTGCTCACCCAGGCGTCCAGATCGGCCGCGAAGGCGCGGTGGCGATCATCGAAGAAGGGCCAGTCGAGGAAGCTGCGGTCGGCCATGGCTCAGTTCCCCTCGAACACCGGCTCACGCTTGGCGGCGAAGGCTTCGTAGGCGCGGCGGAAGTCGTTGGTTTTCATGCAGATGGCCTGAGCCTGGGCCTCTGACTCGATGGCGGCGTCGAGGCTCATGTCCCATTCAACGTTGAGCTGGTTCTTGGTGATGCCGTGGGCGAAGGTCGGGCCCTTCGCCAGCGCGCGGGCCAGCTCCAGCGCCGTCTCCATCAGAACCTCGCCCTCGACGACCCGATTGTGGAAACCCCAGCGCTCGCCCTCGTCGGCCGTCATGACGCGGCCGGTGAACAGCAGCTCCGACGCCCGGCCCTGACCAATCTGGCGGGGCAGGATGGCGCAGGCACCCATGTCGCAACCGGCCAGCCCGACGCGGGTGAACAGGAAGGCCGTCTTCGTCCGCGGCGTGGCGATGCGCAGGTCCGAGGCCATGGCCATGATGGCACCTGCCCCGACGCAGACCCCGTCCAGCGCCGCGATCACTGGCTGCGGACAGCCGCGCATGGCCTTGACCAGATCGCCGGTCATACGGGTGAAGGTGAGCAACGCCGGCATGTCCATTTCGGTCAGTGGGCCGATGATCTCGTGTACGTCGCCGCCGGAAGAGAAGTTGCCGCCGGCACCGGTGACGATCACGACCTTGCAGTCGTCGGCGTGGGCCAGGGCGCGGAACAGGTCGCGCATCTCGGCGTAGGACTCGAACGTCAGAGGATTCTTCCGCTCGGGCCGGTTCAGGGTCAGGGTCGCGACGCCGTCGGCATCGACCGACCAAAGGAAATGGGCCGCCTTGTAGTCGCGCGCCTTCATCCGTTCAGCTCCTCATGGGTGGTGGCGTGAAGCGACCGCTTGGTGCGCTCCAGCAGGCGGGTCAGGTCGTCGGCTTCGGTAGTGGTCAGGTCGGCGAACAGCGCTTCGATCCAGCGCTCATGCGCGCGGGCCATGGCGGCGAAGCGGGTCTGGCCCAGGGACGTCAGGCGGACGCGTTGCACCCGTCGGTCATTGCCGGCCATTGCCTCGATCAGGCCGTCGGACTTGAGACGGGCGGCCAGTCCCGTGACGTTGCCGTTCGACACCATCAGCATGCCGGCAGCTTCGCCCATGGTCAGGCCCACTTCGCCCGCGCGGTCGAGCGCTGACAGCATGTCGAACCGGGGCAGGGTGGAGCCGAACTCGTCGCGCAGCCGCTGGGACACGGTCTGTTCGATACGGGTCGAGCAAGTGAGCAGCCGTAGCCAAAGCCGCAGCGACCGCTTGCCGTCGGGGGCACCACCCAACCTGTCCGGGAGCGAGGCGACGACAGCGGTCACAGCTCGCCGCCCGCCACCGGGACGGCGGCACCGTTGACGCCCGAAGCGCCCTCGCTGCACAGCCAGACGATGGTCTGCGCGACCTCGTCCGGGGTGATCAGGCGGCCCTGCGGATTGGAGGCGGCGAGGGCTGCACGGGCTTCTTCCTCGCTGCGGCCGGTCTTGCCGGCGATCGCCTCAACCGATCGGGCCACCAGATCCGTGTCGGTGAAGCCGGGGCAGACGGCGTTGACAGTGACGCCCTTGGAAGCGACCTCCAGCGCCAGGGCGCGGGTCAGACCCACGAGGCCGTGCTTGGCGGCGACATAGGCCGAGACATAGGGGTAGCCCTTCAGGCCCGCGGTCGAGGCGATATTGACGATCCGACCCCAGCGACGGGTCAGCATGCCCGGCAGTACCAGACGCGCGGCTTCGGCGGGCGCTTCGAGGTTCAGGGCCAGCATGGCGCGGAAGGCGTCGGCGTCGGTCTTGAGGAAGGGGGCTGAGGTGGCCGCGCCGGCATTGTTGACCAGAATATCGATCGGCCCGAACCGGTCGCGGCCAACCTCGATGGCGGCGGCCAGCATGTCGGGGTCGGTGACGTCGGCGGGGGCGGCGAAGGCGAGGTCGCCGATGCGGTCGACGGTCTCGTTCAGGCGGCCGATATGGCGGCCGATCAGGGTGACCTGACAACCGGCCTCAGCCAGCCGTTCGGCCGTGGCCCGACCGATGCCTGAGCCGGCACCGGTGACCACGGCGTGATGTCCAGTCAGGCTCATACCGGTCCTGCCTGCTGCTGCTTCTCGAGGTTCCTGGCCAGCTGGCCGAAGCCGGCTAGATACTGGACGGGCGGCATCTGGCCGCGCCAGCCGAGTTCGGCCGCGGCGCGAAGGCTCCAGTTGGGATCAGCCAGATGCGGCCGGGCGAGGGCGCACAGGTCGGCGCGGCCGGCGGCGAGGATGCTGTTCACATGGTCCGGCTCGTAGATGTTGCCGACAGCCATGGTCGCGACGCCCGCCTCGTTTCGAATGCGGTCGCTGAACGGGGTCTGGAACATCCGGCCGTAGATCGGCTGCGCCTCGGGCGTGGTCGATCCGGCTGAGACGTCGATCAGGTCGCAGCCGGCCTCGGCAAAGGCGCGCGCGATGGCAACCGAGTCTTCCGGGGTCAGGCCTTCGTCGACCCAGTCGGTCGCGGAGAGACGAACGGACATCGGCCGCTCCTCCGGCCAGACGGCGCGCATGGCGGCGAAGACTTCCAGCGGGAAGCGCAGCCGGTTCTCCACAGAGCCGCCGTACGCATCGTTGCGATGGTTGGATATCGGCGTCAGGAAGGACGACAGCAGATAACCGTGGGCGCAATGCAGTTCGACCATGTCGAAGCCCGCTTCATCGGCCCAGCGTGTCGCGCGGATGAAATCATCCCGCACGCGGTCCATGTCGGCGCGGGTCATTTCGCGTGGAGTCTGGTCTTCTTCCGACCACGGAAGAGGTGAGGGTGCGATCAAGGCCCAACCGTCTTTAAGGGGTTTGTCGGCGCGCGGACCCCACGGGCGCTCCACTGATCCCTTGCGACCCGCGTGGGCCAGCTGAATGGCGATACGCGATCGCTGGGCGTGAACGAAGTCGACAATCCGCTTCCAGGCGTCGCGGTGTTCGGGCCGGTACATGCCCGCGCATCCGGGCGTGATGCGGGCGTCGGCGGAGACGTCGGTCATCTCCGTGAACACCAGCCCCGCACCGCCCAGCGCCCGGCTGCCGAGGTGCACCAGGTGGAAGTCGCCGACCAGCCCGTCTTCAGCGGAATACATAACATGGGCGGGGGCGGATTGTCCGTGGGCGGAGCACCGGCGCTGTCGGCGAACCAGCGCTCGACCCCGGTCAGGAACGGCCCGTCCCGAAGGCGCAGGTTCTCATGGCTGACGCGCTGGCTGCGGGTCAGCAGGCTGTAGGTAAACTGCAGAGGGTCGAGGCCGACGTAGCGATCGACGGTCTCGAACCATTCGGTGGAGTTGCGGGCCGCGCTCTGCAGCTTCAGCACCTCGACCCGGCGCTCGGCCTCATAGGCGGCGAGACCGGCGTCCAGATCGATGGCCCCGGACAGGGTCTCGGCCAGACGAATGGCGTCCTCAAAGGCCAGCTTGGTCCCCGAACCGATCGAGAAATGCGCCGTGTGGGCGGCGTCGCCAAGGAGAACCACCTTGCCGTCGCGCCAGTTGGAACAGGCCACGCGCGGGAAGTTCAGCCAGGCCGAGCCGCGCAGATGCCTGGCGTTGCTCATCAGGGCGTGGCCGCCCAGCCAGTTGGTGAACAGAGCCTCCGCCGCGCGGCAGGTCTGGTCCTGGTCCATGCCGTCGAAGCCGAGGCCGCGCCAGGTCGCCTCCGAACACTCCACGATGAAGGTCGAGGCACCCGGTTCAAACTGGTAGGCGTGGGCCCAGATCCAGCCGTGCGGCGTCTCGACAAAGGCGAAGGTGAAGGCGTCGAACGACTGCCTCGTGCCCAGCCAGATGTATTTGTTGGTCCGCACGTCGATGTCGACGCCGAAGACCTCGGGGTGATCATTCCGGATCCGGCTGTTCAGACCGTCCGCAGCGACGATGACGTCGGCGGGCAGGGCGCGGATGTCGGCGACTTCATCCTCGAACCGAAGCTCGACGCCGAGGGACCGGGCGCGGTCCTGGAGGATGGTCAGCAGTCGTTGCCGGCCGATGCCCGCGAACCCATGCCCGCCCGAGCGGATGGTCTGGCCATGGATGTGGACGTCGATGTCGTCCCAGTGGACGAAGGCGGCTTCGATGATCGCGGCGGTTTCCGGATCATTGGCCTTGAGATTGGCCAGGGTCTGGTCGGAAAAGACCACGCCCCAGCCGAAGGTGTCGTCCGGGCGGTTGCGCTCATGCACCACCACCGACAGCGATGGATCGCGCAGCTTCAGGGAGATCGCGAGATACAGGCCGCCCGGCCCTGCGCCCACTACGGCGATGCTTCTTACGGCGGTGTTCGACGACATATTTTAAGCTTGAAACAACTGTGCGCGGATGTCCAGCGTCAGGTGCCGGTGAACATGGCCCGGTCCGCCTTGACCGCCTCGACAATCATGGCGGTGACGGCGCGGATGCGGGCCAGGGGCTTGAGGTCGGCATGAGTGACCAGCCAGAGGCTGCGATCCAGATGCACGGCCTCGGGCAGGACGCGGCGGAGGCCGGATCGCCGCGCGGCGATGAAGTCAGGCAGGACGCAGAGTCCCGCGCCGGCCAGGGTGGCCTGAAGCTGGGCGATCAGGTTGGAGCTCTGAAGGGTGACGTGAATGTCGACGTCCGGCGCCTGCATATAGTCGAGTTCGGGCGCATAGAGCAGGTCGCCGATGTAGCCGATGAAGCGGTGACCGGCCATGTCGGCGCGGGTGCAGATCGGCGGACGCGTGTCGAGGTAGGCGGGCGCGGCGTAGAGACTGAGGCCGTAGTCGGTCAGCTTGCGCGAAATCAGCCGGCCCTCGCGCGGGGCGCTGAGGGTCACGGCGATGTCGGCCTCNNGCGCTTGGACAGGCTGAGCACGCCGGAGATCGCCACCAGCTGGATGTCGAGCCCTGGATGCCGGTCCGCCAGCTTCGCCATCAGGGGCGCGAGGACATAGCTGCCGAACCCCTCGGGCGCACCGATGCGCACCGTGCCGGACAGGGCCTGGTCGGACTCGCCCAGTTCGCTGGAGGCCAGAAGGGTCAGGCTCTCGATCTTCTCCGCCGTCGGCATCAGGCGCTCGCCGTGTGGCGTCAGGGCGTATCCCTGCGGGCTGCGGTCAAACAGTCGCGCGCCTAGCCCGTCCTCCAGCGCGGCGATGCGCCGGGCCACCGTCGTGTGGTCCATCCCGACCCGCGCCGCCGCGGTGGTCAGGCGGCCGGTGCGAGCGACAGCCAGAAAGGCGCGCAGGTCGTTCCAGTTGAAATCCGCCACGATCCGCTCCTGTGCAAAAATGCACAACGATTGCGCAAACCTTGGCATCGTCAGAACATAAAAGCCATGACATACCGCCGCCATCCGAACGTCTCCCTTCCGAGGACACCGTCATGGCCTTCGACTCCGCCGCCTATACGCCCGCCATCCGGACCGCTATTCCCACGCCGACAGCCGCGCTGATCGACGCGTTCGACGCTCCCTGCCCTATCTGGGCGGCCGAGAACCCGGACCGCGCCCTGGCGTTGCTGTTTGTGGCCCCGCGCGATTGCGCGGCCGTGGATGTCCTCGTCTCACTGTAAGCGGAAAGTCTGCCCATGACCGCCTCCCCGCCGCCGGTTCCCCAGCTGCCCGATCCGACCGTCGTGGCCGAAGCGCTCACCACCCTGATGCAGAACGCCGCCGCCGCGGTACGCACGACCATGGTCCAGGCCGCCACGCCCCAGGCGCTGCCCTACGACCCGACGACGCTGACCAAGGCGATGATCGACTTCAACACCGCCGTGATGACCCGGCCCGCGGCCCTGTTCGAGGCCCAGGCGAAGAACTGGAACGACTGGACGGCCCTGTGGCGCACCATGGGCGAGCGGGCGATGGGACAGGAAGCCGAGCCCGTCGCGGCACCGGCCAAGGGCGACCGCCGCTTCTCCGATCCGGCCTGGAGCGAAGAGCCGGTCTATGACTATCTGAAACAGGCCTATCTGCTGGCCGCGCGCCAGTTGCAGGACTTCGTCGCCTCCGCCCCGGTCGATGACGCCACCCGCGCCCAAGTCGACTTCGCCAGCCGGCAGGTGATGAACGCACTGGCGCCGAGCAATTTCGCGCACACCAACCCGCAGGTCGCCCGCCGCACCATTGAGAGCGGCGGCCTGAACCTGATGACCGGCCTGTCCAACCTGCTGGAGGACGTCGGCAAGGGGCAGGGGCTGGTCAGCCGTCGCGCGCCGAACGATTTCGAACTGGGCGTCAACGTCGCCGCCACCCCGGGCGCGGTGGTGTTCAGGAACGACCTGATGGAGCTGATCCAGTACGCGCCGACGACCGACACGGTCTATCGCCGCCCGTTGCTGTTCGTGCCGCCGCTGGTCAACAAATACTACCTCTTCGACCTGACGCCCAAGGCCAGCTATCTGAAATGGCTGGTGGATCAGGGCCACACGGTCTTCGTCATCTCCTGGGCCAACCCGGACGAGAGCCACGCCGATACGGGCATGGACGCCTATGTGAAGGACGGCGTCGTCGCGGCGCTGGACGCCGTCGAGCAGGCGACGGGCGAGGCCGACGCGGATCTGGTTTCCTACTGCCTCGGCGGCACGCTCTCGGCCATGACGCTGGCGTATCTCGCGCAGACCGGCCGCGCCGATCGCATCGCCTCGGCGACCCTGATCGCAACCCTCGTCGACTTCGGCGACATGGGCGAATGGTCGGTCTTCACCAGCGAGGACGACCTCAACGCCTTCGACCGCTATCTGGACGAGAAGGGCTATGTCGAGGCGCATGACCTGACCAAACTGTTCTCTGCGGTGCGCGCCAACGACCTGATCTGGTCGTCGGTGGTGAACCACTACCTGCTCGGCGACGAGGTTCGCGCCTCCGACCTGCTGTGGTGGTTCGACGACGGCTCACGCATCCCTGCGCGGATGCTCAAGGAGTACGGCCGCCAGATCCTGCGTGGGAACCAGCTCAAGGACGGCGGCGTCGCGATTGATGGCGTGACGCTGGACCTCAAGGCGATCGAGACCCCGGTGATGATCGTGGCGCTCAAGGACGATCACGTCTCGGCCTGGAAGAACACCTATGCGGGTCGGCATTTCTTCGGCGGGCCGACGCGGTTCCTGCTGGGTGGCTCGGGCCACAACGCCGGGATGATCAACCCTCCGGCGGCCAACAAGCACGGCTACTGGACCAATGACGACGCCCCGGTCGACGCCGAGGCCTGGCTGGCCGACGCGCAGCAGAAGCCTGGCTCGTGGTGGCCGGAATGGCAGGGCTGGCTCGACGCCGCCGCCGCCGACGACAAGGTCAAGGCGCGCAAGGTCGGGTCGGGCAAGCTCAAGGCCGGTGCCGCCGCTCCGGGCGACTACGTCCGCGTTCGCCACTAGGCCGCCGCGACACCCTTTTTGGCCGCTGCCCGTAACAGCAGGGCGGCGGCGTAGAGGACCACGACGACGACCGCCCAGCGCAGCGGCTCGATCGGCATTTCCTTGACCACGAAGGCGGCGACCAGAACCGCCGGTATGCCGCCCAGCGCGATGCCAATGACGATCCGCAGGTCGATGCGTTCGGCGTTGATATAGCGGAAGCCCGTGGTCGGCATCAGGAAGGCGCAGGCGCTGGCCATGACCGGGAAGGCCAGGCGCGGGTCGAGGCCCAGCAGGCTGAGCAGGATGAGGGACGGGGCGTAGAGGCCGATCCCGAAGGCCATCAGCATCCCCATCACGAAATGGGCGGCGACGGCGATCCAGAGCAGGCGGGGCTCCAGCTCCGTGGCGGTTCCGCCGATCGGCATCAGATCCAGATTGCTCATGGCGTAGAGCGCCGCCGCGATCAGCAGGGCGACGCCGACGATCC
>VFBG01000293.1 GCA_006515835.1 bacterium | reverse complement strand
CCGCGTCACCGGCCGCCTACGCACCCGACGCAGGCATGGTGAGGCTGCAGATCCTGCTGGACCGCTCGCGCTTCTCGCCAGGCGTGATCGACGGTCTGGGCGGCGAGAACACCCGCCAGGCCATCGCCGCCTGGCGCAAGGCCAATGACCTTGCCGGGGACGGCGCTGCCGACGCAGCCTTGCTGCAAGCCCTCGCCGGTGCCGATGCTGCCCCGGTCATGGCGCGCTATACCCTGACCGCCGCAGACATCGCCGGGCCATTCAGCCCGCCCGCCGGATCGGACCTCGCCGAAACCGCACGCGCGGGCACGAATTTCACCAGCGCCCTCGAACGTCTGGCCGAACGATTCCATGTCACCGAGGCCCTGCTGCAGGGGCTGAACCCCGGCGTCGACTTCCGACGGGCCGGCCAGACCCTCGTGGTCCCCGCCGTCAATGACACACCCCTGACCGGCGTGGCCCGGATCGTCATCGACAAGACCGAGCGCTCGGCTCGCGCCTTCGACGAATCGGGGACCCTGCTGGCCTTCTACCCGGCCACCATCGGCTCGAGTGAGCGCCCGGCCCCGTCCGGCACGGTGACCGTGGTCGGCGTGGCGCCCGCGCCCGACTACACCTATGACCCCGAACGCGTCAGCTATGACCGCGGCGACGAGCGGATTGTGGTCCCGGCCGGTCCGAACAACCCGGTCGGCACGGTCTGGATCGACCTGTCGCGCGACACCTACGGCATTCACGGCTCGCCCGACCCGTCCAAGATCGGCAAGACCGCGTCGAACGGCTGCGTCCGCCTGACCAACTGGGACGCCGAACAACTGGCGGCCGGGGTGAAGCCCGGCGTGGTGGTGCGGTTTATCTGACAATCAGGAATCGTCCCCATTTCGGGGGAAGGAAGCGCACATAGCAAAACCCCCGCCGGCTTGCGCTGGCGGGGGCTCTGTTAGGCTGACTTCAGGTCGCCGATTACTCGGTGATCTTGGAGACGACGCCGGCGCCGACGGTGCGGCCGCCTTCACGGATGG
>VFBG01000143.1 GCA_006515835.1 bacterium | reverse complement strand
CGCACGATCTTGACGCCCTTGCCCTGCAGCGCGCGGGCGTAAAGCGCCTCGCCGCCCGGCGTGGCCAGGACGCCGATCTTCTTGGCTCCGCCCGCCGCCGCGGCCTCGGTCGTCTCGGCGATCATGTCGATGAAGGGCAGGCCGACCTTGCGGATCCCCGCCGCCTGGGCGTGGGCGGTGTTGCACGGCATGGCCAGCACCTGGGCACCGGCGTCGCGCAGCCGCATGGCCATCTGACCCAGCGTCTGCTCGGCGGCGTCGGGCGCGCGATTGCGGTCCGGCACGTGCGGATTGATGTCAGCGATGATGCGAATGTGATCCTGATCGCCGGCGGCCGGCGTCAGCGCCTGCACCCGGGCCAGAAACGCCACGGTCGCAGCAGGGCCCATGCCGCCCAGAACGCCCAATACCTTGCCCATACGATCCTCAGAATTCTCGCCGCCCTTGCCAGTCGGACGGTCTGCCGCCCTTATGCGCGAAAACCACAGGGAAACGCCATGCCGCCAGAAGCCGAAGCCACAACGGCCCTCATCACCAATGACGCCGTCGTCCTCGGCCTGCTGGCCGCCATTCTCGGCGCCGTCTTCTGGGCGTCCAGCCTGTCGCACCCCGGGGTGAAGCGGTTCTTCGCGGTCATCCCGGCCTTGCTGCTCTGCTATTTCCTCCCCTCATTGCTGACCACCTTCGGCGTCGTCGATCCCGAGAAGTCGCAGCTCTATTTCATCGCCTCGCGCTTCCTGTTGCCGGCGGCGCTGGTCCTGCTGACCATCTCGGCCGATCTGCCCGCTGTCATGGGGCTGGGCCCCAAGGCGCTGATCATGTTCTTCACCGGCACGCTGGGCGTCATGATCGGCGGCCCCGTGGCCCTGCTGCTGACCAGCTGGGTCGCGCCCGACCTGCTCGGGGCCGGGCCCGAAGCCATCTGGCGCGGCATGGCCACCGTCGCCGGCAGCTGGATCGGCGGCTCCGCCAACCAGGCCGCCCTGTACGAAATCTTCGAAGCCGGCCCCGACACCTTCTCCATCTGGATCGCCGTCGATGTGGTCGTGGCCAACATCTGGATGGCTGTGGTCCTTTGGATCGCCGCCAACCAGGTGAAGATGGACAAGCTGTTCCGCGCCGACACCACCGCCCTCGACCGCGTCCGTGACAGGGCCGAGGCCTATGAGACCGAGAACGCCCGTATTCCCACGCTCAAGGACCTGATCTTCATCGTCGCCGTCGGCTTTGGCGCGGTCGGCCTGTCGCACGCCATCGCCGATCCGCTGTCGGTCTGGTTCGGTGAGAACTACCCCTGGGCCCAGCGCCTGTCGCTGGACTCCAGCTTCTTCTGGCTGGTCCTGATCGCCACCATAATTGGTGTGGTGCTGTCCTTCACCGGTGCCCGAAAGCTGCAGGGTCCCGGCGCGGCCAAGGTCGGCTCGGTGCTGGTCTATGTGCTGGTCGCCACCGTCGGGCTGAACATGAACATCGGTGCCATCCTCGACAGCCCCGTCTATTTCCTGATCGGCGGGGTCTGGATGCTGGTCCACGTCGCCCTGATGTTCGGCATGGCCTTCCTGATCCGCTCGCCCAGCTTCTTCCTCGGCGTCGGCTCCATGGCCAACATCGGCGGCGCGGCTTCAGCGCCGGTCGCGGCGGCCGCCTTCCACCCGTCACTGGCACCGGTCGGGGTGTTGCTGGCCGTGGTCGGCTACATCATCGGAACGGCGGCGGCCTGGTTCACGGGCCTGGTGATGATGCAGATCGCGGCGGGGGCGGGGTAGCGAACAAGTCCAGAAGAGGCGGTGCCGATGATCGAAGTGCTGGCATCTGATGCTGAGCTCTGGCGCAATGGCTTCACCCTGCTCACTTTTCTGATGTTCGGTACCTTGCTGGTCTCGTTCGGCGGTACTGCGGACATGACCGACGGCGAAGGGCGCCGGATCGGCTTCCCGTTCAGCAATTCTGCCTATTGGCGATACGTCGGGGCGATATTCGGGAGGGAGTTCTACCGTCGCCAGAAGCCGTCCAGACGCTGGGCCATTTATCTTGCCCGACTGACCTTCTGGATGCAGTTCGTCTGGATTGCCGCCGCAGTGTGGCTGGCCTTCTTTCTCGAAGTCCCGGCCCTCTAGATGATGCGGAACGTCAGCCACCCACCTCACAGCCCCGTCGCCGCCGGCCGGTCGTCCTGGTCGTGCTCTTGGCGACGGACGACGGGATCAGCGTCGAAGGACTGGTGCGCCTCACGACAGATCGCCGGACTTCTAACGCACCCTTTTCCCCTGTACGCCTTGCGCCATGAGCGTCGTCGCAGCCTATCTCTATCAGCACGGTCAGCGGGTCCGGCCCGTAACCATCGACGAGCGGATTCACTGTCCCGAAGACAAGTCGCAATTTGTCTGGATCGGACTTGTTGATCCGACCCTGGAGGAACTGCAGACCCTTCAGGAAAGCTACGACCTCCATCCCCTGGCCGTCGAGGATGCTGCCAAGGGCGAGCAACTGCCCAAACTGGACATCTTCGGCGACCAGCTCTTCGTGGTGGCCCGAACGGCCTGGCTGGAGGAGGGCTCCATCCGCTACGGCGAGACCGCCATCTTCGTCGGCCACAGCCACATCATCAGCGTCCGCCGCACCTCAAGCCGCGGCCATGCCGATCTCCGGCTCCAGCTCGAATCGTCGCCGACGCTACTCAGCCACGGCGTCGACTATGTCCTCCACGCCATCCTCGATTTCATCGTCGACGGCTATCTGCCGCTGGGCGAGGCCCTCGAGGACGAGGTGCTGGCCATGGAGCAGCGGGCGGTGGACAATTTCCTCGCCCGTCACGAGGTCAGTCGCATTTTCGAGATCCGCCGGCAGCTGATCCGCTTCCAGCGCATCCTGGCACCCACGGGTGAGGTGGTGTCGAAGCTGATCCGGCTTGACCTGCCGGGTATCGACCCCGAGTCGCGCCCTTATTTCAATGACGTGCTCGACCACGTCCGACGGGTCCAGGGGATGGTCGACGGCCTGCGCGACGTGCTGGGTTCCGTCTTCGAGTTCAGCAGCCTTCTTGAGCAGCAGCGCACGGGCGTCATTACCCGCCAGCTGGCCTCCTGGGCCGCGATCCTGGCCGTCCCCACCGCCGTCGCCGGCATCTACGGCATGAATTTCACCCACATGCCCGAGCTGGACAGCGTCTGGGGCTACCCGGCCGTCTTGCTGGTGATCGGCGCGACCTGCACGGGGCTCTACATCCGGTTCAAGCGGACGCGCTGGCTCTAGGCCTGCAGCGCGCCCTCGATCTCGCCCTGGTACCCGAACAACCCCTGCGCCCCGCCGGTGTGCAGGAACACCACCGTCTCGTTCTCGAACCGGCCCGCCTTCACCAGGGCGATCAGCCCCTTCATCGCCTTGCCGGTGTAGACCGGGTCCAGCACGATGGCGTCGGTCCGGGCCGCCAGTTTCAGCGCCTCGATCACCGCCGCGTCGATCAGGCCGTAACCCGCGCCGACGTAGTCGCAGTCGGCGACCACCATCCCCGCCGTCACCGCATCGGGCCGGCCCAGCAGGGCCGCCGTCTCGCGCGCCAGTCTGAGCACATTCTCTTCCTGCCTTTCCTTCGGCGCCCGCACGCCGATGCCCAGCACCGGGATGTCGGCCCCCATCACCGCCAGCCCGGCCACCAGGCCGGCGTGGGTCCCGGCGCTGCCCGTGGCGGTGATGATCCGGTCCACCTGCATGTCCAGCTCGTCGGCCTGGACCACGATCTCGCGGGCGCAATCGACATAGCCCAGGGCCCCGATCGGGTTCGAGCCGCCGCCGGGGATGATGTAGGGCTTGCCGCCCCGCGCCCGCACCGCGGCCGCCGTCGTCTCCAGTTCGGCGGGCATGTCCGAACCGCCCGCCACGGTGCGGATGCCCGCGCCGAACAGCCGGTCCATCAGGACGTTGCCGTTGTGCGTGTAGTCGACGGCCTTCGAGCCGGTGCGCTCTTCCAGAATGACCTCGCAGGCGAAGCCGTGCGCGACGGCGGCCGCCGCCGTCTGGCGCACATGGTTGGACTGCACCGCGCCCTGGGTCACCAGGGTGTCGGCCCCCTGCTCCATTGCGTCGCCCAGCAGGAATTCCAGCTTGCGGGTCTTGTTGCCGCCCCCGGCCAGACCCGTGCAGTCGTCGCGCTTGATCCAGATCTCGACCCCCAGCGCCTCGCTCAGCCGCGGCAGCGGCTCCAGCGG
>VFBG01000292.1 GCA_006515835.1 bacterium | reverse complement strand
CGCTGGACCTCGAGCGCGGCTGGGGCCTGAGCGGCGGGCACATCTTCCACGGCGAGCTGGCACTCGACCAGTTCTTCGCGATGCGTCCGCTGCTGGGGTTTGGCGACCATCGCACACCGATCCGCGGCCTTTTTCTGTGCAGCTCAGGCACGCATCCCGGGACCGGCCTCACTGGGGGATCCGGGGCGAATGCCGCCGCTGTGATTGCCCGCGAACTGGCCTGACCCGCCCGCTCGGATGTGGGCGCGGGTGTCACAGGTACAGCCACGGATTAACGCCGATTCCCGCCGATGAGCCGTGGGCCCGAGGACGCCACCTCTAGCAGGACGTCCAGCCACAGTCGGCGTCTTATGTCTTGAATCTGTGGCTGCATTCATCCGGCGGATAGCGGCGACTCAAGCGCATTCCGGGACCAGTCCACGGGGTGGAATTCGGGCCCTCACGTGCCAAGTGCGGTAAGCAGATCGGGCCGCCGCGCTCGTATGCTGTAGGTGTGAAGCAACACTTGCTCGGCCTGGTTGTGGCGTGCCTGGTTTCCGCGGGCGTACTGGCGCAGGGCGGACCCGGCGGACAGTTTCCGGGCGGCGGGCAGGGACCGTTGCGGGGACAGGCGCGGGCCACCCCCGCCCGGGACGATGCACCGCGAGGCACGGCCGTGATGCGCGGCCAGATTCTGAGCGCCGACAACGGCACGCCGATCCGCCGCGCGCAAGTCCGCATTGTCTCCAACGAGGCGCGTGAGAGCCGGCTAGCCGCCACCGATGCTCAAGGCCGTTTCGAGATCAAAGAACTGCCGGCCGGCCGCTACACGATGACCGCCAGCAAGGCCGGCTTCGTATCGCTCCAATACGGCCAGCGCCGGCCCTCCGAATCGGGCACGCCGATCGAACTCGGCGACGGACAGACCATCGACAAGCGAGTTCGGCGAGCCCGTGGCCAACGCGACGGTGACCGCCATGCGCTACAGCTACGCCGCGGGCGGCCGCCGCCTCACCGCCGCTGCGGGATCCAACGCCCGCGACACCACCGACGACCAGGGCCACTATCGCCTGTTCGGCCTGCCGCCGGGCGAGTACTTCGTCAGCGCGACCCTGCGCACCGGCGGCCTCGAAGCTGCCGATCCGGCGGGTGAAGTCAGCGGCTATGCCGCCACGTATTACCCAGGCACGTCGAACATGGCCGAGGCGGCGCGCGTCACACTCGCCGTGTCACAGGAGAACACCGCGGTTTCGTTCGGGCTGATCGCGACGAAGCTGGTGCGCGTATCGGGACAGGTGCTGACCTCGAGCGGGGCGCCGGCCGCCGGCGGCACGGTGATGCTGATGCCGGGCGGCCTGGCCGCCGGGCGCGGCATCGTCATGCAGCAAGGCGGCGGGGGCGGCCGCGTCGATCGCACCGGCGCGTTCACGGTCGGCAACGTCGCACCGGGCCGTTACCAGGTCCAGGCCATGACCGGCGGACGCGGAAGCGAAGGCGAGATGGCCAGGATGGACCTGGCGGTGGGCGCCGACGATGTCACCGGCCTGACCATGGTGACGGCGCCGGGCGCGGTGGTCACGGGCACGGTGGCCAGCGACGGCGGCGAACCCCTGGACTTCCCGCCCCAGCAACTGCAGGTGGCCGCGCGACCCGTCAACCCTGACGCCCAGGGTCCCGGCAACGCCGGCGCCGGGCGGGTCGGCGCCGATTGGACGTTTGAACTGCGCGGCGTCAGCGACGCGCGCCTGTTCCGGACCAACGCGCCGCAGGGGTGGATCCTGAAGTCGGTCGTGCTCAACGGCCAGGACCAGACGGTGGCCGGCGTGCAGATCGTGTTGACCAAGAAAGTCAGCGCGCTGTCGGGCATGGTCTCGGACGACCGCGGCCGGCCGCTGCTCGACGCCACCGTCGTGGTGTTTCCCGCCGACGAAAAGCTCTGGGCCTTCCAGTCACGGTTCATCAAGGCGGCGCGGCCTGACCAGTCGGGCACCTATCGCATGACGGCCTTGCCGCCGTCCGAGGCGTATCTGGTGGTGGCCGTCCAGGGCCTCGAAGACGGCCAGGCCGGCGACCCGGAGTTCCTCGCGACGGTGAAGGAACTGGCGACGAAATTCACACTGGGCGACGGCGAGACAAAGGCCGTTGACGTTAAACTCTCCGCACCGAAGTGAGGTCTCAATGAGTATGCGATGCAAGCATTGCGCAGAGCCGTTCCCCAAGGGCCAGCCGTACGACATGTGGGAAGTGCGGCGCCAGCACATGTCACCGGCCGACGCCGAAGGCCTGACCACCACCGCCAACATGGAAGATGCCGGCGTGTTCTGTTCGCGCAAGTGCCTGACGGATTACCTGAAAGCGGGTGACCGGTCAGGGGTCTTCGATTTGGGAGGTCGTAAGTAGGCGTCTCACGCGCCGCGAAGCGGCTCACCCTAGAAGTAATCGCCGTGCCAATAGACCACTTCCGCCGCGGTAAGCGGCGGCAGCGGCAACGTCCGGTCGCGTAGCGGACGAATCATCAGCACTTCCTGCGTCGGCGTCGACGCTGCCACCTTCAGTTGCGGCGGCACCAGCGACTGGGGCCACCAGCCGCGGATCTCCGGCAACCGCTCGCTGGGGTGGCGCGCCAGCATCACCTGCAGCATGGCGCCGAGCCGGGCGCCGGCCGGGTCGCGGTCGCCGGCATCTTCGACCATCCAGCGGCCGTCCTGCTCGCTCATCAGGAGGAACGCCACCGCCTGGTGTCCTTCTTCCGCCACCAGGAACTCGGTGGTCCTCGCGCCGGCCGGGGCCAGGCCCGACAGCAGGCGCTTCTTCGTGATGCCGAAGCGGACGAA
>VFBG01000291.1 GCA_006515835.1 bacterium | reverse complement strand
CGTGCATCATCACCTGGCGAGCCACGCCCCGCCGGTCGACCTGAACGGCGGCGTGATCTATCACTGCGGTCCGGTGGTCGCCAAGCAGGCCGACGGCTCGTGGAAGGTCACCGCCGCGGGCCCGACGACCAGCATCCGCGAAGAGCCCTACCAGGCCGACATCATCGGCCGGTACGGCATCCGCGTGGTCATGGGCAAGGGCGGCATGGGCGGCAAGACGCTGGCCGGCCTCAAGCAGCACGGGGCGGTCTACCTCAACGCGATCGGCGGGGCCGCGCAGTTTTATGCCCGTTGCATCGACCGGGTTGACGGGGTGTCGCTGCTGGAGTTTGGAACTCCCGAGGCGATGTGGCATCTACAACTCAGGGACTTTCCCGCCATCGTGACCATGGATGCCCACGGCAACAGCCTGCACAAGGACCTGGAACAGGAGTCGGGCAGCCGTTTGGAGGCCTTGGCGGCGCCCGCTCTTCCCGCAGTTGCGGAGGGGGCCTGATCTGATAGAATTACGACTAAAGTAGTCCGATAAAGAGGCATATCGACATGCAGACTGAAACGCAGACCACCACCCCGGACATGCCGTTGATGACCGATCCGCTGATCACGGTCACCGAAGCGGCGGCCGGCAAGATCCGTGAACTGTTGTCAGAAGAAGGCAAGCTCGAAAGCGGGCTGCGCGTCTTCGTGCAGGGCGGCGGCTGCTCGGGCTTCCAGTACGGCCTGATGATCGAAGAAGGCGGCGGCGTCGGCGACCAGTTGTTCGAGTCGAACGGCGTGCGCCTGTTCGTCGATCCGGTGAGTGTCAGCTACTTGAAGGGTGCCGAAGTGGACTTCGTCGACACCATCACCGGCGGCGGCTTCACCATCAAGAACCCCAACGCCACGTCGACCTGCGGTTGCGGCTCATCGTTCACCGCCTAGGGGCGCCATGGCCACGACGGCGGCCATTCCGGATCTCGATCGGCTGAGGCCCGCCGGCACCAAGCGGTCGAGCAAGCGCGACCTGATCGTCAACGTGTTCCTCAAG
>VFBG01000142.1 GCA_006515835.1 bacterium | reverse complement strand
GCCTCGAAGGGCTCCATCCTCGTCCGCCCGTTCGACGACCCCTTCGTCATCGAAGGCCAGGGCACGATCGGGCTGGAGATCATGGAACAGGCCGACGGTCTGATCGACCAGCTGGTCTGCGGCGCCTCGGGCGGCGGGCTGATCGCGGGTATCAATCTTGCGATGGAGGCCCTGTCGCCGGACAGCCCGGTGATCGCCGTCGAGCCGCAACACTACAACGACATGCAGCTGTCGATCGCCGCCGGCGACCGGCTGACCCATGCGCCCGCGCCGGGCACCATCTGCGACGCCCTGATGACCGACCGGCCGGGCGAGCTGACCTTCCCGATCAACCGTCGCGTCGACAGGGTCGAGACCGTCTCGGACGCCGAGGTGGCGGCGGCCGTCGCCTATGCTTTCAAGGTGCTGAAACAGGTGGTCGAGCCGGGCGGTGCCGTGTCCCTGGCCGCTGTCCTGGCCGGCAAGATCGAGACGCGCGACCGCACGACCGCCGTCATCCTGTCGGGCGGCAATGTCGACCCGGCCCTGTTCGCCGCCATCATCGAAGACCGTTTCACGCCCATCCCCTGAAGGAACCGACCGCATGAGCCGCACCGAACGCAAGGGCGCCCCCACCCCGGCCGCCGACCTGGCCGGCCTGATCGGTCAGGAGATCGGCATCAGCCGCTGGATCACCGTCGACCAGGCCCGCATCGACGCCTTCGCCGAGATCACCGAGGACCGGCAGTTCATCCATATAGACCCGGTGGCGGCGGCGCAGACCCCGTTCGGCGGCACCATCGCCCACGGCTTCCTGACCCTCAGCCTGCTGTCGGCCATGACCTATGATGCCGTGCCGCCGCTGGAGGGCGTGGTCATGGGGGTCAACTACGGCTTCGACAAACTGCGCTTCCTCGCGCCGGTGCCAGCCGGGTCGAAGGTCCGGGGCCGGTTCAAATTGCTTTCAGCGGATGACAAGGGCGGCGGCCGCTGGCTGCTGAAGCACGAGGTCACGGTCGAGATCGAAGGGGCGGAAAAGCCGGCCCTGATCGCGGAATGGCTGGGGATGCAGGTGGTGGGTTAGTTCGTCCAGCGCGGTCGGACCCGTAGTGCGACCAAGGCAGAAACGAAGGCAGAAACGGCCCCAACAAAGCCGAAAAACACCCATCCTTCACGGTCACGGGCCAGCAACAGTCCTGAAAGGACGGCACCGGTCACCGACGCAAGTAGCACCCATGCCACCTTGTGCCGGACCACGCCTGAGAGCAGGCCGGAGACCAGACCGGTCCCGGCAGCAGGTGCGAAGCCGAAGATGAGACCCATCAGGGCTGTCAGCGGAATCGATAAGAGGTTAGCCCAGACGGAATCAGAAAGGCCGCCGAATCCCGACATCGCCGAGCCGCTAGCGACGATCAATCCGCCGAAATAACCGCCGACAAGGATGAAAACCGCCGTGGTTGTCCAGACAGAACCCCGCGGGGCCTGCATCACCCCTCCCCCAGACACCTCAGCGCCACCTCGAGGTTCCGCAGCCCATCCTCGCCGGTAACCGCCGGCGGTTCGCCCGTGCGGATGGCGTGGGCGAACGCCTCCAGCTCCTTCTTAAGCGGCTCTGCGGGCCAGCTCATGACACCACGTGTCGAGTAGCTGCCGTCCGGCTGCTGGCCGAAATATTCCGTCACCTGACGGGTCATCAGGTCGGCGACGACGAATTTGTTGGCCGTGGCGACCTGCAGGGTGCGGACCTTGTAAGGCGTGACCCAGTTCGTCGTGATGTGGGCGATGGTCCCGTTGGCCAGCCGGAACTGAAGCAGGGCCGTGTCCTCGCGGTCAGCCTTGGTGCGGGCCAGCTGGGGCTGGACCTCGACGATCTCGGACTCCGTCAGGTGGCGGATGATGTCGATGTCGTGCACCGCCAGATCGATAACAACTCCGACCTCGCCCATGCGCGGCGGGAAGGGGCCGACGCGGGTAATCTGGATCGAGATGACGTCCTCGCCGTCGATGGCGCGCTTGACCGCTTCCACCGCCGGATTGAACCGCTCGACCTGGCCGACCATCAGCACACGGTCGTTGGCCTTGGCCGCGTCGATCATCCGCTGGGCGTCGGCGACAGTGGCGGCGATCGGCTTTTCGACAAGCACATGCACGCCGGCCTCGAGCAGGGCAACGCCGAGGTCCGCATGGTGCCGGTTCGGCGTGGCGACCACCGCTGCGTCCAGACCTGCGGCGACGAAGTCAGGGCGGCGATGCCTTCGGCCGTGGCGACGTCCGGGTCGAACACCGCTGTCAGGTCAAAGTCGCGGATGTCCGACAGGACGCGGGCGTGGTTGCGGCCCATGACGCCCGCGCCGGCGACGCCGACCTTGAGCGGAGGAAGCGAGTTGTGCGGCATGGGGTTCAGGCCTTGAAGCTGGCGACGGCGGCGATGATCCGGTCCTGGGTCGCCTCGTCGAGGTCGGAATGCATGGGCAGGCTGATAACCCGCTCCATCAGGCGCTCGGTCACCGGCAGGCTGCCCAGGCCCTTCGAGAACCGCGCATAGGCGGGCTGCAGGTGCATGGGCACGGGATAGTAGACGGCCGTCGGCACGCCCTGGTCCTTCAGATGCGCCGCCAGGCCGTCGCGGTTCTCGTGTTCGATCGTATACTGGGCCCAGATCGAGACCCCGCCGTCGATCACAGTCGGCACGCTGGCCACATGGGGCGCCAGCCGCTCGGCATAGATGTCCGCCGCGCGGTTGCGCCATTCGATCTCCTGCGGGAAGACCTTCAGCTTCTCGATCAGGACGGCAGCCTGGATGGTATCCAGTCGGCTGTTCATGCCGATCCGCATGGCCAGGTATTTGGGGTCGTGGGCAAAGGTCTCGCCGGGCTTCATGTCCTTGGCGACGACCTTGCCGTGGACCCGCAGCGAGTCCATTTCCTGGGCCAGATCCTCATCATCGGTCAGCACCGCCCCGCCGTCGCCGTAGCAGCCCAGCGGCTTGGCCGGGAAGAAGCTGGTGGTGGTGATGTCGGCCCATTTGATGGGATGATCGCCGTTCAGGGTGCAGCCGAAGCCCTGGGCCGAATCGGCGATCAGCTTGAGGCCGTAGCGATCACAGATGGCCCGGATGGCCGGATAGTCGGCGGGCTGGCCGAACAGGTCGACGGCGATGACCACGCGCGGCTTGAGCCGGCCTTCCTTCAGGGTCGCCTCGATCGCCGCTTCCAGCTGGACCGGGTCCATGTTGAAGGTCCGCGGGTCCACATCGACAAAGACCGGCGTGGCACCCAGCCAGGGCACGATTTCGGCCGTGGCCGTGAAGGTGAAACTGGGACAGAAGACCGCATCGCCGGTGCGGATGCCCCAGGCGATCAGTGGCAGGATGAGTGCGTCGGTGCCGTTGGCGCAGCCCAGCGCGTGCTTCGCCATGCCGAAGGCGGCGAGGTCGGCCTCGAACTGACGCACCTGCGGACCCATGACCCAGGCACCGCCAACGACGGCCTCCTGCACGGCGGCCTCGATCCGGCCGTTAAGGCGAAGGCGCTGGGCCTGAAGGTCGATGAAGGCGATGCTCATGTCGGGAATCTCTCCGGGCGCGCGCGGCGTAACGGCGACGGTAAGCGCCGCAGCGGTTGCGGCCTCCTACCAAATCGATCGCCGTTAAGCCAAATCCGGACCCGTCACTTCGCGTGACGGGTTGCAACGAGCCTGTACGGTGCCGTATGCCCGGCCATCATGAGTGCTGGCGTTCCTGCCGTCTTCCTCGATCGCGACGGCGTTCTGATCGAGGACACCGGCTATCCCCATCTGGAAGAGCATCTGCGCCTCGTCCCCGGCGCGGCCGAAGCCGTTCGGCGGCTGAACCAGCTTGGCTATCTGTGCGTCATCGTGACCAATCAGTCGGGCGTTGCGCGTGGCCTGTTCAGCGAGGCCCAGATGAAGGCGTTCAACGCCCTGATCGTCCGCAAACTGGCGGCCAGAGGGGCGGTGATCGGCGCTGTCTACGCCTGCCCGTTCCACAGCGAGGGCCGGGTCGAGGCCTATATCCACCCCGACCATCCGGACCGGAAGCCCAACCCCGGCATGATCCTGCGGGCCATCGCCGACCACGGTATCGATCCGGCGAAAAGCTTCATGATCGGCGACCAGCCGTCGGATATGGAGGCCGCCCGCCGCGCCGGCGTTCCGGGCTTCCGCTTCGAAGGTGGCGACCTGTTCGATTTCGTCCGGGAACTGCTGGGTCACTGAAGAGCTGACACCGGCTGTCAGTTCGCGTCGGGTGGGAATTCTCCCGCCCATGAAATAAGCTTGGCCGTCAGCCCTTGGAGCCCCTCATGACCCAGACCTTCGCCGAGCGCCGCTGGTCCAGTTCCGACGGCCTGAGCCTGTACGCCCGCGACTACGCCGCGGCGTCCGGGACGGCGAAACTGCCGGTCATCGCCATCCATGGCCTGACCCGCAACTCGGCCGATTTCGACGCCATCGCGCCGCTGATCGCCCAGAGCGGCCGGCGGGTGCTGGCCCTCGACATCCGTGGTCGGGGCCAGTCGGACCGGGCACCGGATCCGATGACCTACCAGCCCGCGACCTATGCCAATGACGTGCTTGCCCTGATGCGGAATCTCGGCATCGAGCAGGCGGTCTTCCTCGGCACCTCCATGGGAGGGCTGATCACCATGGCCCTGGCCGCCATCCGGTCGAAGGTCATCGCCGCCGCCATCATCAACGACGTCGGTCCCGAAGTGGCCAAGGAGGGCCTGACCCGCATCGCCGCCTATGCCGGACAGACTGTCGAGATCAACAACTGGGCCGATGCGGCGGCCTATGTCCGCAAGCTCAACGAGATCGCCCTGCCCCACTATTCGGACGACGACTGGGACGCCTTCGCCCGCCGCACCTTCCGCATGGGCACCGAGGGCACGCCGATTCCGGACTATGACCCCGACATCATGGCCCCGATCCGGGCCGCCGGATCAAAGGCCCTGGTTCCAAATCTCTGGCCCTTCTTCAACCGGCTGGCCAAGGGCCGGCCGACCCTGCTGATCCGCGGCGAGACCTCCGACCTGCTCAGCCCCGAGATCGCGGCGAAGATGCGCAAACGCGCGCCGAAGATGGATTTCGTCGAGGTCCCCGGCGTCGGCCACGCGCCCATGCTGGACGAGCCCGAGGCCAAGGCGGCGATCTTTCCGTTTTTGAGCGAGTTGCCCTGACCCAAGGCAAAAGGGGTCGGGCAGCAGGCAACAGGCTCGAGCCCTGCTGTTGCCTTCTGCCTGTTGCCTGATCACTCGTCGGGAACGTTCGCTTCCAACTCATCCAGCCAAACCCTTGCCGTCGCATCTGACGGTGCCCGCCAGTCGCCACGCGGTGACAGCGATCCGCCGGTCACCACCTTTGGCCCATTGGGCAGGGCCGAGCGTTTGAACTGGCTGGTCTGGAAGAAGCGGAACAGGAATTTCCGCAGCCAGTGCTTGATCGTGGCGAGATCGTATTCGACCCGCTCGGCATCTGGCGTGGCGCTCGGCCAGTGGCCGGTCGCCGCGTCCTTCCACGCCTGATGCGCCAGATACGCCACCTTCGACGGCTTCAGGCCGAAGCGGGTGACGTAGAACAGGAAGAAGTCGTTCAGCGCATAGGGACCCACGGTCGCCTCGGTGGACTGGAGCTTGCCGTCTGCGCCGGCGGGGACCAGTTCGGGCGAGATTTCGGTGTCGAGGATGGCGTGCAGCACGTCGGCCGCACCGCCCGAATGCTCCCGTCCCGCCACCCAGCGGATCAGGTGCCGGATCAGGGTCTTCGCCACCCCGCCGTTGACGTTGTAGTGGCTCATATGGTCGCCGACGCCATAGGTGGCCCAGCCCAGCGCCAGTTCCGACAAGTCGCCGGTGCCGAGCACAAAGGCACCGTTCTGGTTGGCCAGCCGGAACAGATAGTCGGTGCGCAGACCCGCCTGCACATTCTCGAATGTGATGTCGTGCACCGGTTCGCCCTTGGCGAACGGATGGCCGATGGCCTCCAGCATGGTCGTCGCGGTCGGTCGGATGTCGATCTCGGCCCCGGTGACGCCCAGCGCCTTCATCAAGGCCCAGGCGTTGGACTTCGTACCTTCGGAGGTGGCGAAGCCCGGCATGGTGTAGCCGAGTATGCCGGTCCTCGGCAGGCCCAGCCGGTCGAAGGCGCGGCAGGCGACCAGCAGGGCCTGGGTCGAATCCAGCCCGCCCGAGACGCCGATGACCAGACGTTCGGCGCTGGTCGCCTTCATCCGGCGCATCAGCCCCTGGACCTGGATGTTGAAGGCTTCGTAGCAGTCCTGATCCAGCCGGGCGGGGTCGTCCGGCACGAAGGGGAAGCGGTCGAGGGGGCGGAGGAGGTCGGTGGCGGCTCCCGGCCCGGCCTCGAACGGAACCACAGTCGCCGGCTCGCCCTCCAGCCGCGCGCAGTCGGCGAAGGTGCCGTTGCGCAACCGGTCCAGCCCGATCCGCTCGACG
>VFBG01000141.1 GCA_006515835.1 bacterium | reverse complement strand
GGCGAGACGCGGGCGACCCTGATGGGCGTGCTCCAGCTGGCGACGGCGGAGAGCGTGACCGGGGTGCTGAACTAGAGGCTTGCGCGGTCCTGGTAGGGCCCGAACACGCGCATAATTCTGACGCGGCGGGCCTCGGCGTCAACGCGGTAGAGGACCCTGTGTCCCTTCACCGGACGTTCGCGAACTTCAGCGATGTCGCCGACAGGCCAGCGAAAAGGCGATGTTTTCAGATCCTGGATTGCCTCCAGGATCGCTTGATATCGCCCATGTGCCAATCGCCCGCTCCCCGGTTGAAGCAGCCAGAGACGCGCGGAGGCGAGATCGCTGCGCGCCTTGTCTGAAATATCCAGCCGGTAGGCGTCGCTCAATCGTCTTCACGCTCGGAGGCCGCTTGCGCTTCGGCCAGCTCGCGCGCGAGCCAAGCGTCGGCCTCATCGCCCGAGATGTAGCGGCCAGCGGCAAAATCTGCGTCGGCTTCGGCCAGTCGTGTGCGCTCCCAAGTCAGACGGGCTTCACGTTCGACGCCGGTCTCGGTTGCGAGATCAATTGGTCGTTTGGGGGCGGGTTGAGCCATGCCCCAGTTTAGCACATCCCGGTGCCGCCTTCATCCTGTCCCGCTTGACCCTCGTCGTCATCGCGCCCACTTAGCCCCGTCAGACGGCCGGGCGGTCGCGGCGGGGGTTATGCTCCCGTCGAGGAAAGTCCGGGCTCCACGGTGAAGAGGCGGCGGGCAACACCCGCCCGGGGCGACCCGAGGGATAGCGCCACAGAAAGCAAACCGCCTGCCTCTCGGGGCAGGGAAGGGTGAAAGGGTGGGGTAAGAGCCCACCGCGTGCCTGGCAACAGGGACGGCATGGCAAGCCCCGCCTGGAGCAAGACCGAATAGGGATGTCGCGCGAGTTCGCTCGCAGGGTTCACCGCCCGAGGCGTCCGGGTAGGTCGCGAGAACCGTCCGGCAACGGGCGGTCCAGAGGAATGATCGTCACCGCTTTCGGGCGGTACAGAACCCGGCTTACAGGCCGTCTGACATTAATTCTGGGGCGCTAACGCTCGCGACGCGGTCGCTCGCTGCTTGAGCGCGGTTCGTCACCCTTCGACTTGATCCCGGGGTCGCCGCCCGGCAGCTCGTCGCTTGAGCGCGGATCCTCCCGCTCCCCATGATCGCACAGCCCGAACCCGTATCTGCGCCAGTTCCGCGTTAACCCTTTGGCCCGCAATGCGGCGCAGGATTGGTCCACAGGCTGTTATTACTGGGGATGTTCTAGATATGTTCTCACCTATACAGCGTAGTTCGCCGCAATTGAGGTTAACCGGCGTCAACTAATCCCATTGAGACCCATTTGATCCCATGCTATCCCAGAGGCTTGGCGCGGGGTTGGTTTGCGCCGCGTGGATGTTCACGGGGATCAGAGGGGCGGATCCAAGGATCCGAGTTTGGGGCAGGGCGTGTTTCTCTCGACCTACGAGAAACAATTGGACGGCAAGCGACGCCTGCTGATCCCGCAGGAGTTCCGCACCGCCGACAATGGCGCCGAGCACGGCGTCTTCTGTTTCTTCGCCCTGGCCGATGACTGCCTTGAGGCTGGCGGCGACCGGCTCATGGCCGAATATGTTGCCCGCATCGAGGCCCTGCCGTTCGGCAGCGACAAACGCACCGCTCTTGAAGAGACCTTCTACGCCGGCCAGCGCCCCCTGTCGTACGACGGCGGCGGCCGCATCACCCTGCCGGAAAGCCTGTGTCAGGACGCCGGTCTGGGCGAGGACGTGGTCATCGTCGGCCTGGGGCCCCGTTTCCAGATCTGGGACCGCGCGCGCTGGAACGCCCGCCGCGACGCGCGCCGCGCCCTCGCGCGTACCCGCGCCATTCTGGCGACCGGTGCGACGGTCATAGCCCTCGATCGCGATCCGACGGTCCAGCCGCACGCCGACGCCGTGGCCAACGACTATCCCGGCCGGTTCCGGCTGGTGCGCACACCGTTCTCGGGTCTTGCGGAGGCCTTCGCAGAGTCGGGTGAGGCGCGGCTGGACGGGGTGGTGTTCGATATCGGCGTCTCGTCGATGCAACTGGACCAGGCCGAGCGCGGCTTTTCCTTCATGCGCGACGGCCCGCTGGACATGCGAATGTCGGATGAGGGCGAGACCGCCGCCGACATCGTCAATGGCTGGGACCACGGGCCAATGGCCCATATCTTCAAACTGTACGGCGACGAGCGCCAGTCGGGCCGCGTCGCGACCGCCATTCTGCGCCGCCGGGTCGAAAAGCCGTTTGAGCGCACGCTTGATCTGGCCGCCGTGGTCGAGAAGGCGCTGGGCGGTCGTCGCGGTGCGCCGATCCATCCGGCCACGCGCGTCTTCCAGGCCCTGCGCATCGCGGTGAATGACGAGCTGGGCCAACTGCGCCAGGGACTGGAGGCCGCCGAGGCCGCCCTGTCGCCGGGCGGGCGGCTGGCCGTGGTCACCTTCCATTCGCTGGAGGACCGGATCGTCAAGGCCTTCCTGACCGAGCGGACCGGCAACGCCCCCGGCGGATCGCGCCACGCCCCGGTTACCGTCGAGACTCGCAAGCCCAGTTTCACCCTGTCGTTCAAGGGTGCGTGCGAGGCCGGCGACGCCGAGCGGGCCGACAATCCCCGCGCCCGTTCGGCCAAGCTGCGTGCGGCCATTCGCACCGACGCTGCACCCTGGGGCGTCATCGGGGGGAGGGTCGCCGCATGAGTACGGCTGTCGCCACCCTGAACCGCCTGTTCGCCTGGAAGATCCGCGGTATCCGCTGGATCGAGATCATCGGCGTCCTGCTGGTCGCGGTCATGGTCTTCTCGGTCTATGTGGCCAAGGCGGCGGCGGCGCGCGAGAGCGCCCGCATTTCCGACCTCGAACGGCAGATCAGCGACAATGGCCAGCGGGTGCGCCTGCTGCGAGCCGAGGTCGCCCGTCTGGAGCAGCCCAACCGGCTTGAGGCCCTGTCGCGCGGCGCGGGGCTGGGGCCGGTTGATGTGCACCGTCAGGCCACGGTCGGAAACCTGCCGAGCCTGGCCCCGATCCCCGAGCCGCGTCCGGTGGTCATTGCGCCGACTCCGTCCGCCCCCGTTACCGCCGCCCCCGTACCGGAGGTCGAGCGATGAGCGCGCACGACCCGCACGCCGGTTCCCGGCCCGCGCCGTCCTGGGGCGTTCGGCGGTTCACCCCGTCCTGGCGCTGGCTGACCGAGGCCATGTGGTGGGTCGAGCACGCCTTCGGACGGGCCCATGCGAACGCCCGGCCGGAGGAAGACACGCGGGTCCGCATCTTCGTCATCCTGTCGGCCTTCTCGTTCGTCTTCGTCTGCCTGACCCTGGGCGCGATCCATGCGGCCCTGCTGACAGCGGGGGCCGGCGGCGGTGCACAGACCCACCCCAATGCGGTGGTGCGCGCCGACATGGTCGACCGCAACGGAGCCCTTCTGGCTACCAACATCGTGCACTACGGACTGTACATCGACCCCGCCCAGGTCTGGGACCGACGTGCGGCGGCGGCGCAGATCCGGCGCGCCCTGCCGCGCGTGTCGAGGACCCGGCTGGAGACGGCCCTGTTCGGCGATCGCCGCCTGTTGGTGGTCAACCGGCTGACCCCGCGCGAGAAGGTGGCGATCCACAATCTGGCGCTGGGCGGCGTCAGCTTCGAGCCCGAGGACGTCCGCGTTCATCCGCTGGGCGAGTCTGCCCGCCATGTGGTCGGCAATGTCGATACCGGCGGCGTCGGCCTGTCCGCCGCCGAACGCGCCTTCAATGACGAGATCCGCGCCGCCGGTGCCCGCGGTGAGAGCTTCCAGATATCCATCGACCTGCGCGTCCAGGGCGTGCTGGAGAACGAGCTGGCCGCCGCCGCCGCTGAGACCCAGGCCAAGGGTGCCGTGGGCATCATCACCGATGTCCAGACCGGCGAAGTCCTCGCCATGGCCAGCTGGCCCGCCTCGAACTCGCGCAACCTCGCCACCGCCGCCACCTATGAAATGGGCTCGGTGTTCAAGACCTTCACCGTGGCGGCCGCCATCGACACCGGCCGGGCCGACATGAATACCCTGCTGGACGCCTCGGAGGCACTGCAGATCGGCAGCCGCCGGATCACGGACTTCCATGCCCAGAACAAGGTAATGACGCTGGAGGAGGTGTATCTGCACTCGTCCAACATCGGCACCTCCCTGTTGTCGACCCAGATGGGTCCGCGGGTGATGCGTGACTATTTCGACCGCTTCGGTCTGATGTCTGCGGCCCCGTTCGAAATCCCGTCGGAAGCGCCGATCGTGCCGGTGGAATGGTCCGACTCGACGCTCGCCTCGCTGTCCTTCGGTTACGGCATATCGATCACCCCGATGCAGATGGCTGCGGCCATGGGGGCCCTGACCAACGGCGGCCGGTACATTCCCCTGACCCTGCGCAAGGGCGGTCGGCCTGACGTTCGGGGCCGCCAGATCGTCTCGCCAGAAACCTCCCTGACCATGCTGGACCTGATGCGCCGCAATGTGGTGCGCGGCTCGGGTGGTCGGGCCGAAGCGCCGGGCCTGCGCGTCGGTGGCAAGACAGGATCGGCCAACAAGTCGGTCAACGGCCGCTACAACACCGCCCACGCGGTCGGCACCTTCGCGGGCGTCTTCCCCGCCGACGGCCCGGTCAACGCCCGGCGCTACCAGATACTCGTGCTGATCGACGAGCCCCAGACCTATCCGCGCACCGGCGGCTTCGTCGCCGCCCCGGCGGTGGGCCGGATCGCCGACCGGATCGCCGGCTTCGTCGGCGTGGCGCGGAAGGCCGATCCGTATCGCACCGCCCTCGGCGACCGCATCCCGGCTTTCGAAGACCTGGAAGGCGACGGGCGATGAACGCGACCCGGCCCGCCCCGATCAAGCTGTCGGAACTGCTGCGCCGCGACGTGGCCGCCGATCCGATGATCACTGGCGTTACCTCTGACAGCCGCAAGGTCGGGCCGGGCTCGCTGTTCGTGGCCCTGCCGGGCAGCGCCGCCGACGGCCGCGCCTTCATTCCGCAAGCCCTGTCGCAGGGCGCCGCCGCGGTACTGGCCCCCTCCGACACCGACGCCCGGCTGGCGCCGGTGCTGATCACCTCGGGTGACGTGCGCAGGGCCTATGCCATCGCCGCGCGGGGCTTCTACGGGACCCAGCCGGCCACCTGCGTTGCCGTCACCGGCACCAACGGCAAGACCTCGGTTGCCGCCTTCTGCCGCCAGATATGGGCCTCGATGGGTCTCCATGCCGCGAGCATGGGAACTCTCGGGGTTTTGGCGCAAAATGGTAACGTTAACCGCGAGTTGACGGGGCCCGGCCTGACCAGCCCGGACGCGGCCGACGCGGCGCGGATGCTGGCCGATCTGGCCGGAAGTGGCGTCACCCATCTGGCGCTCGAGGCCTCGTCGCACGGCATCGATCAGCGCCGGCTGGACGGGGTGACCCTGCAGGCCGCGGCCTTCACCAATCTGAGCCAGGACCACCTCGACTATCACGGCGACATGGCTGGCTATCGCGCCGCCAAGCTGCGCCTTTTCGAGACCTTGCTGCCGCGGGGTCGCACGGCGGTGCTGAACGCCGACAGCGACGCCTATTCCAGCTTCGCCGCCGCCTCGATCATGTCGGGGCTGGGGGTGCTGGCCGTGGGCGAGCGGGGGCGGGACCTGTCGCTGGTTGCGCGCCGCGCCGTGCCGGAGGGCCAGCGGTTGACGGTCGATGTGCGCGGCTCCCTGCATGAGGTGCTGCTGCCGCTGGCCGGGGCCTTCCAGGCGTCGAATGCGCTCGTCGCCGCCGGCCTGTGCATCGCTGCCGGAGAGACGCCCGAGCGCGTGCTGGCCGGGCTGGAGAAGATCACCGGCGCGCAGGGCCGGCTGCAACGCATTCCGGGAAGCGGCCGCGGCGAGGTCTATGTCGACTACGCCCATACGCCCGACGGGCTGGAGACGGTGCTGAAAGCCCTGCGTCCGCACGCGACGGGCCGGCTGATCGTGGTCTTCGGCGCCGGCGGTGACCGGGACCGGGCCAAGCGGCCGATGATGGGCGAGATCGCCGGGCGGCTGGCGGCTGGCGGACGTCGCCATCGTCACCGACGACAATCCGCGCTCCGAAGACCCCGCCGCCATCCGCAAGGCCGTGCGCGCCGCCTGTCCGTCCGCCCGCGAGATCGGCGACCGCCGCGCCGCGATCCGTGGGGCCATCGAAATGATGCGCGACGGAGATGTGGTGGTCATCGCCGGAAAAGGGCATGAGCAGGGACAGATCGTCGGTGGGGTGACTCATCCCTTCGACGACGCCACCGAAGCCGCTGAAGCCCTGCGCCTCCATGCCTGACAGACCGCTCTGGACCTCCGCCGAGATTGTCGCCGCCACGGGCGGGACCCTGTCCGGCGCGGCCTTCGAGACGCGGGGCATCACCTATAACAGCCGCGAGATCGTCCCGGGCGACCTGTTCCTGGCGCTGAAGGGCGCGCGGGACGGGCATGACTTCGCCGCCGCCGCCTTCGCCGCAGGCGCGGCTGGAGCGATCACCGAACACCCGGTCGAAGGCGGCCCGTCGGTGGTTGTCGCCGACACCCTGCGCGCGCTCGAGGCGCTCGGCATGGCGGCGCGGGACCGGACGAAGGCCCGGCGCGGCGCGGTCACCGGCTCGGTCGGCAAGACCAGCGTGACCCAGGCGATCAAGGCGGGGCTGGATCTGGCGGGGCCGTCGCATGCCTCGATCAAGAGCTACAACAACCACATCGGCGTGCCGCTGACCCTGTCGCGGATGCCGTCCACGACCGCGCGGGCTGTGTTCGAGATCGGCATGAATGCGCCGGGCGAGATCGCGCCGCTGTCGAAGATGGTGCGGCCCCATGCGGCCTGCGTGACGACCGTCGGCCCGGTGCATATCGAGGCCTTCGCTGACGGCGAGGCGGGGGTGGCGGCCGAAAAGGCGGCGATCTTCGAGGGGCTAGCTGAGGACGGCGTGGCCGTGTTCAACGCCGACGTCGCATTTGCCTCGGTGCTCGACGCGGGCGCGCGGCGCGCCGGAGCGCGGATCGCGACCTTCGGATCGGTGGCCGGCTGCGATGCGCGGCTGATCGATTTCCAGCCGCATGACACCGGCGCGCGCGTCCGGGCCGAGCTGTTCGGGCGGACGATCGAGTTCGAGCTGGCCCAGTCCGGCTTCCACTGGGGGCTCAACAGCCTGTGCGTCCTGCTGATGCTGGACGCGCTCGATGTGCCGCTGGACACCGGTCTGGCCGCCCTGTCCGAGTTCCAGCCGCTGGCGGGGCGGGGGCAGACGCTGACCGTCCACGCGCCGGGCGGGGACTTCACCCTGATCGACGAGAGCTACAACGCCAATCCGCTGTCGATGGCCGCCGGTTTCCGCAGCCTCGGCGCGCGGCCTCTGCCCGCGACGGGCGGCCGCCGGGTGGTGGTCCTGACCGACATGCTGGAGCTGGGCGACCAGTCCGAGGCGCTGCATGAGGGCCTGTCAGGCCCGATCGACGCGGCGGGTCTGGACCTCGTCCACGCCGCCGGGCCGGAGATGAAGCGGCTCTACGACGACCTGCCCGGCTCGCGTCAGGGCCTGTGGCGCGAGACCGCCGCCGAACTGGCCGCGGAGGCCGCGATGCTGGTCGGCAAGGGCGACATCGTCATGGTCAAGGGTTCCAACGGATCGAAGGCGTCGCTGGTCGCCAAAGCTCTTGCTGCTCTGGGAGGGGCCGCCTGATGTTCTATTTGCTGTATCTCCACTACGCCGACATCGCGCAGGATTATCCGCTGCTCAACCTGGTCCAGTACCAGACGGTGCGGGTGGCGCTGGCCATGGCCACGGCCATGATCGTGGCGGTCACCATGGGCAGCCGCTTCATCGCCTGGATGCGGGTCAAACAGGGCAAGGGCCAGCCGATCCGCGCCGACGGCCCGGTCTCGCACCTGTCCAAGGTCGGCACCCCGACCATGGGCGGGCTGATGATCCTGGCGGGCATCGCCGTGGCGGTGTTCCTGTGGGGCGACCTGACCAATCCTTATATCTGGATCGTCTCGGGCGTGACGGCGGCGTTCGGCGTGCTGGGCTTCATCGACGACTATTCCAAGGTGACTAAGCAGTCCTCGGCCGGTCTGACCTCGAAACAGAAACTGCTGGCCCAGGTCGTGGTCTCGGTCATCGCCGGGGTTCTGACGGTGCTGTGGATGACGGCCTCGCCGACCACGCCCAACCTCGAGACCTCGATCGCCTTCCCCTTCTTTAAGGCCGTGCTGCTCAATGTCGGCTGGTTCTATGTCGTGTTCGCGGCCTTCACCATGGTCGGCTTCTCCAATGCGGTGAACCTGACAGACGGGCTGGACGGGCTGGCCATCGTGCCGGTGATGATGGCGGCGGGCGCCTTCGGGATCATCAGCTACCTCGTCGGCAACTTCATCTTCTCGGACTATCTGGGCGTCCACCATGTGCCCGGTTCGGGCGAGCTGGCCATCTTTTGCGCGGCCATCATCGGCGGGGGCACGGGCTTCCTCTGGTACAACGCCCCACCGGCCAAGATCTTCATGGGCGACACCGGTTCGCTGGCCCTTGGCGGCGCGCTCGGTGCCATCGCCGTGGCCACCAAGCACGAGCTGGTGCTGGGCATCGTCGGCGGCCTGTTCGTCATCGAGGCCGCCTCGGTCATGATCCAGGTCGCCTATTCGGTCATGATCCAGGTCGCCTATTTCAAGGCCACGAAGAAGCGCATCTTCCTGATGGCCCCGATCCACCACCATTTCGAGAAGATGGGCTGGCCGGAGTCGACGGTGGTGATCCGCTTCTGGATCGTCTCTGCCATGCTGGCCCTGATCGGCCTCGCCACGCTCAAGCTGCGCTAGGCACATGATCCCGGTCCCCGGATTCGAAGGGCGGCGCATCGCGGTCTTCGGCCTCGGACGGTCGGGGATTACGGCGGCCCGCGCGCTGCACGCCGGGGGCGCCATCCCCATTCTTTGGGACGACGGCGTCTCGGGGCGGATGCAGGCCGAGGCCGAGGGCTTCGCGGTCGAGGACCTGAGCCGGGCCGACTGGTCGCAGTTCGCTGCCCTGGTTCTGTCCCCCGGCGCGCCCCTGACCCATCCGAAACCGCACTGGACCGTCGACAAGGCGAAGGCGGCGGGGGTCGAGATCATCGGCGACATCGAGCTGTTCGCCCGAGCCATGGACCGGACGCCCGGGACGGTGCGGCCCAAGGTCATCGCCATCACCGGCACGAACGGGAAATCCACCACCACGGCCCTGATCGGCTGGGTGCTGAAACAGGCCGGGCTGAAGGTCGCCGTCGGCGGCAACATCGGCATCGGCGTGCTCGCCCTGCCAGCGCCGGCCGAGGTAGGCGTCTATGTGATCGAGGTGTCGAGCTATCAGCTGGACCTGACGACAGCGTTCGCGCCCGATGTCGCGATCCTGACGAACATCAGCCCGGACCATCTCGACCGGCACGGCGGCATGGAGGGCTATATCGCGGCGAAGGCGCGGATATTTTCCCATGCAAACCTCTCGCTGGTCGGGGTGGATGAGGAATGGGGGAGGCGTATCGCCGCCGGCATGGCTGACGCCCGGACCGTCTCGACGAACGGAGCGCCCGCGGACATCAGCGCCTCGGACAGGCGGCTGACAGCTGATGGCGAGATGATCGATCTTTCCGCCGCCCGTTCGCTTCCGGGTCGGCACAACGCCCAGAATGCCGCCTTCGCCTGGGCCGCCGCCCGCGCCGTCGGGGTCTCGCATGACGACGCCGTCCAGGGCCTGATGACCTTCCCCGGCCTCGCCCACCGGATGGAAGAGGTCGCCCGTCTCGGCAAGGTCCGCTTCATCAACGACTCCAAGGCCACCAACGCCGACGCGGCGCGACAGGCGTTGTCGTCCTATGAGCGCAGCTTCTGGATCGCCGGCGGGCGGGCCAAGCAGGGTGGCATTGATGACCTCGAGGAGCTTTTTCCCCGCGTGGTCGAGGCCTTCCTGATAGGCGAGTCGGCCGGGCCGTTCGCGGCTCGCCTCGGCGACACCCCGCACCGGATCAGCGGGGACATGGCCTCGGCCGTGAAGGCGGCCGCCGAGGCCGCCGCCGCGACCGGTCGCGAGGAGGTGGTGCTGCTGAGCCCCGCCGCCGCCAGTTTCGACCAGTATCCCGACTTCGAGGCGCGGGGAGAGGCATTCCGCGCCGCCGTCCTTAACCTCGGCGCTACCCCTTCAGGGCATGGTTAGCGAACCATGACCGCGCACAACTACAGCCCCGCCTTTTCGCGCAACGATCAGAGCCCGATCGCCAAATGGTTCTGGACGGTCGACCGCGGCCTGCTGGCAGCCGCCCTGACCCTGATCGGGCTGGGCGTGGCGCTGAGTTTCGCCTCCAGCCCGGCGGCTATTCTCGCCGATGAATCGATCTCGGACCCCTTCCACTATTCGTGGCGGATGATCGTCTGGGCCTCCGGAGGGACGACGG
This sequence comes from bacterium, assembly GCA_006515835.1. Lineage (GTDB taxonomy): Bacteria > Pseudomonadota > Alphaproteobacteria > Caulobacterales > Caulobacteraceae > Brevundimonas. The sequence goes on along the minus strand of VFBG01000141.1, from coordinate 1,108 downwards.
CCATGCTGGTCGCTTCCCTGCTGTCTCCGCGCGGCGTGCGCCGGATCGCCCTGCTGGCCCTGCTCGGGGCCATCGTGGTCATGGCCGCCCTGCCGTTCATCGGAAATGAGGTGAAGGGCGCGGCGCGCTGGGTGAACCTCGGCCCGTTCAGCCTGCAGCCGTCAGAGTTCGCCAAGCCCGGCCTGATCGTCTTCGCCGCCTGGATGTTCTCCGAGGCGCAGAAGGGGCAGGGGGTGCCCGGTGTGTCGATCGCTTTCGGGGCCTGGGCCCTGACCGTCGGCCTGCTGCTGATCCAGCCCGATATCGGCCAGACCCTGCTGATCACCACCACCTTCATGGCCGTCTTCTTCATGGCCGGGGTGCCGCTGAAATGGGTCGCCGCCCTGGCCGCCGCCGGCATGGCGGGGGTCGTCGGCCTGTATTTCGCCTTCAGCCACATGCGCGACCGCCTCAGCCGCTTCCTCTCGCCCGAGACCACCGACACCCACCAGATCGACCGCGCCTCCGAGGCCATCCGCGCCGGCGGCCTGGTCGGGCGGGGCGTGGGCGAGGGGGTGATGAAGCGCTCGGTGCCCGACCTGCACACTGACTTCATCTATTCCGTCGGCGCCGAGGAGTTCGGCCTGGTGCTGTCGCTGGCCATGATCGGCCTGTACGCCTTCATCGTCATCCGCGGCATGCGCCGGGCCATGAAGCTGACCGATCCGTTCGAGCAGACGGCTGCGGCGGGCCTGTTCATGCTGATCGGGCTGCAGGCCTGCATCAATATCGCGGTCAATCTGAACCTGATCCCGACCAAGGGGATGACCCTGCCCTTCATCAGCTATGGCGGCTCATCGATGCTGGCCATGGGGCTGACCATGGGTCTGGCCCTGGCCTTGACCCGCCGCCGCCCCGGCGCCTACGAGCCGGGGGCCAGCCTGCCGCAAGGCCGGCGCATCCTGCCGTAGGAGTCGGGTGAAGAGTGCTAGTGAGTAGTGAGTAGCAGAAGGGCCCGGGTGTTTGCGTCACTCGCTACTCACTCCTCACCAGCACTCTTCACCCTCCGACCTCCTAGCCCGAGACCGCCCATGAGCTCCAAAGTCTGCGTCGTCGCCGCCGGGGGCAC
>VFBG01000290.1 GCA_006515835.1 bacterium | reverse complement strand
CGACGACAACCGGCGCGCCCGGCTCTTCGCCGGGTCGGCAGCCCACAACTCCACCATCCCCTGGTCGTTGGGCGAGGCGAAGTAGACCTCGTTCCCATCGGCCGCAAACGCGAGCGGACCGATCACGTCGAGGTCGGGGTCAAGGCGCAGCGGCGGCGCCCCGCACGGAATCGACAGGCGCGGGCGGGCGCCGTCATTCGCAATGCAGGCCACCTCGCCGGACCGCGTCCACGCCGGCCAGGACGGCCGGCCACTGAGGGCAGTGCGTTGGCGCGTGGCGCCGTCGGCCGAGATGCGCCACAGCTCTGGGCCGTCCTTGCCGGTGGCCAGCGCCACCACCGACTGGCCATCCGCGCTCCAGGCCAGTTGGCGCAGGTGATCCACGTCGGTGCCGCCCCACAGCGGCGTCCGCGTCACCCGATCGGCGGTGGACAGGTCGTAGCGCCACCAGCGGACCTTGGCGCCGGCGTCTTCGGCAATCAGGGTGTTGACGCCGGCCCAGGCCAGGAAACGGATTTGGCCTTCGCCGGCCGGAAGGGTGCTGGGCACGCCGCCGCCGATCGGCAGCACGCGGATGTCACGACCCTCGGTGTAGGCCAGGCGCTTCGCATCCGGTGAAATCACGCCAACGGGGTCGCGGTAGCCGACCACGCCGAGTTGATGGGCCGTGGTGATGTAGGTGAGCCTGGGAGGTTCCCCACCCGGAACCGCCGCCGGCCGGGCCCACAGCAGGGCGACCAGGGCGCCGACGACGACACCGAACAGGACGAGCGCACGCACCTCTCTATTCTACGGTGCTCGGGTGCTTCGGTGCTCAAGGGCTTCGGCGCGGCGAGCCCAGACGGCTCAGTGGAAATCGTGCGAGTCGATGGCCGCGCTATCGGGCAGGCCGGGCAGCTTCGACACGCGTTCGGCCTTGATCGAGGTGACGCCGTCCTGGTTCTGCAAGACCCCCTCGACCATGAGAAACGACGCCTCGACGATGGTCAGGCGATCGCTGGCGTAGAGATCGGGCCGGACGATGATGTTGGCGA
>VFBG01000289.1 GCA_006515835.1 bacterium | reverse complement strand
CGGTTTCCCGCCCAGGCGCTTAATCGCTTCCTTGATGGCGATCAGCGCCATCTCGTCCTTTTCCTTCGCGACTTGATCGTTGAGCGCCACCAGCGAGTCCTTGGCATCCGGGCCGATGCGCGACAGGGCGTTGGCGCATTCGGCGCGGACCTTCCAGAAGTCGTCTTTCTGGACGCGCTCGATCAGGGCGGGGACGGCGTCCTTGGCGCGCGGGCCGAACTTGCTGATGCACTCGGCGGCCGCCAGGCGGATCGATTCGTCCGGGTCCTTTTGCAGGATGGGCACCAGGTCGGGAATGGCGGTGGCAGCCGCCGGTCCCAGTTCCGTCAGGATGGCGATAGCTTCCCGTTTGACTGGCAGGGCCTGCTTGGGGTTCTTCAGCAGCGCCCGGTATTGGGCGACCACCGCCAGTTCCTTGAGCTCGACCGGCTTGGGCTCGCCTTTCGGGTCGATCTTCGGGTCGATCTTCGGGTCGGCCTTGGGCAAGCCGCCCTTGGTCAGGATCGTGTTGGAAATCAGCAGCACGAACTTGTCGTTTTCCTTGCCGCCGAAGTTCTCGGCCGACAGCTCGATCTTCACGAAGGGCGTGCCGCCGGGCGGCGGCTCGAAGACGACCACGTCGCCGATCGACTTGCCCGGCTGGATGGTCTCCGCCAGGATTTGGCCGTCCACCAGTTTGCCGGCGCCGAAGGTGACGCGCTTGAAGCTCTGACCTTCAGCGTCCTGGGCCACGGGCGGGTGCTTCTCGTTGATGACTTCCAGGCAGCCCCAGCCCTGAAAATCGACTGGCTTGGCGCCCTGGTTTTCCAGCTTCAGGGCGACGAGCAGCAGTTTGTCCTTGGCTTCGAGGTCCTTGCCGGTCGGTACCGCATAAGAGACGCCGGTCAGGTGAATCGCCACGTCGCCGATCCGCGCGGGGCCTTTGCTGGGGTCGAACAGCGTCGGCCCTTCGGGCTTGGTATCGATCTTGGGCGGCAGGCCGGGTTCGACCTCGGGCGCGGTCTCCGTGCCGCCCTTGTCCTCCGTGGACTTCTTG
>VFBG01000288.1 GCA_006515835.1 bacterium | reverse complement strand
TTCGTTCACTTCTTGCTTGAGGAACGAGAGAATCGTCGGCCGCAGCTCGATCGCCTTGTCCACCTGGGGGCTGCTGCCCTTGGCGTAAGCGCCGATCCGGATCAAGTCTTCCGCTTCGGCGTAGGTTGCCAGGGCGGCCCGCGCTTTCCGCGCCGCCAGTCGGTGGCCCGGATCGGTGACGTCCTGCGTGATGCGGCTGATGCTCTGGCCGATGTTCACCGCCGGGTACTGGCCCTTTTCGGCCAGGCGTCGGTCGAGGACGATGTGCCCATCCACCAGCGAGCGCACGGCGTCGGAGATCGGTTCGTCGAGGTCGCCGCCGTCCACCAGCACGGTCAGGATGCCGGTGATGCTGCCCTCGGCCCCACAGCCCATGCGCTCCACGGTCTGGGCCAGGACCTGGAACACCGAAGGCGTGTAGCCGCGGGCGCTGGGCGGCTCGCCCAGGGCCAACCCCAGTTCGCGCTGAGCCATCGCCAGACGGGTCAGACTGTCGACCATCAGGAGGACATGCGCGCTCTGCCGCCGGAAGTGGTCGGCCATCGTCAGTGCCGTCTGCACCGCCCGCGCCCGCATCAGCGGAGTCTGGTCGCAGGTGGCGACGACCACCACCGACTTGCGCATCCCTTCCGCGCCGATGCAGTCGTCCAGGAAGGGGCGGACTTCGCGGCCGCGCTCGCCGATCAGGGCGATGACGTTGACGTCGGCGTTGGAAGCCTTGGCGATTTCTCCCAGCAGCGTGCTCTTGCCGACGCCGCTGCCCGCGAAGATGCCGACGCGCTGGCCCAAGCCCAGGGTCAGCAAGCCGTCGATGGCGCGCTGCCCGGTCACGAACGGCTGCGCGATCCGCGCCCGCTCCATGGCCGCCGGGGCGGCATGGGTGATCGCCTGGAGCGTGCAGTCCTGCACGGGACCGCCGCCGTCGATCGGCCGGCCGAGTCCGTCGAGGACTCGGCCCAGCAGGCCGTCGCCCACAGGCACGGTCAATCCGTGGCCCGCGCGGATGACCGCCATCCCCGGCGCGATTTCCTCACTGGCTT
>VFBG01000140.1 GCA_006515835.1 bacterium | reverse complement strand
GCGGGCGCGGCGGCCGCGCCCTCGCTGATGACGCCCAGCACGGCGCCTGGGGTCACGGTCGTGCCGTCGGCGGCCCGGATCTCGGTCAGGACGCCGTCGGACGGCGCGACAACTTCCAGCGAAACCTTGTCGGTCTCAAGCTCGACCAGGACCTCGTCCTTCTTCACGGCGTCGCCGGCCTGTTTCGTCCACTTGCCGATCGTGGCTTCGGAAACGGATTCGCCGAGGGCGGGGGTCAGGATGTCGGCCATGGTCGTCAGGCTTTCGTTGGGTCGTTGCAGCTTGGATGGTCATCCCGGAAACGGCGCAGCCGTTGTCCGGGAGGGGGTCAGGCGAAGGCGTCGGTCAGGAAGGCGTCGAGTTCTTTCAGGTGCCGGCTCATAAGGCCGGCGGCGGTCGAGGCGGAGGCCGGGCGGCCGACGTAGCGGGCGCGTTTCGCCTTCACCGACAGCTTCTCCAGCGTCAGCTCCAGCCACGGGTCGACGAAGGTCCAGCCGCCCATGTTCTTGGGCTCTTCCTGACACCAGACCAGCTCGGCATTGGGGAAGCGGCCCAGTTCGGTCAGGAGCGACTTCATCGGCCACGGATAGAACTGCTCGAGGCGCATCAGATAGACGTCGTCGATCTGGTCGCGCTCGCGCCGTTCCAGCAGGTCATAGTAGACCTTGCCCGAGCAGAGGACGACGCGACGGATCCCGGCGTCAGGCTTGATGTTGATCCCCGCGACATCGGGCCGACGCTGGGCGTCGTCGTGCAGCACGCGGTGGAAGGAGCTGCCCTCGGCCAGATCGGCGAGGCTGGAGACGGCCTTCTTGTGCCGCAGCAGGCTCTTGGGCGTCATGATGATCAGCGGCTTGCGGAATGGCCGGTGCATCTGGCGACGCAGGATGTGGAAATAGTTGGCCGGGGTCGAGCAGTTGGCGACCTGCATATTGTCCTCGGCGCAGGCCTGCAGGAAGCGCTCGAGGCGGGCCGAAGAGTGCTCGGGTCCCTGCCCTTCGTAGCCATGCGGCAGCAACATGGTCAGGCCGCACATGCGCAGCCATTTGCGTTCGCCCGAGCTGATGAACTGGTCGATCACAACCTGGGCGCCGTTCACGAAATCGCCGAACTGGGCCTCCCACATCACCAGGGTGTTGGGGTCGGTCAGGGCGTAGCCGTATTCGAAGCCGAGCACCGCTTCTTCCGACAGGGCGGAGTCGATGACCTCGAACTCGGCCTGGCCGTCGCGGATGTTGTTCAGCGGGACGTAGCGGGCCTCGGTCGTCTGGTCGACGATGCCCGAGTGGCGCTGGGAGAAGGTGCCGCGCACCGAATCCTGACCCGACAGACGCACCGGGAAGCCCTCGTCGAGCAGTGAGCCGAAGGCCAGGCTCTCGGCCGTGGCCCAGTCGATGTTCTCTCCAGAGGTGATCATCTCGCGGCGGCCGTCGATGACACGCTTCAGCGTCTTGTGGACGTCGACCACGTTGGGAATTGTCGTCAGCTTGTGGCCGAGGTCCGCCAGTTTGGCGGCCGGGACCGAGGTCTCGCCGCGGCGCTCCTCGCCATCGGGCTGGCCGATGCCCTGCCACTGGCCATCCATCCAGTCAGCCTTGTGGGCCTCGAAGGTCTTGCCGGCCTCGAACTCGGCGTCGAGGAAGGCCTCGAACCGGGTCACCTCGGCGTCGACCGCAGCCTGGTCGATGACGCCCTCGGCGATCAGACGCTCGGCGTAGATTTCGCGCGTCGACTTCAGGGCGCGGATCTTCGAATACATGAGCGGCTGGGTGAAGGTCGGATCGTCGCCCTCGTTGTGGCCGAAGCGGCGGTAGCAGAACATGTCCACCACCACGTCCTTGTGGAATTTCTGGCGGAACTCGGTGGCCACCTTGGCGGCGAAGACCACGGCTTCCGGGTCGTCGCCGTTGACGTGGAAGATCGGCGCCTGGACCATCAGGGCCACGTCCGACGGATAGGGCGAGCTGCGCGAGTTGCGCGGACTGGTGGTGAAGCCGATCTGGTTGTTGACGACGAAATGCATCGTCCCGCCGGTGCGGTAGCCCTTCAGCCCCATCAGGGCGAAGCATTCGGCGACCACGCCCTGGCCGGCGAAGGCGGCGTCGCCGTGGATCAGCAGCGGCATGACCTTGGAGCGGTCCAGCGCGGTCTGCTCGCCGGGATCGCCCGCCCTGGCCGCATTGGCTTCGCGGATGTCGAAGGCCTGTTTCGCCCGCGCCTTGCCCAGCACCACCGGATTGACGATCTCGAGGTGGGACGGGTTGGCGGTCAGGGACAGGTGGACGTTGTTGCCGTCGAACGACCGGTCCGACGAGGCGCCCATGTGATATTTGACGTCGCCCGACCCCTCGATGTCAGAGGGCACGGTCGAACCGCCCTGGAACTCGTGGAAGATGGCGCGATAGGGCTTGCCCATCACGGCCGCGAGGGTGTTGAGCCGCCCGCGGTGGGCCATGCCGAAGACCACTTCATCGACGCCCAGGGCACCGCCGCGCTTGATGATCTGTTCCAGCGCCGGGACCATGGCCTCGCCACCGTCCAGGCCGAAGCGCTTTGTTCCGGGGAAGCGTTTGTGCAGGAAGCGCTCGAAGCCTTCGGCCTCGATCAGCTTGTAGAGAATGGCCAGCTTGCCCTCCCGGGTGAAGCCGTTCTGGGCGAATTTGTCCGAGCCCTCGAACCGCGCCTGCAGCCAGTTCTTCTCGTCCGGTTCGGCGATATGCATGAACTGGATGCCCAGCGTGCCGCAGTAGGTGCGCTTGAGCAGGGCCAGGACCTCGCGGATGGTGCCGGTCTGGAAGCCCAGAACGCCGTCGAGGAAGATCGGCCGGTCGAGGTCGGCCTCGCCGAAGCCGTAGAATTCGGGAGTCAGCTCCGGATTGCTGGTGGGCTGTTCTATGCCCAGCGGATCGAGATTGGCCTGCAGGTGACCGCGGACGCGATAGCTGCGGATCAGCATCAGGGCCCGGATCGAATCATGAGCGGCGGTGCGGACGGCTTCGGCCAGGACGGCGGCGTCGGGGGCCGCGGCGGCGGGAGCCGCGGTCGGAGCGGCCGGCTTCTTCGCATCAGGTTTCGGGCCGACGGGCTTTTCTGGCCAACGGCCGTCGAACACGCCGGTCGCCTCGGTCGGCTCGGTCGTGACCGAACGGCCCCAGGAGCCCGCGGCGCCCGAAGCCTTCACGCTCTCGGCGTTATCCCGCAACTGGTCGAAGAAGGCGCGCCATTCGCCCGAGACTGACGCCGGGTCGGCCGCCCATTTCTCGTGCAAGTCCTCGATGAACGAGGCGTTCGATCCATACAGGAAGCTGGTCTCGGCAAAGACCTGGTTCAGCCGACCGGCATCGTCCGCCATTGTTCTCGTCACGTCCCTGAGGCGGCGCGCGCACGCCTGCGCGCAACCGGCGCCGCTGATATAGGCGCTGTTTCCTTATGGGTCATGACCGAATGGGGGCGAAATGGTCGAAATTCGGCGGAATTCCAAGATTTTTGTCCCGCTTGCGGGACATAATCCGGCCTTTGGGGGCGGTGAGGTCGGCCAACCGCCTGTCGCTTACCGGTCATTGCTGAAGCCTGGCGAAATGCGCGAAAACTCGCGCGATTCACTCCGGTAGCAGGGCGCGGACCGAGCAGCCGTCGAAAATCAGCGACGTCGATTTTGCGGGTTCGACCGGGACGCGCACTTCCACGGCCGTGGGGCATCCCTCGATCTCCACCTGCACCCACATGTCGAACCTGTCGGTGAACAAGGGCAAGCGGTCCTCCGGCCCCGGCGGCGAGGTGAAGCGACGATCAAGCATCACCCGCCCGTTCCTCGAAAGGCGGATCTGCTTGCCCAGGTAGTCACCCGACAGAACGATATGCGCCGTGCCCCAGCCGGGAGCGGGGACCAGAACGGGCGGCTCCTGCGCCATCGCCGGAGCGCAGGCGGCGAAAAGCGGCATCAGGGGGGAGATCAGCAGGCGGCGCATCGGACCTTCTCCCTGTTTCGGCGACGCCTCAGCCCTTGAGGACTTCCACCAGGGTCGTGCCCAGACGCGCCGGCGAGGGCGAGACGCGGATGCCGGCGGCCTGCATGGCGGCGATCTTGGATTCCGCATCGCCCTTGCCGCCCGAGACGACGGCGCCGGCGTGGCCCATGGTCCGGCCCTTGGGCGCGGTGACCCCGGCGATGAAGCCGACCATGGGCTTGGAGCGGCCCTTCTTCGCCTCGTCGATCAGGAACTGTGCGGCGTCTTCCTCGGCACCGCCGCCGATCTCGCCGATCATGACAATCGACTGGGT
>VFBG01000287.1 GCA_006515835.1 bacterium | reverse complement strand
AGGAGCTGGACAACAACGCCCAGGGACTGCTCGGCTATGTCGTGCGCTGGATCGATCAGGGCGTGGGCTGCTCCAAGGTGCCCGACATCCACGACGTCGGGCTGATGGAGGACCGGGCCACCCTGCGCATCTCGTCCCAGCACATGGTCAACTGGCTGCTGCACGGGGTCTGCACGGCCGCGCAGGTGGACGCCGCGCTGCTCAGGATGGCGGCGAAGGTCGACGCCCAGAACGCGGGCGATCCGCTCTATCGACCCATGGCCCCCGACCCTGAAGGCAGTCTGGCCTTCCGCGCCGCGCGGGCCCTGGTCTTTGAAGGCGTCGCCCAGCCCAACGGCTATACGGAACCGCTGCTGCACCGGTTCAGACTGATGGCCAAGGCGCCCGTCTGATCGCGCCGGGAGGCGAACCTGTCAGAACCGTAACTTGCGGGCAGGAAGGGTCGATGACAAGGTTCCTTTACTTGCGGAGGGGATTCCATGCTGACGATCGAGAACCTGACCCACGTCTACGGCAACGGCACGCGGGCCCTGGACGACGTCAGCCTGACGATCCCCAAGGGCATGTTCGGCCTGCTGGGTCCGAACGGGGCGGGCAAGTCGACGCTGATGCGGTCGATCGCCACCCTGCAGACGCCGACGTCGGGTTCGATCCGCTTCGGCGACATCGACGTGATCCGCAATCCGGAACAGCTGCGCCGCGTGCTGGGCTATCTGCCCCAGGACTTCGGCGTCTATCCGCGCGTTTCCGCCTACGACATGCTGGACCACATGGCGGTGCTGAAGGGCGTCGCCAACGGCAAGGACCGCAGACAGACGGTCGAGGCCCTGCTGCACCAGGTCAATCTGTGGCCCGTGCGCGGCAAGGCTCTGGCCGGCTTCTCGGGCGGCATGCGCCAGCGCTTCGGCATCGCCCAGGCCCTGATCGGCAATCCCGAACTGATCATCGTCGACGAGCCGACCGCCGGCCTCGATCCGGAAGAGCGCAACCGCTTCCTCAACCTGCTGGCCGAGGTCGGCGAGAACGTCGTGGTCATCCTGTCGAC
>VFBG01000139.1 GCA_006515835.1 bacterium | reverse complement strand
GGCCTCAATGACAGTGTCGGAGATGATCGACACCGGCACGGTGCTTTCGACATTCACCGGCGCACGCGTGAAGCCGAGCAGGCCGTAACCCACCACAGCCAGAACCACCGCCGCGTGGACGGCGATCGATGCGACCAGGGAGGAACCGGGCCTCTCCAAGCCGTCAGCCCTCCTCGTCCGTGGGGGCGCCGCCGGCCGTGTCGGTGATCAGGTTCAGCTTGGTGAAACCGGCCGAGGACAGGCGCGCCATGACGCGGGCCACGGCCTGATAGGGCGCCCGGCCGTCGCCGCGCACGGACACGGCCTTCTCGCGGCCGTCCGGACCAGCGGCTTCGGCCACGGTCAGCACCAGACGATCGAAGGGGACCTCGCCCTCCCCGACATAGATGGCCCCGTCGCGCTTGATCGAGATGACCACCGGATCATCCGAGGCGTCGACCGCGCTGGCGTCCGTCTTGGGCAGTTCGACCGGCACGGCCACATTCAGCAGCGGCGCGGAGATCATGAAGATGATCAGCAGCACCAGCATCACATCGACCAGCGGCGTGACGTTGATCTCACTGAGCGGCCGTTTGCGCGGCCGTCTGCGGCCCCGGACGTGTCCGCTGCCGCCGCCTCCTGCGAGGGCCATACTCAGATCTCCCGGGCCGACTGTGACGCGGCACTGGACGGCCCGCCGAGACGGCGGGCCACGGCGGCCTGCAGGTCATCGGCGAAGCTTTCCAGTCGGCCGGTGAACTTGCCCGCGTCGATCGAGAACTTGTTGTAGGCGATATAGGCCGGGATGGCCGCGGCCAGACCCAGGGCCGTGGCGAACAGGGCCTCGGAGATGGCAGGAGCCACCGTCGCCAGGTTGGTGTTGCCCGACGAGGCGATGGCGCCGAAGGCGTTCATGATGCCCCAGACCGTGCCGAACAGGCCGATGAAGGGCGACGAAGTCGCGACAACCGACAGCACGCCCAGACCGTTTTCGACGCGCTGGCCCTCGCGGGCGATCAGGCTGTCGAGCGCGCGGTCGATACGCGACATCAGCAGGTTGGCCTGGTTCTCGGTCAGCGGCCCGCGCGTGCGCACCTCGCGCCAGTCGGCCAGGGCGATGACCAGCATGCGCGGCAGAGGATGCACCGGATTCGGGCCGGACTGGGCGGCGATGTCCTCCAGCGACCGGCCCGAGCCGACGGCGTCCTCGAAAGTGTTGGCCTGGCTGTTCAGAGCGCTGAACCGCATGGCCTTGTCGATGATGACGGCCCACGACCACAGCGAGGCGATCGCCAGGCCGATCATGATCGCCTGCACGACGATATCGGCTTCAATGAACAGGGATACCGGGTTGATCATCGAGGCTTGGGCGGCGGTGGTCATTCAGGCGTCCTTCCGTCTGTCCGTCCACTGTGCACCGGACGGGCGTGGCGGTTGTGTGGCGGTTTGAGCCGGGTCTAGCGAGGTGTGGCCGCGACGTCACCTGTCTGCACGTGACAGGCGGGCGAAATGGTCAAGCTTCGCGCGCCAGCCACGGCCCGATCTTGTCGCGCAGGACCGTTGTCGGCCGGCGTGGCCGCCCGTCCATGTGGATGCAGACCACCTCGACCTCGGCCCGGCACAGGACATCTTCGCAGCGCGTGATCGCCTGCGAGATCAGCAGGCGCGGCCCCTTCACGGCGTCATAGTGGGTGCGCACCACCAGCTGGTCGTCGATCCGTGCGGGCTTGAGGAAATGCAGCTGCATCTTCGAGACCACGAAGGCCATCGGCTGGTCGCCGTCCAGCAGCTCGGCGTGGCCGATCCCCATCAACCGCAGGCAGTCGGACCGCCCGCGCTCGAAATAGCGGACATAATTGGCGTGATAGACCAGACCAGTGAAATCGGTGTCCTCGTAATAGACCCGGACCGGCAAGCGATGCTCGCGGCCCTCGAAGCGGCCGGCTGTAGGCGTGTCGGTCATCGTCGGGTTACGACCGGACGGTTTGTCGGCGGTTCCGGGAAGTCCGGGCAGTCTGCGCTCATCATGGCGCGGAACTCGCCGTTCAACGGATCCTGGCTCAGCAGCATCCGGTTCGGGCGCGAGATGAAGCCGACGGCCGGTCCACCGCGTTCGGCCGCTATATAGCCGCAGACCACCCGGCCCCGGCCCGGCTCGATCAGCTGGACCTCTGCGGTTCGTCCCAGCTGCTCGCGCGCCTGCCGCAGCACGCGACGCGACGCCGGCTCCTCGGTAAAGCCTCCCCCCGTGCCCTGGGTGACGAACCACAGCGCCAGCGCGCCGAGGACGATCACCGCGACGCCCAGAATGGCGATCAGTCTGTCGGTTCGTATCGCCCGTCGCGCCATGCGGCCTCCCTGAGCGGAGACCATGCCGGGGTTCGGGCGCAAGGTGAAGCCCGGCGATGGATTGGAGCCGCGCGGCGCGGATGCTAGGCCTTGGCTGCTTGAACGGAGGTGACGATGCGACGCAACGCTCTGGCCCTGGCTCTGACCGTCGCACTGGTGACGGTGACTCCGTTGCAGGCGCAGACGCCCCCACCGGCACCCTCGACGCTTCAGGAAGCCATCCCTGTCATCGACGCGGCCTTCGACCGCTGGCAGGCCAACGCCCACGCTCCGGGACTGGTCTACGGCGTGGTGCAGGACGGCCGCATGATCCACCTGCGCTCGACGGGCGTCCGCACGGTCGACGGTCCCGCAGTGACCCCGGACACCCTGTTCCGCATCGCCTCCATGTCCAAGGCCTTCACCGCCCTGGCGATCCTGAAGCTGCGCGACGAGGGCAAGCTCTCGCTCGACGACCTCGCCGAGACCCATGTGCCCGAGATGCGTGGCTGGTCTGATCCGACCGCCGACTCACCGCGCATAAGGGTCCGCGACCTGCTCAACCATACCGGCGGCTTCGTCACCGACGATCCCTGGGGGGACCGTCAGCAGGTGATCTCCGAGGCCGAGTTCACACGGATGCTGACCGACGGCGTGCCCTTCACCCGCGCGCCGCAGACGGCGTTCGAATATTCCAACTTCGGCTACGCCCTGCTCGGCCGGATCGTCACCAACGTCTCGGGCCGCCCGTACAACCATTACATCGAGGCCGAGATCATGCGCCCGCTGGGCATGACCTCCAGCGGCTATGACATCTTCGCCTCGCCGCAGGACCGCCGCGCCCTTGGCTACCGCTGGGAAAACGACGCCTGGGCACGCGAGCCCGACATGCGGCACGGCGTCTTCGGCTCCATGGGCGGGGTCCAGACCTCGGCCGAGGACTACGCCCGCTGGCTCACCTTCCTTCTGTCCGCCTGGCCCGCCCGGGACGATGCCGAGACCGGCCCGGTCCGCCGCTCGACGGTGCGCGAGATGATGACCGGCTCGAACTTCGTCTCCGCCAGCGTGCGCACTCTACCCGACGGTTCGCCCTGCCCGGTCGCCGTCGCCTATGGCATGGGGCTGAGGGTCTCGGCCGACTGCGAGCTCGGACAGGTCCTGGCCCATGGCGGCGGCTATCCTGGCTACGGCTCCTACATGATCCTGATGCCGGACCGGCGGACAGGCCTGTTCGCCTTCGCCAACCGCACCTACGCCGGCCCCTCGGCCCCACTGCTCGAGGCTGCCTCGACCCTCGTCCGCGCCGGCCTGGCCCCGGTCCAGCCCCTCGCAACCAGCGACATCCTCGCCGAACGCTACGCCGACCTCGGTCGCATCTGGACCGCAGGAGACGTCTCGGCCGCACAGGACCAGCTGGCGATGAATTTCCTGATGGACCGCTCGGTCGAGAACTGGCGAACCGTGCTGGGCCTGCTGAAGACCGACGCCGGCACCTGCGCGACCGACGCGCCGATCACCGCGACAGGAGCCCTGTCCGGGACCTTCCGCTGGACCTGCGAAAAGGGCGTGATCGAGGGACGCCTGCTGCTGGCCCCGACGACGCCAGTGACCATTCAGGCACTGAACCTCCGCCTGACGCCGACGGTGCCGTAGCTATTCGAACAGGGCCGCCTGCCCGGCTCCGGCCGGCTTCGGCGGCTCGGCAAGGCCGAGATGGGCATAGGCCCGCGCGCAGGCCATCCGCCCGCGTGGCGTGCGCTGGATGAAGCCCTGCTGCAGCAGGTAAGGTTCGATCACGTCCTCGACCGCATCGCGCGCCTCGGCGATGGCCGCCGCCAGCGTATCCATGCCCACCGGCCCGCCGCCGTAGTTCTCGATCAGAGCCTTGAGGAAGCGGCGGTCCAGACTGTCCAGCCCCGCCTCGTCGCCCTCCAGCCGCGCCAGCGCCCGCGCCGCCGCCAGCCGGTCGATCACCGGAGACCCCTCGGCCTCGGCA
>VFBG01000286.1 GCA_006515835.1 bacterium | reverse complement strand
CAGTCGAACCCGACCTATGAGCTGGCCACGCCGGGCCGGACCTATGTGCTGCGTCGCAAGCCGCCGGGGACATTGCTGGCCAGCGCCCATGCGGTGGACCGGGAGTTCACCGTGATCTCGGCCCTGCATGCGCAGGGATATCCGGTCGCGCGGCCCTGGGCTCTGTGTACGGATGACGCCGTGATCGGCTCGATGTTCTACGTCATGGACAAGGTCGAGGGGCGGGTGCTGTGGGACCTGAAACTGCCCGGCATGGAGCCGGCCGAGCGGCGGGCGATCTATGACGCCCAGGTGGATACGCTGGCGGCGCTGCACGCCTTCGACCCCGTCGCCATCGGCCTGGGCGACTATGGTCGGCCCGGCAACTATTTCGAGCGGCAGGTCGGGCGCTGGACCAAACAATACCGGGCGTCCGAGATCGAGCCGATCCCGGCCATGGACCGGCTGATCGAATTCCTGCCCGCCACCCTGCCGCCGGAAGGGCCGACGCGGATCGTGCACGGCGATTTCCGCCTCGACAACATGATCCTCGCGCCGGCCCTTGATCAGAATGGCGCGGCCGAGGTGCGGGCGGTGCTGGACTGGGAGCTGTCGACCCTCGGCGATCCGATGGCGGATTTTTCCTATCTGCTGATCGCCTGGGTGATCCCGGCGAGCGCGCGCAACGGTCTGGCCGGGGCCGACATCGCGGCCCTGGGGATCCCGTCCGTCGAGCAGACGGTCGAGCGCTACGCCCGGCTGACGGGGGCGACGCCGGGCAATCTGGACTGGCTGTTCGCCTATAATCTGTTCCGGCTGGCGGCCATCTGTCAGGGCATCGCCGGGCGGGTCCGCGACGGCACCGCCGCCAGCGTCCACGCCCGCGCCATGGCCGAGCAGGTGCCGATGCTGGCGGCCGGGGCTCTGTCGTTTGCGAGGAAGGCGGGGGCCTGCCGCGATCCCGCGGCCGAAAGTTCATCACAACGAACACAACGAAGGTCACAAAGGACACGACGGGACCGAGTCCGGCTCGAGACCGGTCATCCTCTCCGCATTCTGAAATTGCG
>VFBG01000285.1 GCA_006515835.1 bacterium | reverse complement strand
CGAACCTAGACTGGCGGAGTCAGAGTCCGCTGTCCTACCGTTAGACGATCCCCCACCAGGACTTCTGGCGGCTGCTGCAGAAATTCACCCTGCATCGCGAGGCGCACCTTCTAGCACAGTGATTGCGGCCGATCAATGCTCAAAGCGGCTGGCGCGTGGCGGTGCGGCACCACGGCCTGAGCCTGGCGAAAGGAGCCTTCGATGAACTATCGTCGTCCTCAGACTCCCTTCAAGCACCTAACGCCCGGCGACGGTCAATCCGTCGATGCGCAGCGTCGGACAGTCGACGCCGTGGCGCAGTTCCAGGTCGTTGGCCGGCGTCAGGTTGAGGAACATGTCCTTCAGATTGCCGGCCACCGTGACCTCGCTGACCGGAAAGGCGATCTCGCCCCCCGATATCCAGAACCCGGCGGCGCCGCGTGAGTAGTCACCGGTAACGCCGTTGACGCCCTGGCCGAACAGCTCGGTGACATAGAAGCCGTCGGGAACGTCATGGATCATCTCGGCCGTGCCGTCCTCGATGACGGCGCGGCACCGGGTCGGCAATCCCTCGCCATCGCAGGGACGCGAGCGCAGGCCACGCTGGCGATGGGGATCGTCGATCACCCGGATACCCTTGGCGAACACCTGTTGTCCCAGCCTGTCCTTGAGAAAGCTGGTGCCGCGTGCCACGCCGGCCCCATTGATGGCGCCCGCCAGGCTGGACAGCAGACCACGGGCGACGCGGGGATCCAGGATCACCGGCACCTGCCGGGTCGCCACCTTGCGTCCGCCCAGGCGGTGGACGGCACGGCGGCCGGCCTCGTGCCCCACATCTTCCGGCCGGCGGAGGTCGGACAGATAGACCGCGCTGGTATGATCGTAGTCGCGCTCCATGCCCCTGGCGGCGTCGCCGGCCAGCACCGACACCGACAGGGAGGACGACGTGGCCGAATAGGCGTGGCCAAAGCCGTTGGAAGCGACGATGGCGACGCCGGACCGGCCCCAGCCGGCCTCGGCGCCCTCGGAATTGGTGATTCCGTCCACGGCGCGGGCGGCATCCTCGCCGCGCCGGACCATGTCGATCAGCATCTCGGCGTTGGGCTCGAAGGGATCGAAATCGTCAAGTTCGGGAAAGCCTTGGGCCAGTTGGCCCGGCTCGGCCAGCCCGCAATAGGGATCCTCCGGCACGATGCGGGCCATGGCCACGGCCCGCTCCACCAACTCCGCCAGGGCGGCGGGAGACCGGTCGGACGACGACACGAACGCCTGACGCCGGCCCAGCAGCACCCGCAGGCCGATATCGCCGGCCTCGGCGCGCTCCAGCCGTTCCAGTTCGCCCAGCCGCATGCCCACCGACAGCGAGACCGAATCGATCAGCACCGCGTCGGCGGCCTCGGCGCCGGCCTTGCGGGCGCTGGCGACCAGGTCGCCCAGCAATTCGAGCGGCGGAGGGGATGTCGTCGGGCCGGACATGGCGTTGGGCTCCTGAGGCTGGCCGCGAAGGCGGAACGGAAAGGCTAGCCCGGATTTCTCACACTGTCACGAACGCAAAGGAGGAAAGGATGGCGAGAGAGCA
>VFBG01000138.1 GCA_006515835.1 bacterium | reverse complement strand
TCAACGGGTGAGTTCGGTGGAGGTCGTCGACGCCCTTGCACCGGTGATCGAGTGGCATGAAGCAGGGCTGGTGCCGCTGGGTGAAAGCCTGGGACAGGAGCCGCGCTGTCATCTCAGACTGGGCGACTTCTTCGGCTGGTTCGATGCACCCCGGGAGTCGGGGGACCGCTATGACGTCGTCCTGCTCGATATCGACCATTCCCCTCGCGCCCTGCTCCACCCCGAACACGCGCGCTTCTATTCGGTCGCGGGGCTGGGGCGATTGCGCGATGGGCTGGCCGGGGGCGGGGTATTCGCCATGTGGTCGGACGAAGGGCCGGACCTAGACTACATCACCGTGCTCGAGGCGGTCTTCGCCAATGTGCGGGCCGAAGTGGTCGCCTTCGACAATCCACTCACCGGCGGGGCGTCGACCTGCACGATCTACATCTGCGAACGGGACTGATGCGTAACGGAAATTAACGATCTCGAAGGGACCTCCGTTGAACCGCTCCAGACCCGCCAAGCATCGCCTGTTGTTGACTCCGGCCGCCCTGGCCGCGAGCCTGCAGAAGCATCAGCGCTATGTGCGCCGACAACCCGGCGGAATGCGCGCATTTCTGCGGTTCGCGGACCTGCCCGGCGAGGTGCTGACGGCCCGGATCCTCGATGAGATTGACCTGACCGGCGCCAATCTGCGACGCGCCAACCTGCGGCAGGCCAGCGCCGCCGACGCCTCCTTCTTTGCCGCTGATCTATCGGGCGCAGACCTGACGCTGATCCGGGCACCGCGGGCCGACTTCCGCGGGGCGGTTCTGTCAGGCGCGCGGCTGAACAGCGCGGTGCTGGACGGTGCAGACATGCGGCGTGCGGTCCTGGCCTCGGCACATGGCGGTTTCCAGCTGATCCGCGCGAACGGGACCGCCGCCAGCCTGAACGGCACGGACCTGTCCGAGGCCGAAGCCGGCAAGGTCGACTTTTCGAACTGCTCGCTGAAGGGGGCCCGGCTGCGGGGGGCCAACCTGCGGGGTGCCGTCTTCGCCGACGCGGTCATGACCGGCGCCGATCTGGCCGGTGCCCAACTGGTCGGGGCGACATTCCGTGGTGCTGTCCTGACCGGGATCGATGTGACCAAGCTGGGCCTGCCGCCCGAGAGCCTGGCCGGTTGTCTGCTGGATCCGGGCCCGGAGGCGATCAATGCGCGCGAAGAAATGTTGGGCATGCTCGATCTGGCGGAACGGTGGGCGACGACGAACGGCCGCGAGGGCCGGCCCGCCAATCTCGACGGGCGGGACCTCCGGGTGCTGGACGGCCATTTGAATGGCCGGACCCTGCCGGCGCTGTCCGCGCGGGGCGCGATTGCCGCGGGCGTCAGCTTCCAGGGCAGCCAGCTTCAGGGGGCGGTCTTCGAGTCCGCCGATTTGCGCGACGCCAATTTCACCGACACCGACCTTCGCGGTGCCTCGTTCCGGGCGGCGCGACTGGCCTACGCCGACCTCGACACCGCCAATCTGTCGCCGCTCACGCTGGCGGGTGGCGGCACCAAGCCGGTCGACTTCGGAGAGGCCGAGCTGACCAACGTCCGCCGCTTCCAGCGCCCGCCGGTCCTGACCGCCGCCTGACCCGGCCCGCTCCTTGCGGAATTCGCCTCAGAAGAGGTGTTTTCCATGGCCTGGACCGCGATTTCGACCCGAAATGAGACACCGCCCATCGTGCGCGGCGGGTGGCTGGATGCCCTGCGTTTCATTGTGGCCGCCCTGATCATCCTGCACCACTTCCAGGGTGCCGGGCCGATCGCCCTGGCCGAGGGGCTGCATCCGGTGTTCGAGCGGGGCGGTTTCCTGCTGACCAACTTCTTCATCATCGACAGCGGCTACGTCTTGATGCGGGTCTATGGCGGATCGATCACCGCAGGCCGCATGTCGGCGGGCGACTTCTTCGCCAAGCGGTTCCTGCGGGTCTGGCCCGCGCACATCATCATGGGGCTGAGCCTGGTCGTCCTCGTCGTCGGGGGGACGGCGATCGGGGTCGGACCGCGGGCACCGGAATGGTTCGCCTGGGACCAGCTCTGGGCCCAGCTGGGGCTGGTGCAGGCCTTCGGAATCCCGGGCGGCTACGGCTGGAACGCGCCCAGCTGGTCGATCTCGGCCCTGATCGGCTGTTACCTGGCCTTCCCGTGGATCCTGAAGGGTCTGGTGCGGCTGGGGCCGTGGAGTGTGCTGGCGCTGGGCGTCGGCCTGTATCTGGTCGCCAACCAGCTGACCTGGAGCCTGTTCGGCTATCCCGTCTATCAGATGCCGATGGGCTACGGCTTCATCCGCGCCCTGCCGCTGTTCTTCCTGGGCATGGCCCTGGCCTGGTTCGCGCAGAAGGTCTGGATCGCGCCGAAGCTGGCCGGCTGGGCCGGGATCGGCGCAGCCCTGATGCTGGCCTTCGTGCAGTATTTCGACAAACACGCCCTGATCTCGCTGGTCTGTATCTCGACCATCATTCTGGCGGCCGGTGCCATACCGACGCCGCGGCCCTCGAAATGGGTGGAGAAGGCGGCGCAGGTCTCGTTCTCGATGTTCATCACCAATGAGGTGGTGCGGATCGCCTGGTTCGGCGTGGCCAATGTGATGATCGCCAAATTCGCCCTGCCCGTCGCCGCCCAGTGGGCGCTGTGGGGGATGGGCGTGATGGCGGCCTTCGTCTTCGCCTTCCTGTTCCATGTGCTTGTCGACACCCCGATCCAGGACCGCATCCGCGCCTGGCTGAAGGGCCATTCGAGGGCGCGTCCTATGGTCGTGGCCCAGCCGGTCGTGTCGCTGGAAGGCTGAGGCCGGGTCGCATCGGGCCGGATTTGGGCTAGAACGGACAGGTGAGCATACCTGACCCCCACGACCCTGACGCCCTTGCCGCGGCGGCCGACGCCGGCGACCCCCAGGCCGCGCACCGGCTGGCCGTTCTGGCGGCCATGGGGCTGGGACTGCCGCAGGACTGGCGGGTCGCAATGGACCGGCTGGCGCAGGCGGCGACGCTGGGGCATCCCACGGCGGCGCGACAGCGTGACCTGCTGGCGAGCGGCGCGACGATCGACCTCGCCGCCTGGCTGACCCCGCCCGCTCCCCGGATGTTGAGCGAGGGACCGGCCATCTTCGCCATCGACGGATTCCTGCCGGATGCAGTCTGCGACTGGTTGAAGGATCGGGCCGGGGCCGTGAGTGAGCCGGCGCTGGTCTATGATCCCGAGACCGGCGAGGGTCGGCGCGAAAGCGTCCGCACCAATGACGCCGCCCGGTTCGACCTTATGCGGATGGATGTGGTGCTGGCCGTCGTTCGCGAGCGGATCGCGCGGGCGGCGGGTCTGCCGGTTCCGGGCCTCGAGTGGACGCAGGTGCTTCACTATGCGGTCGGTCAGACCTTCGACTGGCATGTCGACTGGCTGGATCCCGCCCTGCCCGGCTATGCCGCCGACCTCGCCGCGCGCGGGCAAAGGATCGCCACCTGTCTGGTGTTTCTCAATGATGATTTCGAGGGCGGGGAGACGGCGTTCGAGGCCGGCGGCCTGAGGCATCGTGGCCGCAAGGGCGACGCCCTGCTGTGGGCCAACACCCTGCCCGACGGATCCATCGACCGGCGCACGCGCCATGCGGGTCTGCCGCCGACGTCGGGCGAGAAATGGGTGCTGTCGCAGTGGCTGCGCGGGCGGGCGCCGAACGCCTGAAGGTCTGGCGGTTGAGCGCCGTCAGATCGGCATCCGCATGATCTCCTGATAGGCGGCGATGACCTGGTCGCGCACGGCCATGACGGTTTCCAGCGAGGCCTCGGCCGACGAGACAGCGGTGACCACATCAATCAGACTGCCCTGCCCCTGGACGGCGGACGCCATCTGGGTTTCGGCGGCGCGCGAGCTCGCGGTCATGTCGCCCATGACGCTGGTCAGCATGTCGGCGAAGCCGGACTGACCCACGCCACCGGCGGGGGATGCCGGCATCTCCGTGCCCTGGATCGCCGAATAGGCGCGTGCCGCGGCCAAGGGGTTCATCGTTCAGGTCCTATTTTTTCAGCAGATCGAGGGTGCGGGCGTCCATGGCCCGCGCGGTCTCGATGATGTTGAGGTTGGCCTCGTAGGCGCGCTGGGCTTCGCGCATGTCCATGGCCTCGACCAGGGTGTCGACATTGGGCCGCAAGACATAGCCCTCGGCATTGGCGGCCGGATGGCTCGGGTCGTATTCCGAGCGGAAATCGCCCTGGTCGACCCGGACCTCGGCCAGGGCGACGCCCGTGGCGCCGTTGATCTCGCGCGCCTGGAAGACGGGGATCTGGCGGCGATAGGGCTGGCCGCCAGCGGTCGGCGCGGTCGACTGGGCGTTGGCAATATTCTCGGCGATGATCCGCATGCGCGACTGCTGCGCTTGCAGCGCGCTGGCGGCGACCGCCATGGCGGAGTTGCGGGGCGGGATCGGGTCAGGCATCGGCTATTCCTCGATCAGCGGCCAGGCGGCCGGGCGGCCATGCGCAGCATCTGCATGGACTTCTGGTAGAAGCCGATGGCTGCGTCATAGGCCATCCGGCTCTCGGCCATCTTGAGCATCTGTTCCTCGACGACGACCGAATTGCCGTCGAGCGTGGTTTCCGAATCGGGCGCGGCCCGCGTCTCGAACCGGGCCGTCTGGCCGGCCGGGGCGATATGCATGGCGCTGGTACGGACCATGCGGACCCCGCCGCCGCCTTCGGCCAGGGCGCGGGCGAAATCGGTCGGCTGGTTCAGGTCACGACTGGCGTAGCCGGGGGTGTCGCTGTTGGCGACATTCTGGGCGATGACGCGCTGGCGCTCGTCCAGCCAGGACAG
>VFBG01000284.1 GCA_006515835.1 bacterium | reverse complement strand
TATATCGTGCGCGAGCCGCGCCTGATCCGCCCGGCCAACTATCCGCGCCTGATGGACGCCCCGGGAGCCGGGGCCAATCTGTTCGAGACCCACTCCGGCAAGACCGTGCTGGTCATGAATGTGCTGGGCCGCATCCACATGGACCCGATGGACTGTCCGTTCAGCGCGGTCGAGAAGGAATTGGCCGCCTGTCCGATGGGCATGGCCGCCGACGCCGTCATCGTCGACATGCATTGCGAAGCGACCTCCGAGAAGATGGCCATGGGCCATTTCTGCGACGGCCGCGCCTCGCTGGTGGTCGGCACCCACACCCACGTTCCGACCGCCGACTGCCAGATCCTGACCGGCGGCACCGCCTATCAGACCGACGCCGGCGGCTGCTGCGACTATGACAGCGTGATCGGCAACGAGAAGGAAGAGCCCCTGCGGCGCTTCACCACCCGCCTGTCCGGCGGCCGCTACGTCCCGGCGCACGGTCCCGCCACGATCTGCGGCGTCTATGTCGAGACCGACGACCGGACCGGTCTGGCCACGCGCGTGGAGCCGATCCGGATCGGCGGGCGGTTGTCACAGGCGATCCCCGTCATCTGAGGGATTGACGAGATAGATTACAGATGTAATCTATCTGGATTACAAACGTAACCAGAGGCTGCCATGTCGAGTCTTCGTCTCATCTCCGTCAGCGCGGCGGCGCTGCTCGTTCCCGGTCTGGCTCATGCGCGTCCCAAACTGACCCCGACGGTCGTTTTCTTGGACGCATCGCCGTCCATGAAGCTCATTATGGTCATGTTGGTCGCGGCCTCTGTGGGGGCCATCGTCGTCGCCGTCCGCAAGGTCCTCTCGGGCCCGCGCCTGACCGGCGGCTCGGCCTATCTGCAGGCCCTGCGGCTGGGCGGCCCCCTGATCGGTCTGCTGGGCGCGGCCTGGAACCTCATGATGAGCAATCTGGCGATCGCCAACGTCGGCCAGCAGCCGCCCTACCATGTCCTTGCGCCCGGCGTGGCCGAGGCCGCCTTCCTGTTCGTGCTCGGTCTGATCGCGGGGGTGATCGCCGTGATCTGC
>VFBG01000283.1 GCA_006515835.1 bacterium | reverse complement strand
GCCGGTCTACGCCTCGCCGGAAACCTTCGATGCGCGGGTGAGCCGCTTCTCCGACCAGTACAGCCTGGCCATCGTTTATCAGGAAATGCTGACCGGGAAACGGCCCTTCAACGGCACCAACGCTCGGATGCTGCTGATGCAGCACGTCAAGCTGCCTCCGGACCTGACGCCCTTGCCGGCGAACGAACGGGCCATCGTCGAGCGCGCCCTGGCCAAGGACCCCAATCAGCGCTGGCCCACTTGCACCGCGTTCGTGCAAGAATTGCGCGCGCTGCCGGCGGTTGCCGACGCTGCCCCGGTATTGCCGGCCGCGCCGTCGGGCAGTCCGCCTCCGGTCGTCGGCCAGCCGGGCGCCCCCACCGAACCGTTCGTGCCCAAGACGCGAAACAGCGCGGCTGACCTGCCGCCGGTGGATACTCCCGAATATACTCCCTCGGCCATCGCCAACGACCAGCGGATCGACGAGGACCTGGAAGCGGACGACCGGACTGAATCGCCGGACGAGGAGCCGGCGACCGAGACGCCGAGCCGCGCGAGCGATGACTATTCGAGCAAGCGGACCTTCATCCGGCCGCCCCCCAAACCGGCCGACTCCGAGACAAAGAAACCGCCTCGGCTGCAACCCGTGGAGGACGAGACGGCGGAGCGGAGGGCGGCCTCGCGGACTGTCCAGCTGCGGCGATTGCCGGTGTCCGCCAAGCCGAGTCCGTGTCCGCGCTGCGGCGGGCCGCTGTCCGATCCGGACACGCTCGCCTGGTGCCCGAAGTGCGGGTATTTCGCCACGCAGGAAAAAGGCGTCGCGAAACCCGGCTCGGCCAAGGGCGCTGCGGCCGTGCTTCAGCTGATCGACCGCTGGCAATGGATCATGATTGGCGGCATGGCAGTGATTGCGGGCATCACCTTCGCGGCCGGCATGTTCCTGCCGGAGCGCTCCCGGCTCCGCGCGATGTGGAGCCTCACGGAGCTGGGACTGGCGATCCTGGGCCTGGGCGTTGCCCATGTCTGGGCCATGCGCCTGGCATGCTGGTTCGCGGACGGCAAGCTGGCGCTGGGCGAAGTCCT
>VFBG01000137.1 GCA_006515835.1 bacterium | reverse complement strand
CAGCCCGCCGCGGTCAGCGCCTCGGCCACCGCCTGGGCCCGGCGCTCGGACAGGCTCAGGTTCGCCGTCGCCCCGCCGCGGGCATCGGCCAGACCCAGCACCTGCACCTTGCGGATATCACAACCCTGCAGCTGGGCTGCCGCCATGCCGATGGCCTGCCGCGCCGGCTCCGTGAGCCGCGCCTCGCTGTCGGCGAAATAGACCTCGAACCGCTTCGCCGTGCACGGCGACGGCTCGGTCACCACCGCGCTCCGCTCCATGAACCGCGTCACACCGCACCCGGACAGCCCAACCGCGACGGCAATCCCGGCAACCCCGATCAATCGCTTCATGTCCAACCCCTCACAACTCAAGAAAAGGGCGGCCCGCCTCTCGACGAACCGCCCTGACTTTCAATCAACCAGCGCGCGCCTAGTAGCGACGCTGACCGTTTTCCCAGTAGCACTCGTTCTGACGGCCGTCGTAGCAGTAATAATACCGGTTCTGGCTGTCCCGATAACGCTGCTGGTTGGCGCGGTCCTGTTGCGAACCACGCACCGCGCCGGCAACGCCGCCTACAACAGCGCCGATGGCCGCGCCGCGACCCGCGTTGCCGTCGCCGACGTTATTGCCGATGATGGCACCGGCGACAGCGCCGATGCCTGCGCCGATAGCGCCCTGACGGGTCGCCTGATTGGGATTGCCGTATTCGTCTGTCGCGCAGGCGCTGACCAGAAGACCGGCACCTGCGATCGCGATGATTGCCTTGTTCATGGATATTTCCTTCATCCCTCGGGTTCGCCCCACGGGTGAGAACGCTGGATAAGCGTGGCGGTTCCCGCGCTATGATCGAGGTTAAGCCTGTATTAGGCTTCGATCGGCGTCGTCCGGAGGGTACGGCCTCGATTTTCTGAGTTGAGACGGGGGTATCGTATGCGTTTTTCTGAACCGGTCCGCATGGCGGACGACGGCGAGCACAGCCCGGTATGGGCCCGCACCAAGCGGCGCTCGGGCAATCCGGTCGTGGGGGTCATTGTCACCCTGCTGGCCCTTTTCGGTGTTCTTACGGCCGTACTGGGCATCAAGGAACAGTCGCTGGCTGAAGGCGGTGCCATGATGGACGGCTGGATCGCCAAGGGTGTGTCCACGGTCAAGGGTGAGGCTCCCCGGGTCGCTGACGAAGCCGCCGACGCCGCCGGAGCTGCCGCTGAAAAAGCCGGCGACGCCGCTCAGGCGGGCGCCGCCGCGGCGTCTGACGAGATGAAGAAGCAATAGTCACGCTTTGACGCTCCCGATCGGAACATCGTTCCGGTCGGGACGTTCGGGCGGAATGACTGATACCGTAGCGCCTGAAGGCGATGTCGATACCCGGGCGGAAGCCCTGGTCGGTGAACAGCATGTCCTGACCCCGCATATCGAGCTGGGACGGGTCATCATGCTGGTGAACCCGCTGTCCGGAGGCGTCGGTCCCAACGCTGCGGATGAGGCCGCCACCATCTTCGCGGACTATGCCCTGGAAGCGACGGTCATCGCCCTCGAGGGAAGCCAGTTCGACACCCAGGTCCAGCAAGCGCTCGATGCCCGGCCCGATGCGCTTTTCGTTCTTGCGGGAGACGGAACGGCGGGGACTATCGCCTCGCGTGCTGGGCCTGACGGCCCTTTGGTGGCACCGTTGCCGGGCGGTACGATGAACATGCTGCCGCGCGCCCTGTATGGCACAGCGGACTGGAAGGTCGCGCTCAGACGGGCACTGGAGGAGGGGGCATCGCAGGGCGTTGCGGGGGGCGAGGTCACCGATGGGCGCTTCAAGCAGGCCTTCTACTGCGCCGCTATCCTCGGAGCGCCGGCCCTTTGGGCTCCTGCGCGCGAGGCGGTTCGGGAGGGCAAGTTCGGCCTGGCCTGGGCCTATGGTCGCCGGGCCCTCAAGCGCGCCTTCTCCGGCCGCCTGCGCTTTTCACTCGATGGACGCGCCGATCGCCGCGCCGAAGCGCTTGTTCTGATAAGCCCGATGATCTCAAAGGCGATGGACGAGCATACCGGGCTGGAGGCCGCTGCAATGAATCCCGCCGATGCGCTCCAGGCTTTCCGACTTGCCGCCCACGCCGTGTTCGACGACTGGCGTCAGGATCCGGCCGTCACCACAAAGGCGATCCAGCAGGCGACAATCCGCGCACGGTCGCGCATCCCTGCCGTGATCGACGGTGAGCCCGCACTGCTGAGACACGAGGCCAAGGTCCGCTTCATTCGCACAGCTTTCCGCGCACTCGCTCCGAACCCGCCGGCTGCGGAAGATGTCGTCTAGTGGGGCGTATCCTCCAGTTCTCGGACATCCATTTCGGTTGTGAGCATCAGCACGCCTGTGCCGCCGCGCTCGACTATGCTCATGGCACGGCCCACGATCTTGTCCTGATTACTGGAGACATCACCCAGCAGGGCCTGCCAGACGAGTTTGAAGCGGCGGGCCGCTGGATCGGCAGTATGCCGGACCCGCGGTTCGTGATCGTCGGCAATCACGACGTCCCCTACTGGAGCCTGTTGGCGCGGGTGTTCACCCCGTGGAGGGCGTTCGAGCGCGCCACCGGCCACCCAGCCCACGACCACCAGTTCCTAAGCCCGAACCTGATGGTTCGCGGCGTCGTCACGGCGCGTGGATGGCAGGCGCGGACCAATTGGTCCAAGGGCGTCATTGATCTGGATCAGACCCGAAAGGCGGCCGAGGCGCTGCGCCAGGCGCCGGTCGGTGCGCTGCGGGTGCTGGCCTGCCACCATCCGCTGGTCGAGATGATCGGCACTCCCATGACCGGCGACGTAAAGCGCGGCGATGCGGCCGCTCTCATCTTTGCCGAAGCCGGGGTCGATCTGATCACCACCGGGCACGTCCACGTGCCTTTCGCCCTGCCGATCAGCCTCGGCGACCATTGCTCCTATGCGGTGGGCTGCGGGACGTTGTCGCATCGCGAGCGGGGCGCACCGCCCAGCTTCAACCAGATCGACTGGGACGCACACCATATCACCGTCACCGCCATAGCCTGGACCGGTGATCGTTTCGAACCGAGCCAGACCTGGAAACTGCCGCGCCGTCAGGATACCCGCCGGACGGCCACCGCGCCGGATCCCAACGAAGCCGGACAAATGGAGAAGGCCGCGGTCTGATCGACCGCGGCCTTCTTCAATTTCGAAAAAGGTGCTCCCGCCTTAGCGGCGGCGGCGACTTCCGTGCGATTTTTCGGTGAAAGCCGCCGCAACCATGGTGGCGAGGGCCGGGTTCCGAAGGAAGATCCAGCCGCCGGCAAGAGCGGCAACGGTGCCGAGAATGGGCCGCTGCCGGAACAGCATGTAGGCCCGCTGACCCAGGCCGGAGACGTCCTCCTCGCTCTCCTCGTTTTCAACTTCGCTGCGGGCGACGACGGTGAGGGCGACCGCCAGGGCGATCACGGCGAACAGCAGGAAGGTGATCGCCGCGGCCGCGAGGGGGACGACGACCAGTTGCAGGGCGTAGAAGATCGTCGCCCCGAGCGCCAGGACGGCGACCAGAGCGGCTCCCGCCGCGACCGAGGCGGCGACAGCCTTCTTGACCAGATGGCTGGCCATGCCCCGCCCGAACATCAGCGCCGACGACCGGCGAGCAGCAGGCCGAGGACGACGCCGACGCCCAGGGCGATGGCGGTCGACTGCATCGGGCGCTCCTGGACCCGCTCGACCAGATAGCGCTGGGCTTCGTCGAAGCGCTCGCTTGCCTCGTCGTAGTACTCCTGACCCCGCACCCGGGCGGTGTCGTAATATCCGCGGGCCCGATCGCGCAGGACGTCGGCTTCCTCACGCAAGCGGGTTTCAGCTTCCGCCGCCTTGGCGCGCAAGCGGGCTTCCGCCGCTGTCGCCTTCTCGCGCAGCCGGGCTTTCTCTTCGGCGCCCAGCACCTTGAGATCGTCCTTGAGGGTGTTGATGTCGTCTTTCACGGTCGCCCGTGCCGTTTTGGTCGTCGCCATGATGCGCGCTCCGTTCGTCAAGCTTGACGGTTAGATAGAGAACCCTGAGCCGGAACGCCACTGTGCGGTGACAGTTCCCGCATTGCAGCATCAGCGGATGGTGGCGAAGCGCCGCATCCGGGCATAGACAGGGCGAATGACCGACTGGCTGTTCTCCCCCGCGCCGACCGCCTCGCTTCCGATCTCCGGCCAGAGTGAGCGCTTCCCGATCCGCCGAATCCTTTGCGTGGGTCAGAACTACGCCGCCCATGCCCGGGAGATGGGTCAGGCCCGTGCCGAGCCCTTCTTCTTCACCAAACCCGCCGACGCCGTCGTCGTCGACGGCGCCGACCCATCGCGGGCTGGGCCGTCGGTTGTGACCTGACCCGCCGCGACCTCCAGGCGGCGGCCAAGGAGAAGGGCCGTCCGTGGGACGCCGCCAAGGGGTTCGACCAGTCCGCCCCCTGCGCCGCCCTGACGCTCGGTGCCCTGCCGGACCCTGCGGCCCCCATTGCCCTGTCGGTCAACGGCGAGGTCCGCCAGACCGGTCGGCTCGACGACATGGTCTGGAATCCGGCCGAGATTCTCGCCAAGGCGCGCGAGCTGTGGGACGTCCGGCCCGGCGACCTGATCTTCACCGGCACGCCTGAGGGCGTCGGTCCGCTGCAGCCCGGTGACCGGGTCGAGGCGACGATCGGCGGCCTGCAAACCTTGCGCTTCACGGTGAGGCCGCGATGATCCTGCACGGCTACTGGCGTTCGGGCGCCGCCTATCGCACCCGTATCGCCCTCAATCTCAAAGGGTTGTCCTATAGCCAGCAGGGCGTCGATCTGCGCACCGGCGCCCAGAGGTCCGAAGCCTTCGTCGCCCTCAATCCGCAGGGCATGGTGCCCGCGCTGGAGGTCGACGGCGCAGTCCTGACCCAGAGCCCGGCCATTCTTGAATGGCTGGAGGAAACCCATCCCGTCCCGGCCCTGTTGCCCGCAGACTCGATGGAGCGGGCCCATGTCCGCGCCATGGCCGCTTTGATCGGTTGCGACATTCATCCGCTGAACAATCTGCGCGTCGGCAAAGCGTTGCGTGAGACCTTTGGTGCCGACCAGGCCGCTGTGGATGCCTGGGCCGCGCGTTGGATACTGCCCGGTTTCGAAGCACTGGAAGCACTCGTCGGCCGCCGCGGCGGAGGCTGGTGTTTCGGCGACACCGCGACCCTGGCCGACTGCTATCTGATTCCGCAGATCTATTCCGCCCGTCGGTTCAATGTCGCACTCGACGCCTTCCCGCGCCTTCTGGCAATCGATGCGGAGGCTGGGCGTCACCCCGCCTTCATCAGCGCCCATCCGGACAACCAGCCAGACGCTGACGGATAGGTCAGGCGAGGAACCGGTCAACTGCCGCCAAAAACCGCGTCGGCTGATCGATCATCACCATATGCTCGGCTCCCTCGATCGGTACGAAGGCCGCCGGAGTGCGAAGCCGGGAATAGGCCCCGCGGAACAGGCTGTCCGTCCGGCTGCGCGGCGAACTTCCGTCCGCGCTCCAGCCGTAAACAACCGTCACCGGAGCCGTGATGTCAGGCAGGCGGCGGCGCAGGTCGACGGTCATTACCTCGTAAAGCGACTGAGCCAGGACGCGGCGGTCGCCTCCCTGCCAACCAAGGGTTCCGAACACCGCGTCGGTCGCGCCGCCCAGTTCCAGGCCCATCTGCCGGCCATGGGCGCGCAGGGCCTCGTCGCCGAGGAAATGGATCGCCTGAAAGGCCAGCTGGGCGATCGGCTCGACGTCGCCGACGGTCGCCTGGGGGCTGATCAGGGCGGGGAAGAACGGTGAGGAGTCGACCACCATGACACGGCCAATCCGGGCCCCGCCATCTGCCGCGACCCGCAGTCCCAACTGGCCGCCCATGGAATGGCCGATGATGGCCGGCCGCTCCAGCTGTTGTTCTGCGATGTAGCGTCGAATCTCGGCTGCGACCGTCGCCATAACCGCGCCGCTGGCGTTCGCCCCCGCGGGCAGATCGCCGAAGCCGCGGATCGAGATCAGGTGGAGCCGCCGTTTGCCGGCCAGCCGGTCCGCCACGCCGCGCCAGACCTCGGCGGTCGAGGCCAGGCCGGGGATCAGCAGCACGTCTGCGCCGCTTCCGCGCGTCGCCACCGTGATCCGCCGTGAGCTGAAGGCGGTCTGGGCGTGTGCCCCCGACCCGGCGCTCCAAAGCAGGGCACCGCCGACCAGACCCCGCAGAATGTTTCGTCTTTGTTCCATGCAATCTTCGGTTTACTGTTCGCGCCAGAACGCGAGGGAGAGCGCAGTGAGCCAGTCCGACGAAATCGTCTTCTACACCAACCCCATGTCGCGCGGCCGCATCGCGCGCTGGATGCTGGAGGAGATCGACCAACCGTATCGCACCGTGGTTCTGGATTACGGCACGACGATGAAGGCGTCCGAATATCTGGCGATCAATCCAATGGGAAAGGTGCCGGCGATTTCTCACCGGGGGGTGGTGGTGACGGAATGCGCTGCCATCTGCACCTGGCTGGCCGACGCCTTTCCCGAAGCGGGTCTGGCCCCGGCGCTCGACGACCCCGCCCGGGGCCCCTACCTGCGCTGGATGTTCTTCGGTGCCGGTCCGCTCGAGGCGGCGGTTACCGCCAAGTCGCTGGGCCTGCTGGCGCCGGCGGACAAGGCCGGGATGGCCGGATACGGCAGTTTCGATCAGGTGGTCGATGCGCTTGAAAACGCCGTTGCCAGCAGTGGCGGGCCCTGGTTGCTGGGCGACCGGTTCAGCGCGCTGGACGTCTATCTGGGCAGCCAGATCGCCTGGGGGCTGCAGTTCAGGAGCCTGCCCGACCGGGATCTTTTCAAGGGTTATGCGGCCCGACTGTTCCAGCGCCCGGCGGCGATCCGCGCGCGCGAGATCGACGACGCCCTGATTGCCGCGGGCAATACGGGAAGCTGAGAGAGAGGCCTAACCCTGGGCGGGCCGCAGGCCCTCAACAGCGGCGCGCTGGACGACCGGACGGCGCTCGCCACCGGCCGCGCGGATGCGATCGATGCGGGCCTTCTCGGCCTTGAACGCCGCGAGGTCGGCGCCGGCCAGAACCGTGCCTTCGGTGGTGCGCACACCCGCCGGATTGATGCGTTGGCCGCCACGCCAGATTTCATAGTGCAGGTGCGGGCCGGTCGAGGCGCCGGTCGAACCGACGTATGCGACGATCTGACCCTGACGCACACGCTGCCCGGCGCGCATGCCCGAGGCGTAGCGCGACAGGTGGCCGTAGCCTGTCTCGAGGCCGTTGGAATGACGGATGCGAAGCCAGTTGCCGTAGCCGCCCCAGCGGCGGGCCTCAACCACGACGCCGTCAGCGGGGGCCACGACCGGCGTGCCGCTGCCGGCCGCGAAATCGATGCCCTGGTGCATCTTGCGATAGCCGGCGATCGGGTGACGGCGGAAGCCGAACGATGACGACACGCGGAAGCCTCGCTCAAGCGGGGTGCGCATGAAGGCCGAGCGCGTGTTCTTGCCGGTGGCGTCGAAATACTGGGCATCGCGGGCCCCGTCGGGCTGGAAGCGATAGAAGGCGACGCCCTTCAGTTCGGCGTACAGGAGACCGTCCGTGCCGATAGTGCGGCCATTCTCGGTGACGGTGCGGCCGAAGACATAGGTAAATTCGTCATTGGCGCGGATGTCGCGGTCCATGTCGAACCGGTGTGAGAACAGACGCCCGGCGGCGCGGGCCACCTCGGCGGGGGCCCCTTCGCGACGGGCTGTCCGGATCAAGGAGCCCTCGACCTTGCCGGTCAGGACCACGGTCTCGTGGGTGACCTTCTCTTCCAGCGCGCGGAGGCGCAGGGCACCGTCGAAGCTGCGCGATACGGTCAGCTGGGTGGCCGGGCCCGTGCGCATGGTCAGACCGATCAAACGTGCCTCGCCCCGACCGCCGCGCGGCTGGGATATGGCAGTCTCGAAACGCTGGCCGGCGCGCATGGCGTTCACGTCCATGGCATTCGACAGGGTTGCAGCGACGGCTGAGGCTTCTTCCGGCGCGATGCCCGTGCGGCGCACGGCCTGTTCGAAGGTCTCGCCGCGGCGGATCTGGACGGGAATGGCCTCGGGCGTGGTGAGGCCAGCGGGCATGCCGGCGGCGGCGAATGCCTGATCAGCCAGAACAGCGATCTGATTTTGGGTAAGAGGCGGAGCCTCTTCCGCTTTCGCGGGTTGGTACACACGACCTGCAAGCAGCGCCACCGAGATCGCGGCCACCGCCGTCAAGGCATGTGGCGCAATGCGCATCGGCTGGCGACGTGGATCGAACTGAGCCATCGGTCCCCGAGAAACGACGACGCCGGACGGCGCCAAAGCCACTGGTAGGAAGGAACCTCCGCCGCGAGACAGGGCGTATAGCCCGTCCGTCCCATCATGGGAAGGTGGTTCGTTACAGCGCGTTAACCGGAGCCGTAGTCTTGGGTAAAGCTTGCGTGAACCGTGAGACTAACAGAGGAACCTGGTCGTGTATTCGCGGCGTTTGAGCGATGAATTGACTCAGGCCTGCGGCAACCTGTCCCGAACTGACCCTCGAGACATTCAAAGTGGCGCATGCGCCACTAACCTGTGCCTCCTTAGACACGCTCATATTGCTGATCCGGAGAATCCCTTTGCTCAGCGGCCTTTCTTCCGTCGCGTCTGTCCCGATATGACCGGTCCATGACCGCCGCTACCGATCCCGCTCCGCCTCCCGTGCGGCCCGTGCGTACGCGGGGTCGGCGCGCCTTGCTGACAGCGGGTGTGGTGTTCGGCGTGCTGCTGGTCCTGACAGCCCTGCTCTACCTCAACCGCCGCGCGGCCACCCGAGAGGTCCTGATCGGCTGGCTGGAGCAGCAGGGCATCGAGGCCGACATGCAGGTCGAGCGGCTGGAACTGGATGGTCTGACAGCCCGTGTCCGCATCGGCGACGCCGCGGACCCTGACGTCACCATCGAAAGGGTTGAGGTCGACTACGCTATCGGCGCGCCGTGGTCGAAGGGAGGGATCGGCCTCACGCCCACCCGTATCCGAATGATCCGCCCGGTGGTGCGCGCCAGCGTCCGCGACGGCAAACTGACCTTTGGCTCGCTGGATCCGCTGATTGAGCGTTTCACCGGCCGGCCGCCCCGACCCGACAGCCGGGGTCCTCTGGTTCTGGTCGAGGCCGCGCGGATCCGGCTAGACACCGGCTACGGCACGGCCATCATCCTGGGCGACGCCCGCATCAATGACGGCAAGCTGATGCGGTTGACCGCCCGAATGCCGGCGACGGCCTTCAGAAGCGGAGACACCGAGGCGGCAGGGCTTCAGGCCAAGGTCGACCTGACCACGACGGGTGATCGCGTCGCCTTGCGTCTTTCTGCTGCGACTGATCGCGCGAGCCTGCCCGGCTTTTCGGGTGAGACGATAACAGCGACCGTGGTCGGCGATCTGCCCTATCCCGACCTCAAGGTGCGGCGCGGCGACGGGCGCGCGAGGCTCGACATGCAGGTGTCGGCCTCACGCCTCGCGGCCGGAGAAGCGTCGGCTCGCGACGCCGATCTGAATCTGACCTTCGACGGCCAGACTACCGGCTGGCTCGAGGCTTTCCGGATAGATGGGAGTAGCACGGTCGATCTTCGCGCCGCTCGCATGGAGGGCCCAGTGGCCTCGGCGGCGGCTGTCCGGCTACGTCTGTCAGAGGCCCGGACCACGGTGACGCGCGATCCTCGCGGCCTCGGATGGAGTCTGGCTGGAGGCGCGGTCGTGAGTGCCGCCCGGGCCTCCGGGGCCGGAATGGATGGCCAAGTGCTGACGTTGGCGTCCAACCGTTTGACCATAGGCGGTCATGGCGGAGCGGTGGAGGCGAACGGCCCCGTCGTCCTGTCTGCGGCGCGACTTGCCCGGGACGAGCTGAACCTGACCGGTGTGCAGGGCAGGGCCGATTTCGATCTGGTCTCCGACGGCGGCCTGCGTATTACAGCCACAGGCTCGGTCCGATCGGCCCGCGGGGCCTGGCCCCTGTTCGGTGCGCCATCGGACGATGACGTGCCGGAACTGGCGGAAATGAAGCGCGCGCTGTCGGCGTTCGCAGTCGATGCTCCGGGTTTCGACCTGAGCACCGGTCATTCGGGGACGCGGCTGACCCTGACCCGACCGGCAACCCTGCGGCCGGCGAATGGCGGCGTGCTTACCCTCCGTCCCGCCGCGACGCCGATCTTCGCCGCGGCGCGCGGCCAGGCCGGCGGCGGCGCCCTGTCGCTGACGGCCACGCGAGGTCAGGGCCTGCCCGAGGCCGCTTTCGCCATTCCGGCCTGGCGGCTGACGCCGTCAGGATTCACCGCCACGCTGGATGGTCGCGCCGCCCTGGATTTCGGCCTCGCCCGAGGGATAGCACTCCAGACCCGAGGCGAGCTCAGTTCGTCCGGCAGCCGCCTTGCCTACGTCGCCGCCCGCTGTATTCCGCTGACCGTCGACCGCCTCGAACTTGATGAGAGCGATGTTGTCGACATCGCGGGCGACATCTGTCCCGTCTCCCGTCCTCTGGTCAGCGTCGCCGAGGGGCGCTGGCGGGCTGACGGTGCCCTCAGAGGCCTTAACGCCTCGGCACCTTTCCTCGCTCTGAACTTCCGCGAAGCCGACGGCGGCTTTACCGCAACCGGCGGCGCGGGTGGCCTTGGTCTGGAGGCGCGCATTGCAAGCGCAACGGTCGAGGACGCCACCACGCCCCTGCGCTTCAATCCGCTGACCACCAGCGGATCGGCCCGCTTGTCCGACGAAGACTGGACGGGCGCCTTCGAACTCACGCGCGAAGGCGTTTCGCTCGGCCGCCTGACCGTGGCCCATGATGGGCAGTCGGGAGTAGGCGGTCTGACGATCGACGCGCCGTCCATTGTCTTCGCAGAAGGCGCGCTTCAGCCTTCCGACCTCAGTCCCTTGGCCGAATTCGTCGGCTCGCCGGCGAACGGCTCCGCCGCCTTCAGCGGCCGCGTCGACTGGGGTGCGGCCGCCGAAGGGACGAGTTCGGGCCGCCTGACTATCCCTGGCCTCGACTTCACCAGCCCGGCGGGTCCAGTGAAGGGCCTGCGCGGGACCATCGACTTCATCAATCTGGCACCCTTGACGGCGGCATCGGGCCAACGGTTGACCGCCGACCTTCTGGAATCGGCCGTCCCCTTGACGGAGATCGAGCTGACGTTCGGGCTCGACAAGGCCGCTGTGACAATCGAGGGCGGCGATCTCGCGGTGGCCGGAGGATACATCCGGGTCGAGCCCTTCGCCGTGCCGCTGGACCCCGCCCAGCCGATCAGCGGCGTCATCGTCTTCGAGAACGTTCAGCTGGGGCAGGTGATCGCCGGGTCAGGGTTCGGCGACAAGGTCAATCTGGACGCTGTCGTCTCGGGCCGGCTGCCGTTCACCTCCGATCGCGTGAACGGCGTCCGCATTTCCGGCGGGTCGCTGGCAGCCGTCCAGCCGGGTCGTCTGTCAATCGCGCGCGAAGCGCTCAGCGGCCTCGAGGCCGGCGGCGGCGGCGAGGCCGTACCGTCCAACACGGTTCAGGATCTGGCCTATCAGGCAATGGAGAACCTCTCGTTCGATATTCTCTCCGCAGAGGTCAACAGTCTCGACGAAGGCCGGATCGGCGTCCTGTTTCGCATCCGCGGCCGTCACGACCCTCCAGTGCGCCAGGAACTGCGCATTCCGCTCGCGGAATTCATCAGCCGGGAGTTCCTCAACCGGACCCTGCCCTTGCCATCCGGCACCGGGATCGACCTGACCCTCGATACCACCCTTAACGTGAATCAGTTGATCGGCGATCTTCTGGAACTCAATCGCGCCCGCGACGGGCGGCCGTCGCCCTCGGCGTCGTCGCCGCCAACCACGCCGTGATGGGGACATCTTCGTCGTTCAGAACCCGTTCACGCTCAATCGCGTTAGATCGCCGTGGATTGAAGACCGGAGACCACCGCTCATGACTCGGCCCCAGACCCGGACGCGCACCCGCCTCGCCCTGCTCGGCTTCATCGCCGCAGTCGGCCTCGGAGCCTGCACGCCCACGGTCCGGCTGCAGGTGGATCCGATCCAGATCTACGCGAAACTCGACGCCGATGTTCGCGTGCGCCTCGACAAGGAGCTGCAGGACCTCCTCGTCGAAAATCCCAACCTGTTCTGACGCGAAAGTTGACCCAGATGTCTTTCCGCAAGTTCTTCGTCGTCGCCGCGGCCATCGCGGCTCTCGGCGTCGCCGCGGGCGCGGCTTTCGCCCAGACCTCCGCCCAGAAGTCGATGATCGATGCGGCGAAGGTCCAGGGTACGGTCGGTGAACAGGCTGACGGCTACCTCGGCTTCC
>VFBG01000136.1 GCA_006515835.1 bacterium | reverse complement strand
CGCAGGGCGTCGGCGCAGAGCCGGATGGCCTCGACGGGCGCGCCGGGATGGCGGACCAGCGGCTCCAGCCGGCCCGCGGCCAGATCGGGTCGCCCGTCAGCCAGATCGACCTTCGCCGCCGCAATGGCGGTCGACCAGTCCGGGTCCGGAGGAGTGGAGGGCATCGGTCCGATGAAAGCACGCCCCGCGCCCGGTTTGGACCGCCTGTCCGGCCTGTTCGACGAAAAGGCCGGTCTCTGGCGAGCCCGGCGGACGGGCGGAACGACGAAGGGCCCGTCAGGACGGTCGCGCCGCCGCCCTGACGATGGTTGGCTGGCCCGGCGTCGCCACATCAACGATCCGGGGATTTTGCATGAAATCGGGTTTCAGCCTGGCCGTGCTCGCCATCGCGGCCTGGGTCGCCGGGTCGGCGCTGCAGGCGCAGACCGCGCCGCGGATGGAGCGGCCGGCCCTGATGACGGAGCTCTCCGCCTGCCGGGCGGTGGCCGCCGACGCCGAACGGCTGGCCTGCTACGACCGGGTGGCGGCGGCGCTGGATCTGGCGGAGACGGCCGGGGAGGTCGTGGTGGTGGAGCGAACGCAGATCACCGAGGCGAGGCGCGCCCTGTTCGGCTTCTCGCTGGACGCCCTGCCCCTGTTCACGCGAGGCGGCGGGGATGCGCCGATCGAGGCGATCCAGTCGACCCTGGCGAGCGCCAGCCAGGGCGGGACCGGCAAATGGCTGTTCGTTCTGGAGGACGGCTCGGTCTGGGCCCAGACGGACACCGACGCCCTGACGCGCCCGCCCCGTCCGGGCGCACGGATCAACATCCGGCAGGGGGCCGTCGGCAGCTATCTGCTCAGCGTCGACGGCGCGCGATCCGTTCGGGTCAGGCGGCAGCGCTAGGGACGCCCCTCCCCCCGTCAGAGGGGAGGGAATCCGTTGTGCTTACTGCGCCGGACGCACCTCGACCGGCAGGCCGAGGGCTTCCAGCTGGGGCTGGACGACGGAGGCGTCGCCGACGACGACCCAGACGAAGGTCGCCGGATTGATGGCGGCGCGGGCGGCGGCGTCCATGTCGGCGGCAGTCAGGGCGCGGGTGCGGCTGGCCAGGGTCTCCTGATAGTCGTCCGGACGGCCGTAGAGGGCGTTCGAGCGCAGGGCGCCGAGGATCTGGCCCGAGGTCTCGAAACCACCGGCCAGGCCGCGGGTCTCGCCGTTGACGGTGCGCTCCCGCTCCGCTGCGGTGACGCCGTCGGGGCCGAGGAAGCGCTCGTACTGGGCGATCAGGGCGGCGATGGACTCACCCGTGCGGTTGGCCTGGACCGGGGCGTTGACGATGTAGGGCGCGCGGTGCTGGAGGGTGTTGACCGTGCCGCGCACGCCGTAGGACCAGCCCTTGGTCTCGCGCAGATCGGCGTTGATCCGGCTGAGGAAGTCGGTGCCCAGCACGTTGTTGGCGGCCTGCAGGGTCAGCAGGTCGTCGGTGCCGGAGACGGGCAGGACCGCGCCGCCGTAGATCAGCGACTGCGGCGACTGCGGCCGGTCGATCAGGACGATGCGGGCAGTGGTGGCGGGGATGTCGGCCGGGAAGGCCTTGGTCCCGCGGGCCGTCGAGGGCGCGCGCCAGTCGCCGAAGGCCCGCTCGAGCCGCGCCCGGACGTCGGCCAGCGGCAGGTCGGAGACGACGAAGATGCGGGCGTTGTCGGGGCGGACCCACTGGGCGTGTTCGGCGATCAGATCCTCGCGGGTGAGGGCGGCGATGCTCTCGGGCGTGCCCGTGCCGTTGAAGGGCCGGCCGTAGGGGCTGGCCTCGCCGTAGATCAGGGCCGGCAGGGCGCGGGCAGCGAGGGCGGCAGGCTGGGTGCGCTCATTGGCCAGGCCGGCGAGGCGCTGGGCGCGCAAACGCTCGACCTCGGCCGGGGCGAAGGCGGGGTTGCGCACCATATCGGACAGAAGCACGAGCGAGGGGTCGAGGTTGGTGGTCACGGCGGTCAGGCTGGCGGCGGTGCGGTCCATGGAGGCGCCGACATTGACCGAGGCGCCGAGCCGTTCCTGGGCCTCGGCCAGGGCGTTGGAGTCGCGGGTGGTGGTGCCTTCGCTCATCAGCGTCAGCATCATCGAATGAACACCAAGGGCACTGGCGTCATCCGCCGCATAGCCGGCGTCGAACTCGACCGCGACGCGGGTGACCGGAACGGTGGTCGACTGGGCGTAGACGATCTCGACGCCGTTCGAGAGGGTGGCGCGCTCGACGTCGGGGAAGTCGATGTTGGAGACGTCGCCGATGGTCGGCATGGGATCGCGGGCGACGCGCTGAATCTCGGCGGCCGGGACCGGCGTGGCGCCCGAGGGGGCGGCAGCGGCCTCGACATAGGCTTCGCGGGTGCCGGGCTCCACGATCTGGCTGTAGACCGGGCGGCTCAGCCAGCGCTGCATGGCGTCTCGGACCTGGGCCGGGGTGACGGCGGCGTAGGCGGCCAGCTGGGTGCGGTAGAAGTCGGGATCGCCGGCGTAGAGCTGGCCCTCGGCGAGGGCGGAGGCCTTGCCGTTGACCTGTTCCAGACCCTGGATGGTGCGGGCGGCGTACTGGGTGACGACGCGGTCGATCTCGTCCTGGGTCGGACCATTGGCGAGCATGTCGGCGAGGACGGCGTCCATGCGGGCCGCGACGGCCGCGGCGTCGCCGCCGGGCTTCACATTGGCCGAATAGCTGAAGAAGCCGAGACGATGGAAGGCCTGTGCCCCGGCGCTGACCGATGAGGCGGACTGGTCGCCACGGACGAGGGCGTTGTCGAGGCGCGAGGAGGCCAGGCCGCCGAGGATGGAGGCACCGACGCTGAGCGGGACAGCGTCGGGGTCCAGCATGCCGGGCACGACCCAGGCGCGGCTGATGCGGGTCTGGGCGACGCGGTCACGGAGCACTTCCTCGACCGGGGCGGCCAGGGTCGGGATGTCGGCGGCGGCGGGAACATTGACCGGGCCACGCGGGATGGCGCCGAAATAGCGGTCGGCGAGGGTGCGGGCTGTCGCCTCGTCGATGTCGCCCGACAGGACCAGCACAGCGTTGTTGGGGCCGTAGTTGTCACGGAACCAGTTGCGCACCGTCTCGAGGCTGGCGGCGTCCAGATCGGCCATCGAGCCGATCGTCGAGTGGCGATAGGGGTGGCCGACGGGGAAGAGGGCGTCCTGCTGGGCGTAGGAGGACAGGCCATAGGGCTGGTTATCGCGCTGGCGCTTCTCGTTCTGGACGACGCCGCGTTGCAGATCGAGCACGTCCTGGCCGACCTGACCGAGCAGATAGCCCATGCGGTCGCTTTCGAGGAACAGGGTCTGTTCCAGCGCCGGGGTGGGGACGGTCTGGAAATAGTTGGTGCGGTCGAACCAGGTGGTGCCGTTCAGGCCGGTGGCGCCGGCGGCGCTCATGGCGTTGATGTGGCTGGTCGGGGAGTTCTCGGAGCCGCCGAACATCAGGTGTTCGAACAGGTGGGCAAAGCCGGTGGAGCCGGCGGGCTCGTCCTTGGAACCGACGTTGTACCAGACGGACACCGCGACCACCGGGGCCTTGCGGTCCTCATGGACGATGACGGTCAGGCCGTTGTCGAGCTGGAAGCGCGACCAGGGAATGTCGACGCGGGCGACCAGATCGGCGACGGGCGCGCCCTGCAACGGCGCGGCCTGGGGCAGGGCGGGGGCGGAGGCGACGGCGACCGGCGCTGATCCGGTGTCAGGCGACAGCGCCCAGACCGAGGTAGCGGGCGCAATGACCGCGAGAATGGCCGCGAGCGAGACGAGACGACGACGCATGAAGAGCACCCCTGTTGACTGACGGTCGTGACCATAGCCGGGGCGTTCAGACACGCAATGCCCGGCGCGACCGCCTCAGCGCGCCGCGACCGTTTGTCCGGAGGCCCTCAGTCCTCGAGCGGCGGCAGGCCGGCTTCCTTGCGGGCGGCGGCGGCGGCTTTCTTTTCAGCCTTGGCGGCGGCCTTCTCGGCGGCCTTCTTGGCGTCGGCGCGGTCGCGTTCCTGACGTTCGAAACTGTAGTTGGGCTTACGGGCCATGAGCGGCTCTTTCTCTTCTTGTTGGCGCTTGCGCGCTTCGCGCGGACTGAGCGCAGGAAGCGCCGCAGCAGCGCCTTGTGTTCCCCAAGGTGGGGCAAGCAGCGGGCCGGGGCAACCGTTGACGGTCAATCGACGGCGATGATCTCGACGGTCTGGCCGGCGACGACGGCCTCGTCCCCGACCTGTTTGTTCATCAGGGCGACGGCGAGAGGCGAGACATGGCTGACCGAGCCGGCGGCGGGGTCGGCCTCGTCCTCGCCG
Organism: bacterium; assembly: GCA_006515835.1. Classification (GTDB taxonomy): domain Bacteria; phylum Pseudomonadota; class Alphaproteobacteria; order Caulobacterales; family Caulobacteraceae; genus Brevundimonas. Next base: position 2,004 of record VFBG01000136.1, on the reverse strand, counting down.
GTGATGCGCCAGGTCTGGGTGCGGCCGTCGGCGCGTTCGAGGGTGACAGAGCCGCCGAAACGGACGCGTCCCTCCGGCTCGGTTTCGACCAGCGGCGGGCGGACCAGTAGCGCAGGTCGCGAGTGGCGCGGGCCATGGCGGTGCGGTCGGCCTCGATCGAGCCGTGGGCCTGGGCACCGCTGTAGGCGGCGCGGGCGGAGGCCAGGGCGGCCTCGATCAGCGCCAGCCCCTTGGGGGTGACCAGGTTCGGGTGGGGCGAAATCGGACGGTCGGGAAGGTCGGCGGCCGTGGCCTCCAGATCTTCCTCGCGGGTGAAGGCGACGCTCATGGGAGATGAGCGTATGCGGGTTTGGGGGGTTCCCGGAGCGGTTTTTTCGCGCTGCGGTGTGGAGGTTCATCACAACGGGCACAACGAGGTCACAACGTACACGACGGGATCGGGGATGTGCCGACGTCCGTGTCTTCATCCGTGTGCCGAAAATTGCGGCGTTCGCCGCCCTCGATCCCGAAACGTCCCACTGCATCGAGGACGGGTCGGGCTGATTCCGCTTCACTGGACCCGTTGTGTCCTTTGTGACGCCGTTGTGCCCGTTGTGATGAACCCGCTTTCGCCGGACGTTCGTCTCAGAACAGGGTAGTGGGTCGACCATGAGCGATTCAGCCAGGACCGTACACATCATCGGCGCCGGACCGGCCGGGCTGATGGCCGCCGAGCGGCTGGCGCGGGCGGGCGTGACCGTGGTGGTGCATGAGGCCATGCCGTCCGTGGCGCGGAAATTCCTGATGGCCGGGCGGGGCGGGCTGAACCTGACCCATTCCGAGGACATCGCGCCGTTCACGGGACGGTATGGCGATGCGGCAGGCGTGGTCTCGGCCTGGCTGGACGCCTTCTCGCCGACCCATCTGATCGGCTGGGCCGAAGGGCTGGGGCAGGCCACGTTCACGGGTTCGTCGGGGCGGGTGTTCCCGCGGGCGATGAAGGCCTCGCCCCTGCTGCGGGCCTGGCTGGGGCGGTTGAACGAGCTGGGCGTCGAGGTGCGGACGCGGTCGCGCTGTTCCGGCTTTCGCCGCAATGGCGATGGGCTGAACTGGGTGTTCGACACGCCGGAGGGCGAGCGGGTCGAGACGCCGGACGCCGTGGTGCTGGCGCTGGGCGGGGCCAGCTGGCCGCGGCTGGGGTCGGACGGCACCTGGCGGGACTGGCTGGAGGCGGAAGGCGTGGCGGTCGAGCCGTTCCGGCCGTCGAATGTCGGCTTCGACGTGGCCTGGTCGGAGATCTTCGCGGACCGGTTCGCCGGGCAGCCGCTGAAGCCGATCGCCCTGACGCACGACATTCCGGAGCGCTATCGCCCTTCGGGCTGCTTGAGCGCGCGCACGGTGCGCGGCGAGGCCATGGTGACGCGCTACGGGCTGGAGGGCGGGGCGGTCTATGCCCTGTCGGCCGGGCTGAGGGACGCGATCGGGCGGGACGGGTCGGCGGCGCTGACGGTGGACCTGCGGCCCGATCTGACGGTCGAGGCGCTGGCGGGGCGGCTGGCGAAGCCGCGTGGCAAGGACAGCGCGACCAACTGGCTGCGGAAGGTGGCGGGGCTGTCGCCGGTCGCGGCCGGACTGTTGCGCGAGATCCCTGGCGAACTGCCAGCGGGCGCGGACAAGCTGGCCAAACGGATCAAGGCCGTGCGGCTGACGCTGACGGGGGTGCAGGGACTGGCGCGGGCGATCTCCTCGGCGGGCGGTGTGCGCATGGACCAGGTCGATCAGGGGCTGATGCTGACCGCCCTGCCCGGCGTCTTCGTCGCGGGCGAGATGCTGGACTGGGAGGCGCCGACGGGGGGGTATCTGTTGCAGGCGTCGATGGCCTCGGGGGTCGTGGCGGCGGAGGGGTTGCTGCGGTGGCTGGAGGGGCGGCAGGGTCCGCTTTCGGGATGAGCGCGACCGACTGCTTTCGACCGAGGCCGTGTAAAAACGCGCCGGGCTTAATCGGCGCGGGGATTGCGGCGAGGC
>VFBG01000282.1 GCA_006515835.1 bacterium | reverse complement strand
CGCGACAGATAGCCGGGCAGGTCGAACAGGGCATGTCCAGTTCGAAGCGCCGGGGCGAAGAAATCGGTGTTGGCCGGATCCTCGGCCAGGAAGGGAGCCGGAAATTCCGGTCCGACCTCGTAGGAGCGATGGCCGATGCAGGGACCGATGGCGGCGACGATGCCGGTCTTGCGCGCCCCCATCCTGACCATGGCGGCGACGGTGTTGTCGAGAATACCGGCCAGCGCCCCCTTCCAGCCGGCATGGGCGGCGGCGACCACGCCTTTCTTGCCGTCGGCCAGCAGCACCGGGGCGCAATCGGCGGTCAGGATGCCGAGTGCGATGCCGGGGCGGTCGGTGACCATGGCGTCGGCGGTGGGCGACTGGCCAGCCGCGAACGGCTCGGTCACCACCACCACGTCGGTGGAATGGGTCTGGTACAGCGTCGCCAGCGCCTCGGGCGGCAGGTCCAACTGAGCCATGGCGCGGCGGCGGTTCTCGGCGACGGCCCCGGAATCGTCGCGCGAGCCCGGGCCGCAATTGAGCGCGGTGTAGAGCCCCTGCGACACGCCACCCTCGCGGGTGAAGAACCCATGGCGGATGCGGGTGAAATCATTCAGGGCCGACAAGCTGATCATGCGACGTTTCCTAAGGATCCAGACCGGGGGGAACGGGCAGCGACGGGCTTGCCAGCGCCAGAACCTTGAACAGGGTGCCCATTTCGCCGGGATCGATCAAGCGCCGTGCGCGGCCGGCCAGATCGGCCGCCCGGTCCGGGGACGCGGTCTTCATCAGCATGACGGTGCGTTCCTCGATCCCCATGCGCAGCAGCCAGCGTCCCTGCGACACCGGGCCATGGGCCTTGGCGCCCGCTCGCCGGCCGGCCTCGGCCAGGGCCTGGAAGTCCACATGGGCGGTCAGGTCGGCCCGGCCGGGCTCGGACAGCACCGGATGGAAGCGATGCCCCTTGACCGCCTGGAGCGAGTCGCCGGCAGCACTCTCCGCCGGGCCGTAATCGATGATCAGGGCGGCGCCCGGCGAGGTCCGCAATCGGGCGCCGATGGCGGCGGCAAGCTTGCGTCCGGGCTCGCAGATCT
>VFBG01000281.1 GCA_006515835.1 bacterium | reverse complement strand
TTGTCTTGACCGCCGGGAATGCCCAGGGCTTCGTTGAAGCTGGCCGGGCCGGGGATGTTGAATTCTTCCTGGCGCGGGTTGTTGAAGCCGCTGGGCAAGGACGGATCGTCGCCGATGTCGTCCACCAGCAGGTCCTTGTCCCGAGCGTTGTCCGTCACATCGCCGCCGTAGACGACCTGCTCCTTGCCTTCCGCGGTGGCCGACCGGCCCATGCCGACCAGCAGGAAGACGGAGAGGACGACGACATGGAGGACGCCGCTGATGAGCCAGGCCGGCAACAGGCGGCGGAGGTCGATGCCTTCGTCGTCGCCTTGCAACGGCGTGGGGCGGATCAGGACCGGGCGCGCACTATCGGCGCGGTCGGAAGGACTGCTGCTCATGATGGTATTCCCTTGGGCTGGCGCGTGAGGTGTGCGGATCAGCGTTGGTTGCGGGACTGGTGCTGTCTATGAAGTGCGATGAGGCAGGCTGGCGATTTATTGTTCGACGGCGGATTTTTTTTCGTCAACACCGTCGGCCAGTTCGTAACCTGGTACATCAGGGCATCGGCGCGCTGGATGACGGTATCCACGGCGGCGGGCGGCCGGTCGAACGTCACCACGCCGATGCTGAACGTGACCGGCCAGTCGCGGTCGATCATGGCTTGCAGCAGCAGTTCGTGCAGCCGGGGCAGCAGCGCGTGGGCGCCGGCCCGGTCGGTCTCCGGCAGGAAGACGGCGAACTCGTCGCCGCCGAGGCGGGCGACCAGATCGGTGCGGCGAATGTGCTCGTGGATCGTCTGGGCCACCCGTCGGAGCAGCTGGTCGCCGGTGGCATGGCCGAGCAGGTCGTTGACTTCCTTGAAGTTGTCGAGGTCCAGGTAAGCGAGCGTCAGCGGCCGGGGGTGGCGGGCGGCGCGGCGCAGCTCCTGCTGCACGGTCTCGATGAAGAGACGGCGATTGGCAGCGCCGGTGAGCGGGTCGGTGTTCGCCAGCGTCTGGGCGACGCGCAGCTCGTCGCGCAGCCGGCCCAGCAAGGTGGAAGTGATGACGAAGAACGTGAAGCGCATGACGGCGTTCCAGCCGGCGACCGCCAGGTGAGCGGAGTAATCCTCGAGGTTGACCGTCGTCCAGGCGACGGTGCTGGCGCCGGCCAGCAGCAGTCCGGCCCGTGGATTGCCGTACCAGGTGCCGAAGCAGATGGGAATCAGGTAGACCGCCGAGAAAGACAGCGCTTCGCCCGTGATGTAGTCCAGGTAGGCGATCGCGCCGACGAAGACCAGACCGACGGCGACGATGAGGACGGTCGGCTTGCCGTCGAACAGCCGGTGGAACAGCTCGTTGAGGTGCTGTTCTACGGTTTGCTCCATGATGTACTTACCAGAAACGGGCGGAGTTCGTGTGCGAAGCCGCAAGCGGCGCGGGCGTGCTAAACCGCGAGCGGCCGGCCTATTTTTTTCCGAGGAGCTTGCTTATGGCGCCCTGGAGAATTTCCTCGCTGTCCGGGCCGGCCAGGGCGACGGTCGGCTCGTAGCCGCCCTCGAAGTACGCCTTGGCGGGTGGGATGTAGCCAGGCCCGCCGTCGCCGTAGCTGGCGACGCAGACGAAGCTCTCCTTACCCAACTCCTGG